>CAYYTT010000088.1:0-13979 GCA_964474635.1 uncultured Alphaproteobacteria bacterium | reverse complement strand
CGCAAAAAACCGATCGTGCAGGGCGATTTCGACCGCGCGCACCTGGGCAAGAGCCATCCGGTCGCCGTCCCGGTCTGGGGCGAGGTGGGCGTGACGGCCGATCTGATGACGGCTAGGCTTGCTCCGGCACCGGAGCGAGTGGACCAGCGGCCCGAGATTGCCGAGCGCTGGCGCATCTGGCGCGCCGAAAAGGCAAGCCGCCTGGGCGATGACCACGGCAAGGGCCTGTCGGCGGCCCGGATCTTCGACGCCCTGACCCGTCTGATCCCGGAAGATGCCGTGATCGCCGTCGATGTGGGCAACAACACCTACTCCTTCGGCCGCTATTTCGAGCCCAAACACCAGGCCGTGTTGATGTCGGGCTATCTCGGCTCCATCGGGTTTGCCTTTCCGGCCGCCATGGGCGCTTGGGCCGCCGTGGAGGCGGGCCTTGCGCCCGGGCCGGCGGGCCGCAAGGTCGTCTCCATCAGCGGCGACGGGGGCTTTGGCCAATACATGGGCGAGTTCACCACGGCCGTGAAATACGGCATGGACATCACCCATATCCTTCTGAACAACAGCGAGCTTGGCAAAATCTCCAAGGAGCAGCGCGCCGGTCACTGGCCGGTCTGGCAAACCAGCCTGCACAATCCCTCCTTTGCGGACTACGCGACCCTGTGCGGCGGTCTTGGGCTAAAGGTTACGAGCGAAAGCGCGCTGGAAAACGCCATGGCGCAGGCTTTCGCGGCCAAGGGACCGTCCCTCATCGAGATTATCCAGGATGCGGAGCTGATCTGATGGCCCGGCGCCGCCGACAGGATCCAGCGCAAGACCCGACGCACCGCGTCTTCACGGCGGCCATGGTCGCGGCAATGCTCTATGCCGTTTTCGCTCTGCCAGGTCTGCTCGCCGCGGCCCTTGTCCAGATGGAATTGGGCCAGGTCGAGATGCGCCTTGAGTGGCCGATGGCGCGCCTTGCAGCACTGGGAGCGCCCCTTGACTGGGACACCTGGGCTGAAGTCCCGCTCTTCGAGCTCGATCTGGCCGCGGGCCTGCCGGTGGAACGGTCCTATGCCATCACGCCCGTTCAGGCCGCCCTGTCGAGCGCCCTTGCGGTGCTGATCGGGCTGGCGGGCGCACGGGCCATCCGAACCCGTCGCCGGGATCTGGCGCTCGCCTGCGCCATGGGCCTGCCCATCGCCCTCGCGCCCGGTGCCCTTGGGCACTGTGTGGCCGGCGACCAGTCGGGCGGTCTGTTCGTTCTGCTGGGCGCGTCCCCGGACCGCGCGACCATGCTGGCCGCCGCGTCCCCCTGGCTTCAGAGCCTTTACGCTTTGGGCCTTGTTGTTCTACTCAACCGTCAGGCAGGGTCCGACTCACACGGACTGGGAGAGGTGGCATGGTAGGCGCAAGCGAAATACTGGGGCTTCTTGGCCTATACTTTGGCATCGGGCTTCTTTTTGCCCTGGCCTTCGTCACGCTGGGACTTGGCCGGGTCGATCCGAACGCGGCGGGCGCAAAATTGTCCGTCCGCATCCTGCTCATTCCCGGTGCCATGGCCCTTTGGCCCTTTCTCGCGGTGCACTGGATGAAGGGTGGACGCCGGGCCAGCGAGCACGCCAGCACAGGAGAGCGCGCAGGATGAAACGGGCCCACCGGCGAAGCCATGTGATCATTTGGCTGATCGTTTTGCCGCTGACCTTGGCGGGCCTCGCGCTCGCGTTCTTGGCGCGCAAGACACCCCCTGTCGTGCCGGCATCCGAGAGCTTCGGCGGCCTCACGGCCCCGACCGGCGGCGAGACCGCCCCGCGCCGCCCCAATGCCTGACGGAAGCTAAGGAGACTGACCCATGGCCGTCGGCTATCAATTGGTTCTCTGGAACCCCTATAAGAAACTCTATGACCTGATCCTTGCCGGTGGCATTGGGCTTTATCTTGCCGCCTTTTTTGCCGTCTCCATGGTCACGGTCCCGGCGGGAGAGACCATTTCCGCCCCGATCCTGGTCATCCGGGCGCTGGGCACCTGCGCTTTCTTGATGCTGACCATCATTTTGTCGATCGGTCCGCTCGCCCGCCTCAACACGGTTTTTTTGCCCCTGCTCTACAACAGGCGGCACTTCGGCGTGGCGACCTTTATCGTTGCTTTCTTCCATGTCCTCATCGCCACCGGCTGGTATCACGGGTTCGGCGTGATCAGCCCCCTCGCCTCGATTTTCGCCAGCAGTTCCGACTACAGCACCGTGGCCTCCACCCCCTTTGAGGTTTTCGGGGTGGCCGCCTTTCTGGTGCTCTTCGTCATGGCGGCCACGAGCCATGATTTCTGGCTTGCCAATCTCAGCCCGGCGGTCTGGAAGGCCCTGCACATGCTGGTCTATCCGGCCTACGCAGCCCTGTGCGTCCACATTGCCCTTGGCGTTTTGCAAGACGAGCCCAGCGGCATTTACTGGGCGCTCCTCGCGGCAGGCATCCTGACCGTGGGCGGACTGCATATCGCAGCCGGCATACGCCAGTGGTCCGCCGACGGACACCAGATCCTGGAGGGCCAGGGCTGGCACCGGGTTGGCCCGGCGGCCGATATTCCGGACAACCGGGCGCGCATCGTGCCCGTGCTGGGCGGTGAGAGCATCGCCATTTTCCGCTACGGCGACCATATTTCGGCGGTGAGCAATGTCTGCGCCCACCAGAACGGCCCCTTGGGCGAGGGGCGGATCGTGGACGGCTGCATCACCTGCCCCTGGCACGGTTACCAGTACCGCCCCGAAGACGGCCGCTCTCCCCCGCCCTATACGGAGAAAATCGCCACCTACCGGGTGCGGATCGAAGGCAGTGACGTCTATGTGCACCCGGTGGCGCTCGCCGCTGGCACGCGGGTGCAGCCGGCCGTCATCGCCGCCTCCTCCATGCCCGACAACGCCGATCAATGAGACCGGCCCGGAACGCGCAAGGAACAGCGCCATGAGCCAGACGCCCGAAACGGAGCCGCCCTTCTTCATCGGATTTGCCCCGATCCCAAAGGGGCTCGTCCTGCCGCTCGCCATTATTGTCGCGGTCTTGATGGGCATGACGGTCGGGCTTGCCCTGATCATCGCCGGTGACCAGCGGGCGCCGGGCAGGGGCCAGTGGCTTGCCGACAATGCGCGGCAATTCGAGGGCTTTTTGCACAATGTGCCCTACCCGACCCTGTTCTACACGGACGATACCGGCGTGCCGAAGGCCGCGCCGCTGATGTCCACGGGCAAGCAGGGCGTGGTGGACCGGGTGCGCGGGCTCGACGGGCGCCGGATCCTGGTGGAAGGCTTCCTCATTGAGCGTGACGGGGAAACAGCGATCGAATTCATCGACGGGAACAAGGCCGTGACCGGGCTCGACGATGTGGCGCGCAAGCCGCCACGTCCGCGATCGCTGGGCACGCGGACCCTGCGCGGAGAGATCATCGACAGCAAATGTTTCCTGGGCGTCATGAAACCCGGCTACGGCAAGACCCATAAGGCCTGCGCCACCTTGTGCATCATCGGCGGGGTCCCACCCCAATTCGTGGTGCGACACGAAGAGGGGCTTTCAAACGCCCTGCTCGCCGGTCCCAATGGAGCGGCCATCCCCCCTGCGGTGTTGTCCTATGTGGGTGAGCCCGTTGAGGTGACGGGCGAGCTTGAAAAACTGGGGCCGCTGGTCCGCTTCCGGATCGATCCGACGAGCATACGCCGTTTGTGATCGCAAGGGGTGCCGGCAGGACGCACGCCGCCCCTGCCCTGTCCGGAGCGCTCCGCCCCTTGAGCGCCGCACAAGCCCTGAGGCCTCCCATGGATCCCACCGAGTGGTCTTTGACCGCGATCGTGCTCCTCTTTGCCGGCGCGGGCGCGGTCATTCTCGTTGCAGGCACGCAATTGACCCGTCTTGCCGACCGTTTCGCGGATGTCTGCGGATGGGGCGAGGCCATCACCGGCGCGGTGCTTCTTGGAGCCATGACGTCGCTCGCCGGCAGTGTCACGTCCATTGTGGCGGCCAGCGATGGGCGCGCGGAACTCGCCGTTTCGAACGCCGTGGGCGGCATCGCAGCGCAGACCGTCTTCCTCGCCGTGGCGGACATCACCTATCGCCGGGTCAATCTGGAGCATGCGGCGGCCTCGGTGGAAAATCTCATCAGCGGCTGCATCTTAATCGTGCTCCTGGGCATGGCGCTCGCGGCCGCAACCGCCCCGGCGGTGACGGTTTTTGCCGTTCATCCGGCCACGCTCATTCTGCCGGCGATTTATCTTTTCGGCCTGCGCATGACCGCACGGGCCCACCGCTTTCCCATGTGGGCGCCGCGCCGGACCGATGAGACCCGCACGGACGAGCCTGAAGAACCCCCAGCAGGCGCGCGCACGGCCGGGCGCCTTGGTCTTTCAATCCTCGCCCTGGGCGTCATCGTGGCCGTGGCCGGCTTTTTCATCGCCAAAACGGGCGGCGCCATCATCGACCGGACCGCCCTGAACGCCTCGATCATCGGTACGCTGTTCACGGCCATCTCCACGTCCCTGCCGGAACTGGTGACGACCATTGTCGCTGTCCGCCGGGGGGCCTTGACCCTTGCGGTCTCTGGCATCGTGGGCGGCAACACCTTCGACGTTTTGTTTATCGCCTTCTCCGACATCGCCTATCGCGAAGGCTCGATCTACCATGCCATCGGCCAAAGCCAGATTTTCATTCTGGTCACCGCCATTTTGATGACGGGCATCCTCCTGCTCGGACTGGTGCTGCGCGAACGCGAGGGGATCGGGAATATCGGCTTTGAAAGCGTCGGCATTATCGCCGTTTATGCCATAAGCCTCTTTGTACTGACGTCCCTTTAGCCCCCTGTGCCCCGGCCGGCATGCGGGGAACACACAACAGCCACGGACTCACGCTAGTCTGATAGGCGGTGAAGGGAATGGTCTGGCTGGAGGGAAACACCCATGTCTGCACATCCGAAATTTCAGATCGGTCTTGCCCTGGCGGGCGGGACCTCCGCCGGCGCCTATTCAGCCGGCGTCGTCGATTTTCTCATCGAGGCGCTCGACACCTGGGCCCGTCATCAGGGAACGGACCATGACGGCGTTAAAGTCCCGGCACTCGACGTGCAGATCTCGAGCGTGGCGGGCGCGTCGGCGGGCGGCATCTGTGCCTCGATCCTTGCCGCCACCGCCGACCTTTCCTATCCGCCGGCCCGGGCGGATGGTGATCGGTCCAAATGGAACCTCAATCCGTTCTATCATACCTGGGTCAACGAACTGGACATCTCCCAGTTCCTCGGTACGAACGATCTGCCTCAGGACAAAAACACTGGAAGCATCGCCGACAATCCGACGAAAAAGGACGTTCTGTCGGTCCTCGACAGCAGCCGCCTGACCAAAATCGCCGAGGGCGTTATCGATTTTCGCACCGCCCGCAGCCGCAACCCGGAACCGGAAATCACGCCGCGCACGGGCGAAGATCAGCGGGGCCGGGACTGGCTTGCCGATCCTTTTGCCCTCCATCTGACGGTTACGAATCTGCGCGGCGTACCGCACGGGGTGCGTTTCCAGTCCCTGGCCGGCAAGGACCATGTCTATGTGCGCCATGCGGACCATATCACCTTCGAAGTTCCCGTATTCGCGCCGAAGACCGACACGCCCTTTGACGATCTGGCCGTGCGCCTGCCCTTGACGCGCACCATCGAGGAGGGCCCCATGGACCTGGTGGGCAGGCGCGACAGCTGGAGCTTTTTCGTCCGGGCTGCCCTTGCGACGAGTTCCTTTCCGATTGTTCTGGAGGCCCGGCACCTGTCGAACCCGAGCGCCGTCTATGACCGGCGCCTCGATGATCTGGCGGCGCACCAGGGTCTTGCACGCACGGTGGACGGCATCGAGACGGTGCGCGTTTGGCCCGACACCAACAGCGAACCGCGCCCCGAACCCGTGCATGAGTTCTTTGCCGTCGACGGCGGCGTGATGAACAACGAGCCCCTGGGTCTTCTGGAGCAGGATTTTGCGCGCATTGCCGCCCTCGAAGGCTTCACCGACGATGAGCACCTGAACCACGCCATCGTGATGATCGATCCCTTTACGGATGTTCGCGGCCTGCCCGGCCTGCCCGGCTCGCGCAATGACGACGCGCAGACCGGGACGGGCGAACCCGATGAGGATCGCCTGGCCTTCCTCACCGTTGCGGGGCAATTGGTGGGAGCCTTGCTCGGCCAGTCGCGCTTCCAGACCGAAGACCTGATCGCGGCAATGCAGGAAAGCCAGCCCCACCGGTTCCTCGTGGCGCCGGCCCGGGGCGCGTTGTCGGGCGACAAGGCGATCACGGGCGGGGAGGTCGGCACCTTCATGGGCTTTGTGCACGCCAATTTCCGACGCCATGATTTCTTCCTGGGTCGGCGTAACTGTCAGGCCTTTTTGCACAACTATTTCAAGCTGCCCAAGGATCACCCGCTGATCCGGCACCGGCTTGCGTCGGCGGATAAAAAGACCTGGACCGACTTGACGGCGCGCGAGGGGAACAGCTTCAGCATCGTCCCCCTGCTCGGCGGCCTCGACAAGGAAATTGAGGCGCCCGAATGGCCCGTAGCGGCGGCGTTCCATGCCTCTGCACCGGCCGACAAAAGCCCCGATCTTGATCGTCTTGACCCGGTCTATCGCGAAGCGCTCGAGCAGACCTGCGAAGAATTCAAAACCCGCCTGACGGCCTTCATCGAAGCCACCAAGAAGGCGGCAACGGCCCAGGACAAGGGCTTTTTGAATACGCTTGAGGAGGTCATCAGCCGGGTGGCGATCAGCGTGGTGGGCGGGCCGACCATCGAGGTGATCAAACTGGCGCTGGTCAAGGCCCTGCGCGAAGCCATTGTGCAGGGTTACCGAAACCTGTCGGAACGCGCGGACATGGCGGCCGTGACGCGGGACGGGCCAAGCCCGCAGCGCTGACGCCGGCGCGCGGCGGGCCGATTTGAGAAAAGGCCCGCCGCGACGAATTTAAGACGGATCAGGATAATTGACGATCCGACGGGCCCTTGTGGACACGCCCCGGAATCTCCGGCAGCCAGGACCAATCGTCATCGTCGAGCCAGGCGGGCGGTTCCATCGGCGTGGCCGGCGTCTTGCCATTCGTGCCGAGTGCCGCCGGGCTTGTCTGCGCCGGTGCGGCGGGCAGCGTGGTTTGCGGCGCGGACACCGTGGGATCGGCCGGCACATGGTCCGTGCTCGTGGCGGCATCCGCGTCGGGCACCCCGCTCTCGACAGCCGGCGTCAGGGGTGCCGCGAGGACCGGTGCGGGCTCGCCCACCGGCGCCGCAACCGCCACCTCATCAGGCGTTTGTGCGCCGACTGGATTGGCCGCATCGGCCGCTTGCTCTGGTTCTGGCTCTGGCGCCTCGCCGGCGTCGCCCACCTTGTCTTTCAAGACTTTTTCGATTTTCCGTGCGAGGAGCGCTTCGCTGAGGGCTCCGCGCAGGGACCGCTCGATTTCCGCCTTCAGGCGCGCGTGGAACGCCGAAGGCATTTTGGCCTCGGGTCGGGCGGCCGGGACTTGGGATGCGGGGACGTGTGCTGCCGCATCCGCCGGCGCCTCGGCGGCCGGGGGAATGCTTGCAACGTCTTGGTCCGGCCGCGGATCGGTCGCAGGGCTACCGGTTTGCGCTGCCGCGACCTGGGTGGCCAGGCCCGCATCGGCGGCGAGGCCAGCGCCCTCCACGCCAGACGGTGTGCCGGCCACGGGCTCTGAGCCATGCGCGGCCGGAGCATCGAGAGAGGCCGAAGCAGGATCGCTCCAGGGCGCGTCCGGGGCGCCGGACGCAGCAAAATCCTGCACCGCTTGGTCTGGGGCAGCCGCAGCCATGGCGGCGCGGGCACCGGCATGGAGCGCCAGGGGCGCCGGATCGGCCGGGGCCTCGGCGCCGGCGGCGCGGGCAAGGCGGATCGCCTTCACGGCCGACAGAAGATCCTGGGGATCGAGCCCGTCATCCGGCGACGGACGGCCAGGGGTCGGCACGGTTTCCTGGGGAGAGGCGACGTCGCTGGCCGGGTGCGCCCCTGCGTCTTGGGCATTGGATTGAACAGTGTGCGGCCCGTCTGACGCGCCCACACCCGTCCACCCGACCGGCGCTGCCGGGGCCTCTTGACCCTGCTCCCAAACCGGTTCGGGTGCCCCCTGTTCGGGCAAGGCCTGGTCGTGCGCCACCGGTTCCGCCGGGGCCGCATCGGCAACCATTCCCCGATCGCCGGGCGGCATGTGCTCAGGGGAGTCGGCCTGGGTCGTCAGATCAAATGGGGCCTGGGCGGCCGGCGTCGCGTGGCGTTCGGCTTGGGCGTAAGGCTCGGCCGGGGCGTAAGGCTCGGCCGGGGCATAAGGCTCGGCCGGGGCATAAGGCTCGGTTTGGTGATGGGGCTCCGCCGTGCCGTAAGGATCAGCCTGGGCATAAGGATCGGAGGAAGGATAGCCATCGCCCGCCTCGCCTTGTCCCGCTGCCGGAGCGCTATAGCCGCCTGTCTCGGAATAGGACAAGGCCTGACTTTGGGCCGCGCCTTGGCCCCCTGCCGAGCCGCCCGTCTGCTCGCGTGCCAGTCCGGCGCGGATTTCGGCCAGAACATCCGCCAGGGGATCGACGGACGGCGCCGGATTGCCAGTATAGGGCTGCTGATCGTCCTGGTCGGCGGCCTCGCCAAAGGACCCGTGGGCGGGCGCGGCCGCCTCGCCTTGGGACGGCCGGGTATTTTGGGTCTGCATCCATGGGGGCGCCGCATCCTCGCCATGGGGCGCCGTGGCTCCGTGGCCCGGATCCATATGGTTCGGCCGCATCCAGTCCGGCGTACCCGCGCCTGGGGGCGTAACGCCTTGCTCCCCGGGGAGCGGATACGGGGCAGTGGATGCGCCGGGATCGCCATAGGCTGGCACGTCATAGGCGCCGGTACCGTAGGCCGGCGCCGAGACATCGCCCGGCCCGCCCGCCGGCGTGTTGAAGTCATAGGCCTGGGCCGGGGCCTGCGCCACGTGGGTGCCCGTATCGAAAACACCCTGAGAGAGGGGCCCGGCGCCCGTTCCGTAGCCGGGCGCGCCCGCCATACCCTCCATGCCGGGCAGGGGCAGCATCTCCCGCGGGATCGGCGCGCCAAGGGCCTGCAGAACGCGATATTCACGGATGAATTCGGTGCGCACCCGCTCCAGCTGCTGGGCGTCCATCAGGTCCCGCCAGTTGCGCTTGTTGCGCCGGTTGCTGGCGCGGGCCCGGGGCAACCAGCCGTCATAGGGCAGTCCGATTTCGGCACAGACCGCCTGGAGCTCCTCGCGCAGACGATCAAAGCGCAGCACGCGGTCGACGGCGACCTGCCCGTCGACGGCGTAGAGCTCAAAATTGGAGTCAAAGGCAGGGCGCGCCATGAACCGTTCCAGGGTGCGCACCCGATCCTGGGCCAGATCGCCGTAATAGAGCGACATCAACCGGTCGAGCGGATCGCGCTCAATGGTGAATTTGAAATAGCTGTTCCAAATATCCTGCGGCACCCGGCGCTGAATGTCTTTGGCGGCCATGTAGGGCGTGAAGCGGCGCCCGCCGAGCCCCGCCACAAGCTGGCCCGTGCGCATCGGATAGCGGTGCAGATTTAAGGCGCTCCCGGTGATCATGCTCAACGGCCACCGCGCGTAGTTGCGCGGGTAGATTTCCAGATCACGCCGGACATATTCCTCGTCCGGCCCCAGAGGCGTGATGACATCCTTGGGGCCGCAATACCGGGACAGGGTGATCTCCACACTGGTCCCGGCAGTCTTACGGGTCCTGATGAAGATGAACTGGTATTTATGAGAAATAATCACGACCCGACGCCTTTGCGTTATACCTTTAAAGCCAAGGACATACCATGACGAGGCCGGCGCCGTCGAGCCGGCGGCGGCAGGCCAGGGGAAGTGCCCCCACCCGCCGAACGATCAGTCTGGGGCACGGATAAGGCGTGATCGTGGTAAGCCCCCGTGCTTGCGTTTGCCGATCGTCCGGCGCCAACCTTGCGGCGCGGCACGGCGCACACCGGCCGTCCGGGCCCCCTTGCCATTCAACACACTCCGCCCTCACCTGACCTCAAACGCCCCGTCAGGCTCAGTCAAGCAAAACTCGGGCCGCGCGCCCAACCGCGCCGGCTCTTTGGAGACCGTTCCCATGGCCGATCCCCATGCCCCCCCGCGCACCGCCCCCGAGCCGGCGGCCCTCCAGGATGCGACCTGGACGGCCCCGAGCCCGCAGGCCATCCAGCGCGTCGTCGATGCGCTTGCCTTCAATGGCGACGGGCTGGTGCCAGCCATCGCGCAGGATGCCGCCAGCGGGCTCGTGCTCATGATGGCTTGGATGAATAAGGAGGCCGTGATGGAGACCTTGAGTTCCGGTCGCGTGTGCTACTGGTCCCGCTCGCGCCAGAAACTGTGGCGCAAGGGCGAGACGTCCGGGCATGGGCAAAGGCTGCGGGCGTTTCGCCTCGATTGTGACGGCGACACGATCCTGATGCAGATCGAGCAGAAGGGCCCGGCCTGCCATACCAACCGGTTGACCTGCTTTTCCTGGGGTGCTGGCCCGGACGGGGTCGAGGAACTGGCACCGCCGCTGGAGGTCTGACAGGGACGCCCAACCCGGTCCGCACCGCGCTCCCACAGAAAACCCCGCATGGGCGAACCATGCGGGGTCTGACAGATCGATGGAATTGTCCGATCAGAACGTGTAGCCGACTTCCACACCGTACAGCCGCGGCTCGAGCACGAAGACGTTCGTGAAGTTGCCCGCGGACGGGTCCGTGAAATAGTGGCCCGTGATCTGATCGCTGTTGGCCAGGTTCTGCACGAAACCGCGCAGATACCAGTCCCGGTCCGGACCATACAGCGTCATTTGAAGGTTCAAGTTGCCGTAGGCGTCGATTTCGTCGATCGGACGGTTGTAAATCCGGGCGAAGAAGCTGGTCTGGTAGTAGTAATCAACCCGGCTTTCGAGGGACAGTTCGGTCCCGTTCACCTCGAAGAAGTGCGTGTACTGACCGCCGATATTCATGGTGAAATTCGGCGAGTTCTGCAGCTCATTGCCGTCAAGGTCGGCGGCCACGCCGTCGCTCACCGTGTAAGGCAGACCCAATGCGCCGAAGCCGGCCTGGAGCGCTTCGCAGACGCCGAAGCCGGCAAAGGCGATGCCCGGCGTCGCCGCGGGGATGAAGGGGATGCCGGCGGCATTCAAGGCATCGGCCGCGCCCGAGGAAATCAGGTCCCCGGCACCGTTATGCTCCACCACGCAGTTGGCGGCGTTGGAGATGTCCTTGATCAGGGTCACGTCGGCGGAGCCCTGGGTCGGGTCCCGGCCGTCCACGATGGCGCTCTCGATGATCGAGGTGTTCAGGTAGGACATGGACAGGTTGAACTGCCAATTGTCCGTGGGCACAGCAAAGAATTCGCCCTCGATCCCCCAGATCCGCGCATCGATATTGTCGTTCACCGAGGTCCGGTTGACGATCCGCGAGACCTGCAGACCGGTGTAGTCGTAGTAGAAGCCGGTCAGGCTGGCCTGGAGGCGATTGTCGAACAGGGCATTCTTGGTTCCGATTTCGTAGGCATTCACGAACTCGGGCGCAAAGTTCGATTCCGTGCCCGGGAACAGCGCCGGATCGATCGGCGGGTTGATGCCACCGCTCTTGAAACCGCGCGAGTAGGAAAAATAGATCGTCGTGGAGTCCGTGAAGCTGACTTCCGGCTGCCACTGAACCACGAAGCGGCCCGTGACTTCCTGGAAGGTCACGTCAGCCTCGCGGAATTCCTGAATGCCTGGAGTCAGGGGATCCTTGTCCACCCCCGCGAGCGCGCCCGACGCATCCGGTGTCCCGAGCGGCACGGCCGTATCGAGCAGGAGCTGCCGGTCGCGCAGCCGCTTGTCGTCGATGGTGTAGCGGATACCGCCCGTGACGCTCAGGGTCTCAGTGAGGTCATAGTAGGCCTCCCCGAAGAAGGCGAGCGACTTGAGCTGGTACCGGTCGGTTTCACTGTTGAAATAGGGCGCCACAAGACCAAGACCGTCCACGCCAGCGCCGACGACCGAGAAATAGTCGAGCTGATTGGCGACCACGTTATAGTTCGTCTCTGTCTCAAAATCGAGATAGTAGACGCCGAGCAGGAAGTTCAGCGGACCTTCATAGTTGGACTGCAGGCGACCTTCGATGCTGAATTGTTCGGAGTCGGCCGAAGACCGGTCGTAGCCTTCCAGGAAGGCGTCCCGGCTCAGGATGTTTCCACCGACAACGCCCGTATTGGTGTCATCCACCGCCGAGATCGGGAATAACCCGTCGGAATACAAGGCTGCGAAGGCATTCGGAAACGCCACCGGGAACGCTGCCGGCAGGACAGCCGGTTCGTTACTGAATATGGAGTTGTAATCCTGGTTCGAGGACACAAGCGTGTTCTGATAGCCGCCTTCCACATAGAATGTGAGCGTGTCCGTCAGATCCTGGATGAACGACACCATCACAAAGGTTTCGTCCGAATTGTAAATCGGCTGGAAGTCCAGATTGACCTGTCTGAGATCCGGCGGATTGAAGGCGTTCGCCCCGCCGCCAGGGCCAAAGAACGGCTGCAGGCCGAGCGGCCCGAGAACCAGGTCCGACGTCAGAACGCCGGCCAGAGTGGAGTTGCCATTCGTGGTTTCAAACTCCAGCGTGTCGGGCAAACAGCCAAGTACGCCGCTGGGGTCACGATTACACAACTGCTTTGCGGAGCGGACCCGGTCGCTGTCTTCTTCGTAATAGGAGGCCACGATGTCGAGCGTGGTGCGTTCCGAGGGCGTCCAGCGGATCGACCCGCGAATAGCAAATTGATCGCGGCCATCCACGTCTTGGCCATTGAAGATGTTTTCCGAATAGCCGTCACGCTGCAGATAAAGGCCAGCAACCCGGACACCGAGCACATTCTCAACAATGGGAATGTTCACATGACCCTTGACCCGGATGTGGTCGAAATTGCCGTACTCGGCGTTCACGTTGAAGCCGAAATCTTCAAGCTCCGGCCGCGCGGTAATTACATTAACCACACCGCCCGTGGCGTTGCGGCCGAACAGCGTACCCTGGGGCCCGCGCAGAATTTCCGCCCGCTGCACATCGAAGAACTCGGTTTCGAACAGGCGGGGGCTCTGTAGGAAGATGTTGTTGACGTGGATACTCGCGCCCGTATCGGCCGAAGTCGCCACCAGGGTGGAGCCGATCCCCCGGATCTGAAGGTTTGAACCGGTGAAGTTGCCCTTCGTGAAGGAGAGGTTCGGCGTGTTGAACTGAATGTCCGAAAACGTCTCGATCTGCCGTGCGTCAAGGGACTCCGCGTCAAGGGACGTGACCGCGATCGGCACATCGAGCAGCGATTCCTCGGTCCTCTGTGCGGTGACCGTCATGACTTCGACGCCGCGCGAACCGGTTGGCTCGTCGACGTCGCTCCCCTCCTGGGCCCACACCGGCGTCACCGCAAGGACAGTCCCCAATGCCGTCCAAGCGACACCGCGCCCCCAAGTCCCATACCGCATATCGTGCTCTCCCCAACGTCATCGGCATTCGTAATTCATTTTGGTGACGGTAACACCAGCTTGAGCACGCCGTGAATAGGAAATCCATGCTGCTGCGCAACAAGGGACGGGAATTGCAAAGGGAAAAACGCGATGGGTAGAGACTTTATGGCGAACTGACGAATTGTCATCTCTCAGCGGACGTGCCCAGCCATTGACCAGGCCTTGATCTCTACTGACAATTTGTCAGAGGTTGTCTGCTTCACTTTAGTCTGTTCTGGGGATGGTTGAGAAATGGGGCGCGCGTCCGGTTGCGCAAGGGCGCCCAAACACCGTCTGGATCCCCCCCTCCTCGAGATCGGGCCCCCCTTGTTGCGCGCCGCGACACCGTACCGGCAAACATGCGCGCCAGCAGGCCCTCCCAGAACCTTCCGCACGGGGACCGCCAAGCTCATTAATCCCGCATTCCCCGGATGACGTTCCGATTACGTGCTCCAGATCGCCGATTC
>CAYYTT010000087.1:13367-16884 GCA_964474635.1 uncultured Alphaproteobacteria bacterium | reverse complement strand
CGGGAGACCGTGGCCCTGGGGGCCCGGGCGCGGAACCCGGCTATCTCTCGCCGCGCCGCATCGCCTCGACCCTCGCGCGCTTTCCCCTCGCGATGCCCTTTGCCCTGCTGTTTTTCGTTCTAACCGTGGGCAGCCGGCAGGATCTTTGGGCCGTGGACGATCTCATCGGCCTTGCGATCTGCGGCTTTTTCCTCACCACGGCGAGTGAAGTCCTCATTGCCCGGCGCGGGGGCGGGATCCTTGCGCGGGCGGCGGGGTGGCTTGCAAGCATTGGTGCGGTCGGGGCCGTTCAACTGCTTACGGACGATCCCTCCATCTCCTTTTCCTTTCTGGCGATCGCGTCCTTCCTGGCCATTTTCGCCGCGCCCTTTGCGGGCACTGCGGCGCCGGACAACACCTTCTGGGCCTTCGGCCAGCCGCTGACCCGCCACATCCTGGCGACGATCTTCATTGCGGCGATCCTCTTCATTGGCCTGATGGTCATCATCGCCTCTTTGGAAACGCTGCTCGGCTTCAGACTCTATACTGGCATCCAATTCGACCTGTGGCTTTTTGCAGCTGGGGTTTACGCACCAATCCTCGCCTTGAGCGGCATCCCCCGCGGCGTGCCCGAGCCGGGACCTGTGCAGCCGGTGGAGCGGGCCCTGATCGCGTCCGTCGCCCTGCCGCTCTTGATTGTCTACGGCCTCGTGATCCACGGCTCAGCGGTGCGCTCGCTTGCCACCGGCGGCGAGATTGCGCCGGCCTCGCCCAATTTCGTGGCCGGGTTCGCCATTTTGAGCATCATCGCCTATTGGATGACGATCCCGTTCGAGGGCACGCGCGGCTTTGCCGGGTTGGTGCGCCGCTTTTTGCCACTGGTGCTGCTGGTGCCTGCGCTGATGATCGGTTACGCCATGAGCGCGCGGATCGGGTTCGAAGGCCTCACTGAGGAATCCTATATATTCCTTGGCATTCTTGGTTGGGTGGTTATTTCCGCCGCAATCGGTCTTGTTCTGCCGGCGGGGCGGCGGAGCCTCGCCATGGTGGTGAGCTTGATCCTGCTCCTGATCATCGCCGGCGTCGGCCCTTTCAGCGCCGTGGCCCTGTCGACCCGGAGTCAGGTCGGACGGCTCGAAACCCTCCTGACCGAGCGCGACATCCTTGTGGACGGGCAGATTATCCCTCCGGTCAGCCCCCTGCCCGACCCCGACCGGGCGCAAATCCGCCGCAGCATCCGGTATCTGGATCGCATGGGCCGCCTGGACCGGATCAGCCCCTGGTTTGCGGGACTGGAGACCGAGGGCAAACGGCTGTCTGCCCGGGCAATGCAGCTGGCGCTCCTGGCCAGGCAACCCCAGGGCTTTTCCGGCGGCACAGCGCGGCGCCCGAAGACGAGCTTCACGTATTATTCCGCCCTGGGCGAGGACGCGGTTGCCGAGGATCTCTCTGGCGCAGATGCCTTTTTTGTGGTCTCTACGGACGAAGCCACTCAGTTTATCGCCCAGACACGATCCCTTCCGCGCCCCGACGAACGGTCCGTCACCATCGTTTTTGAGCCTGAGAACACGCTCTACCGGCTGAGCTTCGCTCCCGATGGTCCTGCCCTGGAGATCCCCCTCACGCCCGCCGTCCTGGAATGGCGCCGGCAAGCTATTGCGGGCGCGCTCCCTAATACGCTCCGCATTCAAACGATCCTGTCGCGTCCGGATCTGCGCGTCACCGTCTTGGTCGTGTCCATGTCTGGAACCGTGAGTGAGGACGAAACGCGCGGGCCCGTCCCGGAGCTCGGGGCAATCCGCTCCGCCTTCTTTGTGGATTTTGACCCGCCGGCGCCGGACACGGAATAAAGTGCGACGCGATAATAGCGCGGGGCGATTGATCCGCACCGCGCGTGGGGCTGCGAGCGTGGCCGGCCTGTGCGGTGGGCTGCCTATGTTGTGGGCGGGCAGTTCCGGTCCCAGACCGCCTTAAGCTGATCCCGGTGGCGCACCGCACTTGAAATCGTGGCGAGACGCTGCGTGTGTTCGTTGAACCAGGCGGGCCCCGGGGTCCAGTGCGTCATGGCGCACAGATAGATATCAATGGCCGAAAACCTGGACCCGAGAAACCACGGGCCCTTGGCCGTCTCATCGAGAATTTTGTAAAGACGCTCGCCATACGCCAAAACAGTCTTCGCGAAGGCCTGCGCCGCCGCCGGATCCTCAACAAACCGCTTCGGATCGTCCGAGTAGGTATAAATTGGGTAGACATTCGCGACGAGGAATACGAGCCAGCGCAGAAACGCCGGGCGGTCCGGCGAACCGGCCGCGGGGACGAGGCTGTCCGCCCCCGCCTCGTCGGCCAGCCACAGGGTTATGGCGGCGCTTTCGGTCATGACGAGACCGTCTCCCGTGACGAGGGTCGGGATTTGGGCCAGGGGATTGAGGGGCGCGAGCGCGGCCCGCGCCTCTTCCTCGGCGAAGAGGTCGCCGACCTCCACCAGCCTGTAGGGCATGGCGTACCAGGCAAGTTGTGCCTCAACGATCATGGAGCCCCAACCGGGCCGTCCGTACAGGGTCAGTTCAGTCATTGCCGCCGTCCAGGGTTGGGCTCACGCTCCTGAAAGAGGCCGGCCCATAAAAAAAGACCATCCACACCGGCTTCGGAGGGATGGTCTTTGCGAAAAAGCGCAAGGGTTTATTGCCGAAGCGCAGACACGCCCGACCGTCACGGGTCTTCAGTCGAGCTTCATGGTGCGGAGCTTCGTCACCCGGGGCATGCCCGCGCGGCGAACGGTGCTGTCGCTGTCGACCGTCGTGACCTGCACGGTCGACGGCTGCGCCATGGGATCGTTCTGGAGCGGACGCAGGCTGCCGCCCGATGTGCTCGTCTGCGCCGATGTTTTGGAATAGACCGTGCGGACCGTGCGCCCCTGTTCCACATCGCTCGAGCGCGCAGTGGCGCGTCCGCCACGCTTGATCATCTCGGCCACGTCACGCCGGGTGTAGATCCGCTCATCGCTTTCCGCGACGGGGACGCCCGGCGTCATGTCCACCGCGCTGGCCTTGATCTGACCACTGCGGGTGGAGCGCACCTTCAATACTTTGCCGGCCGAGCCGACGGTCTTGACCGGCGCAGCCGAACCGCCACTGCCGGCGCGGACAATGCGAATACGATTCCGAGCCATAATTGACACCTCGCTGGTATAGGCCCAATGCCCTTGACTCAAGAGTGTACGCTTCTTTGGCCGTTTTAACCACGGTTTCTTGACGGGCGGTCAGGTCTGCTTCGCGAAGACCTTGGAAAAGCGCGGCGTCGTCACCGCTGCCAAGCGGTGCTACCGTGCCGTCAAAGGCCTTGAAACCACGAAAAAACGGGAGACTCGCCCATGACGTACAGCCCCTTCAACCTGAGCGGAAAAGTTGCCCTTGTCACGGGCGGCAATCGCGGTATTGGCCTGGGCATGGCCGAGGCCCTGGCCCAATCGGGCGCGGGCATCGTCATCTGGGGTACCAATGAAACCAAAAACCGGGAGGCCGCCGAAGCACTGTCGGCC
>CAYYTT010000087.1:0-13357 GCA_964474635.1 uncultured Alphaproteobacteria bacterium | reverse complement strand
AGTCGAGCTCTTTGTTGTCGTGGGTCCAACGACCACCGGCGGTGAAGGGCCCGTTTTTGCCCAAAGGGTCGATGTGGCCGACGAACAGGCCGTCGCGGCGGCCATGACCGAGGCTGTCGCCCGCATGGGCCGGATTGACGCCGTATTCGCCAATGCGGGGATCGGCTACGGCGCCAAATCCTTCCTCGATCTCGACACCGAGGTTTATCGCAAGGTGATGCAGGTCAATCTGGACGGCGTGTTCTTCACCCTGCGTGAGAGCGCCCGGCACATGGTGGAGCGGGCCAAGGCCGGCGATCCGGGCGGTTCGCTGGTGGGTATTGCCAGCCTGGCTGCCATCGAAGGCGCCGCGCGCAACCAACATTACGCGGCCACCAAGGGCGGCGTGATTTCCATGGTCAAGGGCTGCGCGGTGGAACTGGCCCGCTATGGCATCCGGGCGAATTCGATCCTGCCGGGCTGGATCGCCACGGATATGACGGCCATGGCCCAAGAAGCGCCCGCCTTTGCCGAAAAGGTTATTCCGCGCGTGCCCGTGCGCCGCTGGGGCGAACCGGCCGATTTCGGCGGCATGGCGGTCTATCTGGCCAGCGATGCCTCGGCCTATCACTCGGGCGACACGCTGGTGATCGACGGCGGCTATTCGATTTTCTAAAACCCGCCCAAGGGGCCACGGACCGGGCCGCAGGCAAGGAGACCCAAAGCCATGAGGCGCAGTGCGGCGATCATCCTCGCCATCCTCACACTCGCCGCGGCGTCGGCCCCGCCGGCCTTTGCCGCCCAGCGCGTCGAAGGCCTTAACGCCCATGAATATAATCTGCTGGACCTCTCCAAGGCCCTGGGCGCCCTCCATCACCTGCGCGGGCTGTGTTACGACCGGGAACGGCGCCTGTGGCAGGACCGGATGGACGAGCTTGTGCGCCTTGAGCAACCCTCCCGCCGTCAGGTTCGCGCCATGACCGCAAAATTCCGCGAGGGCTTTGAGGCGGCGCGGCGCCGCTTCAGCCAGTGCAGCCGCTCGGTTCAAGTGGAAGCGCGCCTCCAGGCGGAACAGGCCATCCGCGTCTCTTCCCGAATTATCGCCTCCTATCGCAATTGAGCCTCCACGCTAACCTCGCCTTTAGCCAAGGGCTCTTATCCTGACCCCAAATGGATTAGGGAGCGGCCGAGGTGACGGCAATCGGCGGTGCATATGGCGTGGGCGTGGCCTTTTCAGGCACCTCGGCGCTGCTCAAGCCCGCGCCGGCGGCGGCGGTGGTCGCGGGCGGCCCCCCCCTGGCCGAAGCCGGCCCGGGCCAAGCGGCCAGGGGCGGCCAGACCTCCAAGATCACCGGCGCCGGTGCCCAACCGCTCCAGGGCGCAAGCGCCTTGGCAGTCCAGGAGCAGGCCGAGGCCAGCGCCGGGTCCGAAACCGGGCGCCCCGGAGACCTTACTCCGGAGGAGGAAGAACAAGTCCGCAAACTGAAGGAGCGGGACGCCGAAGTGCGCCGCCACGAGGAAGCCCACGCCCGGGTCGGCGGGCAATATGCGGGCAGCCCGTCCTATACCTTCCAGACCGGCCCCGACGGCCAGAAATACGCGGTCGGCGGCGAAGTGCCCATCGATATCAGCCCCGTGGCAGGCGACCCCAAGGCCACCGTCACGAAGATGGATGTGGTCAAGCGCGCCGCCCTCGCCCCCGCGGAACCTTCCGCCCAGGACCGGCGCGTGGCAGCCCAGGCCGACCAGCAGAAACTTCAGGCCCAAGCGCAAGTCTCCGCGCAGGCGCGCGCCGAAGCCGCGCCGGGCACACCGCCCGGCCAGGACGGCGCCCAGAACCTGGCCGTCGGCGAAGCGAATGCAGGCGCGCTCGCAGGCGCCACGTCAGCCGATGCAGCCCCGGCCCCCTCAAACCCAGGACCGGTCGCGCCGCCAGGATCAAGGCTCGATTTGGCCGCGTAGCAAGACCATAAATCTCTGCAAAATTTCGCAATTAAGTACATATTCAAACAAAACTGCCCATTTTATTTTAATTTTTGAGACGAGTTGATTTTCTATTTTCAGTAATTTCGGCAGGCTTTATGGTCCCTCCATGCATTCACTGTATGGGGGCTGCGATGACCGTAACGCGCGAAGAAGTTGTTCAGTTCTATGAAGGTAAGATTCAACAGCTTCTGAATAAATGGCAGCCGCAAAATGCCCTCAAGAATCTGCTTGGATGGGTGAACAAAGATCGTTTCATTGGCGACCGGGACGGGCAAATCCGGGACTATGTGGACGGGCTCAAGCAACAAGACTTCGTTAGTATTGTCTTGGAAGCCGCCCGAAATGTCTGCCGGGAGACATTATTGATCCGCGCGGCGTTCCTAAAAGATCATGCCAATTGGCACCAAAAAAGCATCCACAAGGTGCTGTCGGACGAGCGACGCGGTATTAGCACCCTGAGTTTGATGAACCACGGGCGCACGGAAAACATCCATGACAGTGTGGCTCAGGTCATTCTGATCGTCGCGACCGTTCTCAATCAGCGGCAATTCGATCCCATCGAAAGTCGCCTAGCCCTTATTCAAATGGCGAAAGACAAGGAGCGCGCGCGACGCTTTCTCGATGCCCTGTTCGAATACATATTGACGCTAAAATCGATCACGACCAGTATTCGACTGTTCCGTAGCATGATTTTCAAGCTGAAAGACCTGGTGACGGATGGGATGCTCGCCGACGGCGAAATCGACTCATTTGAAAAGCAGGACCTCCTGTTCTGGCAATCCTTCCTGATCTACGAAATGGCAGGCGTTGTTTTCAAATACCTGGACCATATCGAAATCAAGGGCCTGGAGCAGATCCGGGACATCCGGATCGAAGTCGAGCGGGAGATCCAGGACGGCCAAAGACGCGATCTCCAACTGCGCGAAGACACCCGCTCTAGCGCCGCCGATCAGGACGCGAAGAACAAGACCTATCGCGATATCGATGTGCGCAGCACGGCCCGGGGGCACACCCTTGACCAATGGTCCCGTGTAGCCGGCGATCTGGAGGAAAAATCACGCCTTGCCAGGGAATTCGTGGGGCGGCTCGAAACGGTGAAGGTCATGGGCGACAATGCCCTTGCCCAAATTGATTGCCTGGACACGGTGATCATCACCAAACCGGTTGAAGAAACCGTGGGCCCACTCGGCAGTCTGCTAAGGGATGCTGAAAAAATCGAATTCGACATGATCGATCCGGACGCGTTCCTCCGGCTCTTGAACATCGGCACCGACCGCGGTCTCGACCTGCCTTGACCGCAGGGCACACCGGCACTGCGGGGCCCGGCACGCGCCCGGCCCCGCGTTCCTGCCATGGCCAGCCGTGTTGCCCTGTTGCGAATGGCCTTGATTATATCATGGCATCGATCAGTACGGGGCCTTTTGTGGCTAGCCCTGTGCGGAAGGCCGCGGCGAAGTCTTCCGTTGTCTTAGCGCGGAAGGCCGTCACGCCCATGCCCTCGGCGAGTTTGACCCAGTCGAGATCCGGATTGCCGATGTCGAGCATGGAGAGGGCCTTGGGCCCCGGGTTCTCCGCGCCCACCCGGGCCAGTTCCACATTCAGGATGGCGTAGGACCGGTTGTCGAAGATCACCGTCAGGACATTGAGGTTTTCCCGCGCCATGGTCCACAGCGCCTGGACCGTATACATGGCACCGCCGTCCCCATGCAGACAGATGACCTTACGGTCCGGACACGCAATGGAGGCGCCGACCGCCATGGGCAGACCGAGGCCGATGGCCCCGCCGGTCAAATTCATCCAGTCATGGGGCGGACAGCCCAGCGTGTGCAGGAAGGAATAGGCCCCGGCCGTCACGCCCTCATCGCATACGATGGCGTCCTCGGGCATCATGGCAGCCAGCACCTGGCCGGCCGTGTCCGGCGTCAGGGTGCCGGGCGCGGGCAGGTCCGGACGCTTGGCCTCCTGCCGCACGCTCGCGCGGCGCGGCGCGTTGAGGGCATCCGCCAGGGCTTCGGCGGCGGCTTCGGCGTCTTCCTCGGCCGAGGCCAGGGTCTCGACGGCGCAGCCCTCGGGCACGAGCAGGCTGGGCTTGCCGGGATAGGCGAAAAAGGCCACCGGCGCTTTCGTTCCCACAAAGACCATCAGATCGTGGGCTTTCAGCACCTCCATGGCCGCTTCGCCGAAATAGGGGATGGGTGAGGCCACCACGCGCCCCGCCCCGCGTGACACGCGCTTGTTGAAGGTGTCGCAATAAAGCCGCGCGCCGACCGCCTCGGCCACCCGGCCGGCCGCCTCTAACCCCCGCTCCAGAACGCCGTGACCGCCCAGCACGAGCGCCGGCGCGGAGGCGGCCCGCAGGGCCTGCGCCACCGCATCGATCCGCGCGCCCGGCACCTGGGGGATGCCCGGCGCGGCCACGGGCGCGGCCACTTCGGCGCCCTCGTTCCAGGCGGCGTCCGCCGGTACGGCCAGGGTCGCGATCGAGCCCGGATAGCGGTGCGCCGCCGCCACGGCATCGGCGCCGAGGCCCGGCAGGGATTGGGCCGTAAGGGCAGCCTTATACCAGGCGGAGACAGGCCGCGCGATACCGGCAAGATCCGACGTCAACGGAGCATCATGGTGCAAATGATAGGTGGCATGGTCGCCGACGACGTTCACGATGGGCGAGCGGGCCCGGCGCGCATTGTGCAAATTCGCAATGCCGTTGCCGAGGCCCGGGCCAAGGTGCAGAAGCGTCGCGGCGGGCTTTCCGGCCATGCGGCCATAGCCGTCGGCGGCGCCCGTCACCACGCCTTCGAACAGGGCCAGCACGGCGCGCATGCCGTCCACCCGGTCGATGGCCGCCACCAGATGCATCTCGGAGGTGCCTGGATTGGTGAAGACCACCTCGACACCGCTCGCGACCAATGTCCGCACAAGGGCTTCGGCTCCGTTCATGGCACGCATCCTTCCCGTTGGGCCGGCCTCGCGCCGGCGCGTTTATTGGACATAGGCTAAGGCGCGTTCAAGCAGCACGCCAACGCCTAAGGCCATGATGATGATGCCGGAGCCCTGATTGAGCAGTTTCAGCCGGCGATAGGTCATCTGGTTGTGAAACAGGCCCATGAGCCCGGTCAAAAACGCCCACCAGAGCATGGACCCCAGGATCACCGAGCCCACCATGGTGCCCGCCGTGGCATAGGAAGGGTTATCCGTCAGACCGCGCCCCAACCAGGATGAGAACAGGGCTCCGAATCCGATAAGGGTCGCCGGGTTGGTGACGGTCAAAAGGAACGTGGTGGCAATCGTCGGGCCCAGATGGGCCGGGCTGCGCGGGTCCGGCAGGGCCGAATCCGGCATGGCCACAAAGGGCCTGGGGTTGGCGAAGAAGGTGTAAATCCCGATCACCAGCAAAAGCACGCCGCCCAGCAGCTTGATGACCCCGAAATAATCTTCGATCTGCGAAGACACGGCCGTCAGCCCGAAGGCCACAACGATGGCGAAGACGCCGTCGCCCAGGGCCGCCCCGGTGCCGGAGAGAAATCCGTTGAGCCGTCCAAAGGCCAGGGTGTGCCGGATGCAGATCAGGTTCACCGGACCCACGGGCGCCGCCACAATAATGCCGATGGCGATGCCGCTGAAAATGAGGATCAGCCAGTCCATGGCGCCGTGATACTCCGTTGCCGGACAATGCCCGGTCCGCGCCCCTCAGGCCGCCACACGCACCACGGTGCGCCCGCGCACCTGTCCTTCAAGGATCTTGGCACCCAGGGCGGGGCAATCCTCGAGCGCCACAACCGTGGTCATGGAGGCCAACAGGCCCGGGTCGAGATCCCGGGCGAGCCGGTCCCAGGCCGTGATGCGCCGGGCCTTGGGCGCGTAAACGCTGTCGATGCCCAGCAGATTGACGCCGCGCAGGATGAACGGCGCCACCGAGCCGGGCAGGTCCATGCCCTGCGCCAGGCCGCACGCCGCGACCGAGCCCCCATAACGGGTCTGGGAAATCGCATTGGCGAGCGTTGAGGAGCCCACGGAATCGACCACCCCGGCCCAGCGTTCCTTGCCGAGCGCCCTGGGCTTTCCGCCCAGTTCCTCCCGGTTGATGATCGCGCTGGCACCAAGCTTCTTTAAATAGTCCGCCTCGCTTTCCCGGCCCGTGGACGCAACGACCTCGTGGCCCAGTCTGGCGAGCAGGGCGATGGCCACACTGCCCACCCCGCCGGCCGCGCCGGTCACGAGAACCGGTCCATCGCCCGGCGCCACACCGTGATCCTCTAGGGCCAGCACACAGAGCATCGCCGTATAGCCGGCCGTGCCGACGGCCATGGCCTGTTCCGGGCTGAAAGCCTTCGGCAGGGGCACCAGCCAGTCGCCGCTGACCTGCGCCAGTTCCGCATAGCCGCCCCAATGGGTCTCCCCAAGGCCGAAGCCGTTCAGCACCACCGGCATGCCGGCCGGCAAATCCGCCCGGTCCGAACGCTCCACCACGCCGGCGAAATCGATCCCGGGGATCATGGGCCAACGGCGCACCACGGGCGCCTTGCCGGTGAGCGCCAAGCCATCCTTGTAATTCAATGTCGAGTGACTGACCCGGACCAGGACGTCCCCCGGCATCATGCTGTCGACAGGAACATCCGTGACCGCCACGGTCTGGGTGACCTCGGGCCCGCCGGCGGGCTGTTCGCCTTCGGGTTTGGTGATGAGGATGGCGCGGAATGTCTCGGTCACGGGCGTTATCCTGTTTGTTGTGGCTTGATCGCTTCCCGCAGCTTGCCCATGGGGCCCAAAACAGGAAACCATCCGGTTGGCTAGCACAGGTCGCCCGCTGCGCCTACCGCCCCGGGATCCGCCGGGCTGCGGCCCACGCAGCGCGGCACGGGAGGACACGGATGCACATTGCCCACGACCCGGCAGCGCCAGCGGCCGAGGACACCGATTTCACCACATTTCTGGCCATCGATATCCGCGCCGGCACCATTGTGGCCGCGGAGACCTTCCCCGAGGCGCGCAAACCCGCCTACCGCCTGCGCATCGATTTCGGCCCCGGCATCGGGGAGAAATCCTCTTCCGCGCAGATCACCGAGCACTACACGCCAGAGGGCTTGATCGGGCGGCGCGTCGCGGCGGTGGTCAATTTCCCGCCGCGCCAGATCGGCAAATTCATGTCGCAGGTCCTCACCCTGGGCTTTCCGGACACGGAGGGCCGCATCGTGCTGGTCACGCCCGACGAAGGCATCCCGAACGGGGCGCGCCTGAGTTGAGGCTGTGGGGCGCACCGGTACGGAATTTAGCACTCGAGCCTACTGGCTGCTAACTATCTTGCGTCAAAACGGTTCACGGCGAACAAAAATTGCGAAATTTACTCGACGGATGTGGATAACCGCGTAGACTGGTCCTTGGTCGCATGAACGAAGGGAGATCGCCCATGACCGGCCTCACGGCGCAGCTTGATGGTTATCGTCTGACGACGGCGGAAATCCTCTATCACATGCCCGATCATCCGGGCGTCCTGCAGTCCTATGTCTGGCAGGAGTTGGATCTGGCGCCGCGTTTCCCGGTGCTGAAGAAATTCTTGGATTTCTGGGAACGCAATCTCGACGGCAAGCTGCATTCGGTGAAGGTCGCCTCGGTGGGGATCATCAGCCCGAGCGAAACCCGTCACGCGGATGCCCTTTTAACCCTGCACTGACGGACCAGGGGTGTCGCCGTCAGGTCGAACCGGCCGGCGGCGGCAAAATCATGCCCTCATAGACGAACAGATCCGGCCGCTGGGCGGCCCCAGGGCGCACACGCGCAAGGCCGTAGCGGGACAGCGCGATCCGGCCCGGCGGCGCAAAGCTGGTTCCCGGCACCGGCGCAATGGCCTCGGCAAAGGCCTTGTCTGCCTCGAACACAAGCCGCGCCATGCCATAGGTCACCGCACCTGTCTGCGTGGGCAGAGGGATAACGACGAGAGCGTCATCGGCCATGGCACCACTCCAGGCTTGCGGTCAAATCTGGCGGTTAGCGAAATAGCGCACCGCCGACGGCATGCTCAGCCCTTGGACGATGATGGAAAAGAGCACGACCGCATAGGTGGCCGTGAGCAAAATGGGTTTCCATTCGCTGTCCGGCAGCCACAACACCAGCGCGACGGATATACCGCCGCGCAGGCCCCCCCAGATCAGGATCGGCGCGGTGCCGACCGTAAAGGTCCGGAACCGGATGAGCGTGCCAATGCTGACCAGCACCGCCACCGCCCGGGCGCCGAGCACGAGCAGGATCACCGCTGCGATGACTTGCGGCTTCAAAAGCTCGAAGGACACGGCAAAAACCTCGATCCCGATCAGCAGGAACAGGACCGCGTTGAGGATCTCGTCGATCAGCCGCCAGAACGCGTCCACATGTTCGCGCGTGCGCTCGTTCATGGCGTGGGTAATGCCCGCGTTCCCGATGAGCAGTCCGGAAATCACCACCGTGATCGGCCCGCTCATGTGCAGAGCCGTCGCCAGGGCATAGCCGCCAAAGGCCAGCGCCAGGGTGAGCAGGACCTCAAGGGAGTAATCGTCAATGCGCTTCATGACTTGAAAGACGCCCCAGCCGAGCCCAAGGCCCAGCAGCGCGCCGCCCCCCACTTCCACCAAAAAAAGCGTCGCCACCTCGCCCGCATCGATGGACGCCTGCCCCTCCTCGGCCCCATGGCCGGACGTGCCGAAGGCAAGCGCCGCGAGGATCAAGAACACCACATAGGCGACGCCATCATTGAAAAGGGACTCGCCGGCGATTTTGGTCTCCAGGGATTTGGGCACATTAGCCGTCTTCAGCACACCGAGCACTGCCACGGGATCGGTCGGCGAAATCAGGGCCCCGAAGACCAACGCGACCAGGAACGGCAGGCCGAGGAGCCACCAGCTGCCCACGGCGATGATCAGTGTCGACAGCACCACCCCAAGGCTCGCCATCAGGGCGACGATCCACTTCTCCTGCGCCAGATCCTCAAGGCGTACATGGAGCGCGCCGGCAAACAGAAGCAGGCCGAGCATGCCCTTGAGCAGGGCCTCGCTGAAATCGATGTCGCGCACAAAGCCGGTCGCCGTCGCGGCCAGGCCGAGATCCGGCAACAGCCAGTCCACGCCAATCACCAGCAGCGAGGCCAACAGAGCCACCACCGTGATGCCAATGCTGGAGGGCAGTTTCAGCGTGAAATGGTTGAGCGTGCCGAACAGGGCCGCAAAGACGATCAGCAAGGCAACGATATCGAGCACGGACATGGCAAGCTCCTGTCGGGTCGGGCACGCCCCCGCTTCATGCTAGGCTTGGCGTCGTAAATCAAGGTACAAGCGGGAGGAACGCACGCCATGGCCCCCTGGCAATACACCAAAGGATTGCACGATCTGGGCGGCGGCGCCTGGGCCTATCTCCAGCCCGATGGGGGCTGGGGCTGGAGCAATGCGGGCTTCATCAAGGACGGCGAGGAGAGCCTGCTCGTCGACACGCTCTATGACGAGATCCTGACCCAGGCCATGCTCGACACGGTGCGCGACGCCACGGGCCTGCGCCCGCGAGACATCACCACCCTTGTGAACACCCACGCCAATGGCGACCACACCTATGGCAACCGCCTCGTGGAGGAGGCCGAGATCATCGCCTCCGCCGCGACGGCCGCGGAAATGCCGGAGGTGCCCCCGGCCATGATGGCGGGCCTCCTGCAGGCCGCGCCGGACATGGGCGAGGTCGGCGCCTTTTTCCTGGAGTGTTTCGGTCAATTCCACTTTGACGGTATTGAGTTGAAACTGCCCACGCGGACCTTTTCCGGCGAACTTGACCTCACCGTCGGTGACAAGGCCGTGCGACTGATCGAGGTCGGGCCGGCCCACACACGCGGCGACACGCTCGTCCATGTGCCCGGCGACAAGGTCATCTACACGGGCGATATCCTGTTCATCGACGGCACGCCGGTCATGTGGGCGGGCCCCGTGTCCAACTGGATCCGGGCCTGCGAGCGCATTCTGGCCCTCGATGTGGAGACCATCGTGCCCGGCCACGGCCCCATCACGAACAAGGCTGGCGTGGCGCGGGTGCGCGATTACCTGCGCTATATCGACGACCAGGCCCGGGCCCGGTTCGAGGCGGGGCTCGATGCCCGGGATGCCGCCTTCGATATTGCGCTCGGCGATTTCGACTCCTGGATCGATGCGGAGCGGATCGCGGTCAATGTGGCGACCCTCTACCGTGAATATCAGGGCCAGTCCCAACCGGCCGATCCGGTGACCCTGTTCGGCCTCATGGCGGATATCGCAAAAGATCGGCGCCGCTGACCCAGGGGCGAAAAGCCGGTCCAAGGCAACAGGTGGCAAGGCCCGCCCTGGCGGAACGATGCAAAATTACCAAGGCCGGAGCGCACCGGTAATTCTTTGGCTTTGGCTGTCACAATACTTGAACAATCCCCTTGGGCGACCTTTCACACCTGTCTTGCGCTGGCCTTGACTGTTGAAAAGGCTTCATCATTATCCAAAACCTCTCGAGATTTCTTCGATCCCCTGACGCTGCAGCTGCGGATTGCGATCCGGGGCCGGCCCAGGGGACGAAAAACCGCTTTCGAGTGGAGACGCCCCCGTGTCGACGGACAATCAGATCGCGACCAACAGCGAATGCCCCCGACCCACAACGCTCGACCCCATCAAAACCAGTTCCGGTTTTCATCATGACCTGTCGCAGCCGTCCGCCCAGGACTGGCAGCCTGGCCTCGATATCGACCATCTGACCCTGGGCAATGTGCTGGACAGCCTGCCCGGCTTCGGCCCGGATGACGTGGACAATGTCGTGCGCCTGTTTGAGAACCCGGACTCCAAATACGCCTTCCCCGGAGCGGTGAACCTGAAACGCCACGACTGCATCCACATTCTTTTGGGGCGCGGTCTTCTGGGTCAGGACGAAGCCTTCGTGGTGGGCTACACCATGGGCTCCGTGCACGACCGGATCACCAAGGAGCAGCTCGCAACCTTTCGCATGATCGCCCAGACAGTCTATCCGGACGGCTACCGGATGACGGACGAGGACCTGATGGTTTTCGATCTGGCCTATAATTACGGCCGTCAGGCCCTGGTCCCCGTGTGCGATGTTCCCTATGAGGATCGCCTCAGTGAGACCGTTGGGGCTCTGCGCGCCGAGGCCGGAATCTGTGTGAAGGATTTGCGCGCCCTCTTCCGGGCCGAGCAATTGCTGGTGCCGACCGGTCCCGTCAGCCAGCGTTTGCCGGTGGCAGCCTGACGACAGGCCACGTGACGGCGTGCCAAGGCGGGCCTCGAGCCCGCCTTTTTGCTTCAAAAGGTCAGTATCGGGAGGCCGCCATGGCCATGGTCTATCTGCTCATCGCGGCAGTGTTTGAAATTCTGTTCGCCGTTTCCATGAAATATGCCGACGGCTTTGCCCGGCCCGGGCCCTCGGGCCTTGCCTTCCTTGGGTTGCTGGGCGGGCTGATCTTCTTGACACTGGCCATGAAAACCATGCCGGCGAGCGTCGCCTATCCCCTCTGGACCGGCATCGGCACGGTGGGGATCGTCATTCTTGGCGCGGTCCTGTTCGGCGAGAGCCTTACGGTTCAAAAGGTATTCTTTGCCGGTCTGATCCTGGCGGGGATTATCGGCCTCAAGGCAACCGGCGACAGCGCCGCCAAGGCGGATGACGCGCCGCAACACGGCACACCAACGCTCACATCCTCCCCATAAGACAGCGATGCCCTGAACAGGCCAACCCGGCGCCGATCTGCCCCCACCGGCCTTGCGACCGAAGGAAAGCGCCCCAGAGCGCCGGGCACGGAGCGTGCGGCCCTGGATGGCTTCGCGTTCGCTCGCCATGACCGATAAATGGAATTGAAACGGTTCCGGCGCGGCTCAAACCGCGCCGAGCAGGCGCAGGACGAACACTGCCTGGCAGCCAAAGCCGGCAATGAACAACAGTGTGCGGATCACTGGCAGGCCTGCCACATACACCAGGTAATGCCCCACCCGCACGAAGAAAAAGACCATTGCCGCGCTCTGGGTCAGGGCGTCGCCCGTCTCGGTCATCGCCACAGCGATAACGAGGACGGCGAAAACCACAAGGTTTTCCACCGCGTTGTAGTGGGCCCGCTTGGCCCGTTGGGCCCAGGCGGCCTCGTGGGGATGGAGGCCGGTCGGATCAAAGACGGCCGCCACCGGGCCCATCTGCACGATCAGCTGCAGGATATACGGGATCCACATCACGGACGTGACCGCGGCCGTGAGAACAAGCCAGTTGAGTTCGGGAAAATACTGCAGGATCATGGGGTATGTCCTCGGGTCAGAACGGCGCGAGCCCAAATGCCCCCGCCCGGCCCTTACAAAAATAGCCCCTTGCCAACCAAAAAAAGACGGCGCAAACACCGCTGGCCGGATGGGATAGAGTCTTGGGCGACTTGGTCGTGCAGCCCCGAAAGGCTTTCCCATGCAGCATCGTCTTGCCGTGGCCACTGATCTTCCCGCGCTTCATGGGCTGATGGACGGGGCCATCCGGGGGCTGATCGGGCCCGCGGTCGATGGTCCCATGCTTGAGGCCCATATTGAGATCATGGGTGTGGATACGCAGTTGATCGCGGACAGCACCTATTTCGTGGTCGAGATTGGCGGGCGGATCGCGGGCTGCGGCGGCTGGAGCTACCGGGAAACCCTCTTCGGCGGGGACCATACGGCGGGGCGCAATGCGCGCCTGCTGAACCCGGCGCATGAGGCGGCGCGGGTGCGGGCCATGTACACCGATCCCGCCTTCACCCGGCGCGGGGTTGGCCGGACGGTCCTGGCCCTGTGCGAGGCGGCGGCCGCCGCGCACGGTTTCACCCGGCTCGAATTGTTTGCCACCATGGCCGGCGAGCCACTCTATGCCGCCTATGGTTTTGCCGTGGTGGAGCGTGTGTCCGTACCCACCTCAAGCGGCATCGCCGTACCAGGCGCGACCATGGCCAAACCGATTGACGCCTGAACCCGGTGAGAGATGGCAGACGAGTGAACAGCCTTAAGCGCTGTCTTTCGAGGAGGCCCGGCGCGTGGACTTTAAGCCGTCCACGGGCAAACAGTCCGTGCCCGCCGCTCTGGGTCGCTTCGCTGCGTTCGCGGCGACGGTGGGGTCCCTTAAAGGCCGGTGGTTTGGCGTTCTTTCCGGGCCCGCTCTCCATGAGCCCCATCGGTGGGGCAAACGGGCAGGGCCTCACTCCTCCTTGGCGGCTTGGGCAACGGCATAATCATACGCCCCCTGATCGCTTTCACGGAGAAGTCCACGCCGCTTCAAATCCTCGAACGCCGCGACCACCTCGCTCCAGGGCCGTCCGCCCGCCTGCGCGAGTTTGAACAGGGATATCATCACATCTCGCGCCCACACTTCGTTTGTTGTATCAATCGCTGCGATTTCACGGGCGATTGTG
>CAYYTT010000086.1:0-16891 GCA_964474635.1 uncultured Alphaproteobacteria bacterium | reverse complement strand
GGGGGGGCTTTGATTATTCCGCAAACCGCCGCCCTCGCCGGAAGGAGTCTGCTGTGAAGACGGCGAGGCCGGTCCAGATGAGGTTGAAGGCTATGAGGTGGGCGCGGGTTATGGCTTCTCCGAAGGCCCAGACCGCGAGAATGAAGTGAATGGTGGGGGCGGAGTATTGGGTGAGGCCGAGGGTGGAGAGGCGCAGACGGCGGGCGGCCAGCGCGAAAAGCAGGAGGGGGATGGCGGTCACGGGGCCAGCGAAGACGAGGAGCGCCATGGTGCCCCAGTCGCCGGAGGCGAACGCTCCGCCCCCGTGAAAGGCCAGCCAGACCAAAAACCCAACCGCGATGGGCAGAATGACCATGGTCTCGGCGAACAGGCCCTCGAGCGCGCCGACGGGAATGACTTTTCGCACAAGGCCATAAATTCCGAAGCTGACGGCCAGCATCAGTGACAGCCAGGGCGGCACGCCCATGGCCCAGGTCAGATTGATCACGCCTGCACCCGCCAGAAGCACGGCGGCCCATTGGGCGCGGTTCAACCGCTCCCCCAGGACGAGGAAGCCGAGCGCCACGCTGACAAGCGGATTCATGAAATAGCCAAGGCTCGTCTCCAGCACGCGGCCCACGGCCACAGCCCAAATGAACGTAATCCAGTTCACACTGATGAGGAGGGACGTGGCGATCAGGGCCAGGAGCACCCGGCGCTCGCGCAAGGCCTCCAAGAGGTCCCGAAACCGCGCGCCGCGGGCCATCAGGGCACCGACGAACAGCACCGACCAGACCACCCGGTGGGCCAGAATTTCAAACGGCGCCACATGGACAAGCAGCTTCCAATAGGCCGGGCTCAGACCCCAGAGGCCGAAACTGCCGAAGGCATAGGCGAGCCCGCGCATATCCACGCGGGGCGCGGAAGATGCCGCCTCCCGGGTCGCGGCCGTTGCCTGCGGCACAGCGGGCGCAGGCGCCGCGACACCGGGCCCGGTCTCAAGGGTTGGATTGGGCGCCGTCATGGCGCCACGCTCCAGGTCGTGCCTTCAGGCCCGTCCTTCAGCACCACGCCGCGGGCCAGGAGCTGGTCGCGGATTTGGTCCGCGCGGGCGAAATTCTTGTCCGCGCGGGCGGCCTTGCGCTCGGCGATCAGGCCCTCAACCTCGTCGGCATCGATGCCCTTGGCCGCCTGGCCAAGGGCCGCCCAGGCCTGCGCCGTCATGGGCCGAAGGCCCACAAGCGCCATGGCGCGGCCAAGGCCCGCCGCCGCCTGTCGATCGCCCTTGCGGGCCTTGTCGGCCAGGGCATGCATGGCACTGATGGCAAGCGGTGTGTTCAGATCGTCCTCCAGGGCGGCGCGCACGTCCTCCGGCAGCTCCGGCGCGGGCTCCACGGCGTCGACGAGGTCATACCAGCGATCGAGGATAGCCTTGGCGTCCCGGGTCTGCGCGGCAGTCCAGTTTATGGGCTGATGATAATGACTCATCATCATCTGAAGACGGAGCACTTCGCCGGGCCAGTCCTTGAGGAAATCCCCGATGGTGAGGAAATTTCCGTCCGATTTCGACATTTTGCGGCCCTCAAGCTGCAAAAAGCCGTTATGGACCCAGTAGCGGGCAAAGGGCCGGCCACCATGGGCGCAAGTGCTCTGCGCCAATTCATTCTCATGGTGCGGAAAGACCAGATCGACGCCGCCGCCATGGATGTCGAAAGTCTCGCCCAGATGCTTTTCGCTCATGGCCGAGCATTCCAGGTGCCAGCCCGGCCGCCCCCGCCCCCAGGGACTGTCCCAGCCCGGATCATCCGCCTCGGACGGTTTCCATAGCACGAAATCCATGGGATCGCGCTTATAGGGCGCCACTTCGATGCGCGCGCCGGCCTGCATCTCTTCGGTGGAGCGGCGCGACAGGGCGCCGTAGCCTTCATGGCTTGGCACATGGAAAAGCACATGCCCCTGCGCCTCATAGGCGTGGCCGGACGCGATGAGGGCCTCCATCATCGCGATCATCTCGGGGATGTGCTGGGTGGCCCGCGGCTCAATGGTGGGCGGAAGGATGTTCAGGCCCGCCATGTCCTCATGGAAGGTCGCGATGGTCCGCTCCGTGACCGTATCGATGGGCACGCCTTCCTCGCGGGCCCGCGCATTGATCTTGTCGTCCACATCCGTGAGATTGCGCGCGTAGATCACGTGATCATCGCCATAGGTTTCGCGCAGCAGGCGGAACAGAACATCGAACACCAGGAACGGGCGGGCATTGCCGATATGGGCCCGGTCATAGACCGTCGGTCCGCACACATACATACGCACCCGGTTGGGGTCGAGGGGCTCGAAGGCCTCCTTCTTGCGGGTCGCGGTGTTGTTGAGGACGAGCGGCATGGGTCAAGGGTCCGTGTTGGTCTCTATTCTCTCAATATGGGCGGCGGCAGACCTCACGCGGTCTCCCCGCGCAGGCGTGCCTTGGCCTTGTCCGGGCCGATCAGCATCAGGAGCTTGTCCATCTCCGGCCCGCGCTGCTGGCCCGTCAGGGCAAGACGCAGGGGCTTGAACAGGGCCTTGCCCTTGGCGCCCGTTTTCTCCTGCACGGCCTTGGTCCAGACGCCCCAGGTGGTTTCGTCATAGGGGCCTTCGGGCAGACAGTCGACCGAAGCCGCGATCACATCCGCCGCCTCGCCCGCCTCGATCTCCGGCGTGACGGGCCCTTGCACAATGTCCCACAAGCCTTGCGCGTCGGCGAGCACGGTCAGGTTCGGGCGGATCGCCTCCCAAAACGCCGCGCCGCCGGTCACGCCCATGGCCTCCAGGCGTTCCGCGACGGCCTCGAAGGGCGTCATATGCAGCAGTTTGGCATTGAGCCCGCGCAGCTCCTCCGGGTCAAAGCGCGCCGGCGCCCGCCCAAGGGTCTCAATGGAAAAGCCGGCCGCCAGATCCTCGACGCTGAGGCGCGGCTCCACCGGTTCGGACGTGCCCAGGCGGGCCAGCAGGGAGACGATGGCGAGCGCCTCGATCCCCTCCTCACGCAGACTTTCCACCGTCAGGGAGCCGAGCCGTTTGGACAGGGGCTCGCCTTGCGCGCCGACCAGCAGGGAGGTGTGCCCGAACAGGGGTGCCTTGTCGCCCACGGCTTCGAAAATCTGGATCTGGGCGCCGCTGTTGGTGACGTGGTCCTCACCCCGGATAATGTGGGTGATGCCCTCGTCCACGTCGTCGACCACGCTTGGCAAGGTGTAGAGATAGCTGCCGTCTTCGCGGATCAGGATGGGGTCGGAAATGCTGCCCGTGTCGATCTCCGTCTGCCCACGAACCATATCGTCCCAGACCACCCGCCGGCCGTCAAGCTTGAACCGCCAGTGGGGCTGGCGCCCTTCGGCCTCCAGGGCCGCGCGGTCCTCCGCCGACAACGCCAGTGCCGCGCGGTCATAGACGGGGGGCAGCCCACGCGCCCGCTGCAGCTTGCGCTTTCGGTCCAGTTCCTCAGGCGTCTCATAGCAGGGATAAAGCAGGCCCTTGGCCTTCAGGTCCTCCGCCACGGCGCCGTACCGTTCAAACCGGTCGGACTGGCGAAAGGTGTGATCTGAGGTGAGGCCCAGCCATGCGAGGTCCGTGCGGATGCCCTCCGCGAAGGCCTCGGTGGAGCGATCCGTATCGGTATCATCAAGGCGGAGCACGAACCGCCCCTTTTGAGAGCGGGCAAAAAGGGCATTGAACAGGGCCGCGCGGATATTGCCCACATGGAGCTTGCCCGTGGGGCTCGGCGCGAAACGGACGGAGACGGTCATTTGCTAAAAGCCTTATGGTTCGAGCCCGGAGCGCACCGGTCCGGGAGCCCGCCGGCGCTAGGATTTGGAACGGCGGCGCGTCAAAAGCGCGAGGCCATATCCAATCGCGATGAGCACCAGGACGGGGATCAGAATGCCGAAGGCGGCCACGATGAGGGCAATGAGGCTGGCGGCCACGCCGGCGGTCGCGCCCATGATGCCGAAAACGATCCCGACAATCCCGCCGAACAGGCCGATGATCAGCGGCCCAATGAAAAATCCAATGACAAGGGCGATGGCCACCGCAACGATGAGGCCCATACGTCCCTTCGGCAGGCCGGCCTCGTAAACGACACCGCCCTTTTGGCCTTCTGGGGCCAAGTCCGCATCGAAGGATGAAGTGCCCGCGCCGCGAAGCTCGTCAACGATGGGCAGATCGTCACTAGACTGAGGCATCTCTGAACCCGTTCGTTATGGGATAGCGCCGATCACGACCGAAATTCCGGAGGCTGATTTTCACGCCCGGAGCCGCCTGGCGGCGCTTGTATTCCGCGATGTAAACGAGGTGTTCGATACGCTTCACCGTGGCCGGGTCATGGCCCCGGGCCACCACGTCCTCAAAGGCCATTTCGCCCTCGATGAGGCATTCCAGAATATCGTCGAGCACGTCATAGGGCGGCAGGGAATCCTCGTCCTTCTGATCGGCGCGCAACTCCGCCGTCGGCGGCTTGGAGATAATCCGCTCCGGGATCACCTCGCCTCGCGGCCCCTTGCCGCCGCGCGGCACAGCCCCGTTGCGCCAGCGCGACAGGGCGAAAACCTGGCCCTTGTAGAGATCCTTCAAGGCATTGTACCCGCCGCACATGTCGCCATAGAGCGTGGCATAACCCACCGACACTTCGGACTTGTTCCCGGTGGTGAGCACCATGGGCCCGAACTTGTTCGACAGGGCCATGAGCATCACGCCGCGAATGCGCGACTGCATGTTTTCTTCCGTGGTGTCGGGCGCGCGATTACCGAAGGTGGGCGCCAGGGTCGCCGTGAAGGCATCGACCGCCGCCTCGATCTCAAGCGTTTCATAGCGCACACCCAGAGCCCGGGCGCAGGCCCTGGCGTCCTCAAGGCTCTCAGCGCTGGTGTAGCGCGAGGGCAGCATCACGCACCAGACACGCTCCGGCCCCAGAGCATCCACGGCAATCGCCGCCGACAAGGCACTGTCGATGCCGCCCGAAAGGCCAAGCACCACGCCCGGAAAGCGGTTCTTTTCCACATAATCGCGCAACCCCACCAGGGCCGCCTGGTACAGGCTTTCCTCGGGGCCCACCTGGGGGGCGCGCGGACCGGTGTCGCAGCGCCAGCGGTCGCCGATCCGCTGCCAGTGAGTCGGCACCAGGGCCTCGTGCCATTCGGAGGCCTGGATCGCCAGCGCGCCATCGGAATTGAGCACGAAACTCGCGCCATCAAAGGCCAGTTCGTCCTGACCGCCGACCTGGTTCACATAAGCGATGGGCAGGCCGCACTCGTCAAGGCGCGCCCGGATATGGGCCATGCGCATATCGTATTTGCGCGACTGGAAGGGCGAGCCATTGGGCACCAGAAGAAAGTCCGCGCCGTGATCCTTCAGGGCACGGACGGGCCCCGGCACCCAGACATCCTCGCAGATCGGCACCCCAATGCGAGCGCCGCGCAGATCCACCGGGCGGGGCAAGGGGCCATGGGCGAAGACGCGGATTTCGTCGAAGACACCGTAATTGGGCAGGGCGTGCTTGAAGCGCAGGGCCTGCACCTCGCCCTGATCAAGAATCGCCACCGCATTGTAAAGCTGGTCATCGGCAACCCAGGGCGCCCCCAGAATGAGGGCCGGCCCCCCATCGGCCGTCTCGGCGGCCAGGCGATGCACCATCGCCATGGCGTCTTCCTGGAAGGCCGGTTTCAGCACCAGGTCTTCAGGCGGATAGCCGATCAAAAACAATTCGGGAAAGACCACAATATCGGATCCGTCCGCCGCGGCCTGGGCCCGGGCAGCCCGCACGAGGGCGGCGTTGGCCTCAATGGCGCCAACGGTTGGATTGAGCTGCGCGAGGTGGATCTTCAATCTCTGGGTCATGCCTTGAGTCTTAGTCCCTTGCCCTGCCCCAGACAATACGGCCCGCTGGTCATCAAAGCCGGAGCCATCCCGCGGGTAACCCGCTCTGGCCAAGCGGCGTCCGTCAGGCGGCCAGGGCCGGGATCAGGGCATCGCACACCCGGTCCACGTCGCCGTCTTCCAGATAGGGGTGCATGGGCAGGGAGAGAACATGCTCCGCCAGCCATTCCGTGTGGGGCAGTCCGCCTTCTGGCGCCAGGTCCGCGAAGGCCTCCATCTTGTGGCAGGGCACCGGGTAGTAGACCGCACTCGGGATGCCTTCGGCCTTCAGGGCCTCCTGCGCCTTGGCCCGGTCAGGCACCGTCACGGTGTAAAGGCCCCAGGAGGGCTGCACCCCGTCGGGCCGCGCCGGCAACTCCAGATGATCCTTCAGGCGGGCATCATACTGCGCGGCAAAGCGCGTCTTGGCGCGCAGCTCATCATCGAAAATCGCCAGTTTTTCCAGCAGGACGGCGGCCTGGAGCGTGTCTAGCCGGCCATTGATCCCGACGCGGACGGACAGGCGGCGGTTTTCATCCGTCCCGTGCCAACGCAAGGAGCGCCACATCTCGCCGCGCTCTTTGGTGTCGGCGAAAATCGCCCCACCATCGCCATAGCCGCCCAGGCTCTTGGCGGGAAAAAAGCTCGTGCCCGTGATGGGCGCGAGGGCGCCGACGGCCCGGTTGCCGGACTTGCCGCCGAAGCTCTGGGCCGCGTCGGCCATCATGATCATGTCGTGCTCGGCCGCGATGGCACCGATGGTGGCGTAATCGGCTGGCAGGCCGAAAAGGTCCACGGGCACAACGGCGCGCGGGCGCAAAGTGCCTTCGGCGATCACCGCGTCGATTTTGTCCCGCAGGTCCACCGGATCCATATTGAAGGTGTCCCGGCGCACATCCACGAACACAGGCGTCGCGCCGCACACCAGCACCGCATTCGCGGTCGCGTTGTAGGTGAAGGACGGGATGAAGACCGCGTCCCCCTCCCCGATTTCCTCGCCCATCATGGCAATAACGAGCGCGTCCGTGCCGCTCGAGACCGCCACCACATCGCTCGCGCCCGTGCGCGCCGCCAGGGCTTCCTCAAGCTCGGCGATTTCGGGACCGTTGATATAGGCCCCGTGGTCGAGCACGGCCTTGATGCGCGTTTCAATCCGCTCACGGATGGGGCGCTGCTGCGCCTTGAGGTCGATAAAAGCGATGGGGCGGGCAGACACGAGGAGGACCTCCGTCCAATGGAAGCAACCGATAAGACTTCGGCGCATGGTGCCGCGAGTCGCACACGCGGCCGCCATACGCCGAAAAAAGAGACTTGGAGCGCAACCCGGCGGGCGGCTGTTTAGGCGCTGAGAGCCCGGGCCGCTTGAGGCGCTTCGCCATGGGCGCGGGTGATCTTGAGAGCCGTCTCAAGGGCCTGCGCGGCCTGGGCGCCGGTCACAACGGGCTCCTCGCCCCGGTGCACGCACTCCACAAAGCGGCCAATGCCATAGCCCAGCGGGTCCTTGACGATGGCGGCGGCATCTTCGGGCGCGGCGTCGGCGAAGGCCGAGACGAGCGGCGCAGGCGTCGTGTTCGTCATGGTGCGGTCCACGAAATCGATCACCACATCGCCATCCGGATAGATAATCCGCATGGAGCGTTCCTTCACCTCGGCATTCCGGCTCGCGAACAAGGTCACATCCGTCTGACCGCCGATGGTGAGGCGTGCCTCCACCTCATCGGCCAGGTCGCCGTGGATGAACTGGGCATCAGCGGCCACGCGGCCGAGCGCGCCGGGCGCCAGGCGATGCACGAGATCGATGTCGTGGATCATCAGATCCATGACCACGCTCACATCCATGGCGCGGCCCGTGAACGGACCGGCCCGGCGGCATTCGATGGCAAGCGGCGCCACATCGCGCGACAGCACACCGAACTGGGTGAACACATAACGTTCCTGGTGACCGACCTGGAGCACGAGGCCCTTGCGCTGCGCCAGGCGCACCAGCTCGTTCGCGTGGGCCGTGTCAAGAGCAATGGGCTTTTCCACCAGGCAGTGGACGCCGCTCTCCAGGGCCTGGCGGGCCAGGTGATAATGGGTGTGCGCCGGCGAGGCGATCGACACGGCATCCACGTCGCCGAGGATGTCTGCCGGATCGCTCAAGGCGCGGCAGCCATGCTGATCCGCGACGGCGCGCGCCCGCTCCAGGTCAAGATCCACAATGGCGACCAGTTCGGCATCCGGATTGGCCGCGTGCTTGCCCGCGTGCAGCCCGCCGAAAAAACCCGCGCCGATGACCGCGACCCGCACGGGACGCTCTGCCTTGATCTTAATAAACACGCTTTGTCCTCACCCGTTCTGTCGGCTTGACGTATGCCGGAACCGGTTTTGTGTCCCACCGGTCGGGCCATCCTGGCCCGGTTCATCGATCACTGCGGTGCGGGGCTTAGCGCTCCTGGCGCGGCCAACCCGTACCCGCATCCCACTTCGCCGGTTACCGCTCCCGGTGCGCTCCTCGGGCGGCGCTCTCGCGCGGCGCCCCTGGTACAACACCGGCCACACCGCTAGCCTGACCCCCAAGCGGTGCCCCCTCCGGGCGCCGCTATAAACTCACGCACGCCGCACTGCCGCAACTCAACAAATGTTTCAGGCCTGTCACACGGTTTGGCCCAAAAAAGGCAGAGAAAACAGGCACCTGGAGAAACGCTTCCCGAAAGGACATCCCCCATGCCGACCCTTGTGAGCAAAGAGATTCGCCTCAAAAGCCGTCCTGTTGGCATGCCCAAGCAGAGCGATTTCGAATTGGCACAGGTTGAGATTGCCGAACCGGCCGACGGTCAGGTGCAGGTGCGAAACATCTGGATGTCCGTCGATCCCTATATGCGTGGGCGCATGGTCGACCGGGAAAGCTACGCCGATCCCTTCACGCTGGGCGAAGCCATGGTGGGCGGCGCCATCGGACAAGTCGTGGCCTCCCGCCATCCCGGCTTTGCGGTCGGCGATTACGTAAACAATTTCAACGGCTGGCAGGAGGGCTTCGTGTCGAATGGCGAGGGCCTGTCCAAGGTCGATCCGTCACTCGCCCCGATTCAGTCCTTCCTCGGTGCCCTCGGGATGCCCGGCATGACGGCCTATGTGGGCCTGATGGGCATCGGCAAGCCGAAGGCGGGCGAGACCGTGTTCGTCTCCGCCGCCTCGGGCGCGGTCGGCGCCATTGTCTGCCAGATCGCGCGGAATCTGGGCTGCCGGGTCATCGGCACGGCGGGCTCGGCCGACAAATGCCAGTGGCTACTCGATACGCTGAAGATCGACGCGGCCGTGAACTACCGGGAGCACGGGACCGCCGCGTCCCTGGAGGCCGCCGTGCGCGCCCACGCGCCCAAGGGCGTCGACATCTATTTCGACAATGTGGGCGGCGATCACCTGGAGGCGGCCATCAACCTGATGAACCCGTTCGGGCGCCTGCCCATCTGCGGAATGATCGCCCAGTACAACGCCACCGAAGCCCCGGCAGGCCCCTCCAACATCATCATGACCGTGCCGAAGCGCCTGCACATCCAGGGCTTCATCGTCTCGGACCATATGAACCAGATGGGCGACTTCCTGCGCGACATGGGCCAGTGGGTTGCGCAAGGCAAAATGACCTGGAAAGAGACGGTCTATGAGGGCATCGAAAACGCCCCCAAGGCCTTTATGGGTCTCTTCGAGGGCGCCAATTTCGGCAAAATGCTCGTGAAGATCGGCCCGGATCCGGCGATTTGAGGAGCTCACGAACCGTCTTTACACGGTAAAAATGCGCCGGCTGGGTGACCGCACCCGGCTATAGCCGGGGGCGGGTGATTAATCCGCACCGCGCTCAAGGCCGCGACTGCGGCCCGACGCCTTTGCACCGTCCCCGTGGAGCGTCCCAAAAAGTCCGATGGGCGCGCGTGAGCGCAAAAAACATAGAGCAACGGCGCGCTGGCTTCAGATTTCTCGCCGGTTAATCTATGCCGCGACGTCCCCCACCCACTCAAACACCCGCGCGGCCACGTCGAGTTCTCCCTTGCGGAGCGCGGCGCGTTCGGTGGCTTCTTCGTCCTCGCCCCAAAGGCTGATTTGCCAGTCCTCGTCGATGCGGGACAGGGCCCAGGCGCGGTCTGCGTTCACATGACCTTCAGCGAGCGCAAGAGTGAGCACGCCGGAGCCCGTGAGGGTGGCGGCCATATGGGCCGCGCCGAGACGATAGGGGTCGAGGCCATCGAGCCAGGCCCAGACGGCGCGCATGGCGCTTTCCGGCTGTCGCAGGGGCATGACACCGCTGGTCACCGCCACATCGAGGGACCAGGCCTCCCGCGCCCAGGCCAGAACCGGGTCCCACTCCTCCGCCTGGCGCGCGATCAGCGCCTCGGGCTCCTCAGCGCGGTAACATAGCAGATCACTGCCGAAAATGCCGGCGACGGCTTCGGCCACGCCGGAAGGATCGGGCTCGATCCCGTCAAGGACCGTGTTGGCAAAGCGCGTAAAGGGCATCGTCTCGGGGCGGACCGTTTCACCCTGGGCCGACCATTCCTCGGCAATGGCCGCGCCAAGGGCCGGCGCCGGCACCGCCAGGGGGCGTTTGCCGGGCGTCTTGACCGCCTTGCCGTCGAGCAGCACCGCGTGGCCCTCCTCGCGCGCCGCGGCGACCACGGTTTTGTAAAAGCGTTTCATGGGGCACCCCATGGCCTGTTGCGGCGAAGCCTGCCGGCCCGGACGCGCGGGCGGCCCGTCACGCCGGCAAAACGGACGTGGTCGGATCCGCGCCCTCGACAAGCCAGACATGGCTGAGCGCCTGGGCAAGATCCGCATAGCGGTCGATCACCGCCATCGCGCCATTTTCCAGCAGCGTGTCCGCATCGTGATACCCCCAGACAACGCCAATGCCCGGCACGCCCGCATTGCGCGCCATTTCCATATCCGTGGCCGTATCGCCGACCACGACGGTGTTGTAAGGCTCCGCGCCCGTCTGGCCCAGCAATTCTTCCACCATGGCCGGATTGGGTTTGGCCTGGCTGTCATCGGCCGTCCGTGTGGCAACGAAAAAGCGGGCAATGTCGTGGAAGGTCATGGAATGCTTCAGGCCCTTGCGCGATTTGTTGGTCGCGATGGCCATCAGGACGCCGGCCTCCTCCAGGGTCTCAAGCACCGCGCGGGTGCCGGGGATCAGGACATCGGGCGGCTCATTGCTGGAGCGCATGAATTCCCGCGCCGCCCGCATGGCCCTGGAAAACTCCGACAGGGTCTGCTTGTCCGGGGAGGTCACAAAGCGGCCCACGGCCTCGCGCAAGGGCAGACCCACAAGGGAGCGGGTCTCGTCCTCGTGGGGCGGGGTCTCGCCAATGGCCACGAAGGCGGCCGCGAAAGCCCGGTGAAAGCCCGCATGGCTGTCCACCAGCGTGCCGTCATAATCGAAAATCACGAGTTGCAGGGGCTCGTCGGCCATGCCGTCCTCCCAGATGCCAGCCTGTCCGCAGCGGCGTTTTCCCAATTAAACCCTGCGACGGGGCCCTTGAGAATGCCCCGAACGCTCCAGCGGCTCGAAGGGGGTGTCCCAGTGGTCACTGGAAAAGCCCATCAGCTCCCAGGTTTCGGCCATATGGGGCGGCAGGGGCGCCTCCACGGACAGAACGCCGCCGTCGGGGTGATCGATCTCAATCGAAAAAGCATGCAGGTGCAGCCCCTCGGCCACACCCCCAAGGGCCTGGCGAACCTCGCCATAGCCATATTTCACGTCGCCCACGAGGGGCGTGCCCATATGGGTGCAGTGGACGCGAAGCTGGTGCGTGCGCCCCGTGATGGGCATGAGCGCGAGCCAGGTCGCCTTCTGGCCGGCCTGGAACACAGTGGCATAGCGGGTGAGCGCCGACTGGGCGTCCTTGTCATTGGCGCGGGCCACCATAATGCGTTCGGACTGGTCCGGTGCGCCCGGGATCATGGTCTTTTTCAGCGGTGCCTTTATGTCCCCGTTGCGCAAAGGCGGCACGCCCTGAACGAGGCCCCAATAGATCTTCCGCGTGCTGCGCGCCTTGAAGGCCGCGGCCAGTTTGGTGGCGGCTTTGCGGGTGCGCGCCATCACGATGACCCCGCTTGTCTCCCGGTCGAGGCGGTGCACGAGACGGGGGCGCTCCCCCTCGGGCGTACGCAGCGCGTCTGCCATACCGTCAAGATGCCGGGTCGTGCCCGTCCCGCCCTGGACCGCCAGGCCATGGGGCTTATTCAGCACCAGGACCGCATCATCCTCATGCAGAATGAGGTCGGTGAGGAACCGCCAGTCCGCCTCATTGACAGGCTTTGCCTGCGCCGCTCCCGCGGGCGGCGCGCCCCCCTCGGCGCCAAGCGGCGGCACGCGGACGACTTGCCCCGGCTCCAGCCGGTGATTGGCCTTCACCCGGCCGCCATCCACCCGCACCTGGCCCGTGCGCAGCAGTTTCTCAAGCCGGCCATGGCCCAGCTCGGGGAAATGGTGCCGGAACCAACGATCAAGGCGCAGGCCGTCCTCACCATCGGTGACGGTGATGGTCTGTACACCGCTCATGGTGCCACCTCCGGCAAAACGGCGCGGGCCAGGGCAAGGCCGGCGAGCAGCGCTGCAATGCCCCCCACCACCGAGCCGGCGCTGTAAAGAACGCCAAGCCACACGGCGCCGCGTTCAGCGAGCGCGACCGCGTCCAGGGAAAAGGCCGAAAAGGTTGTAAAGCCACCGAGCACGCCGACAAGCAAAAAGGCGCGGATGGCCGGCCCATCGTCCAAGTGCCGCACCACCCAGACGACCGCAAAGCCCATGGCGAAGGAGCCGGCGAGATTGACCGCCGCCGTGCCCCAGGGAAAGGCGGGCCCGAACATTTGCCGCGCGCCGGAGGTCACAAGGAACCGGCCGACGGAGCCAGCCGCCCCGCCGAGTGCCACCCAGGGCAGAAGGGACCAATCGGCCATCACTGCGCCCCCTCCCCCGCCGCCGGCTTGGCTGCCGCCGCCTTGGCGCGAAGGCCCTCCCAGTGGCTCAGCCGTTTGGCGATTTCGCGCTCGAACCCTCGCTCCGTGGGCTGATAAAAACGCTGCCGGGCCATGCCGTTGGGGAAGTAGTTCTGGCCGGAAAAGGCCTCCGGCGTGTCGTGGTCGTATTCGTAGCCCGCGCCATAGCCCAGGGACTTCATCAATTTGGTGGGCGTGTTGAGAATATGGGCGGGGGGCATGAGAGAGCCGGTGTCCTTGGCCGCCCGAGCGCTGGCCTTGAAGGCCGTATAGAGCGCATTCGATTTGGGCGCGGCGGCGAGATAGACGACACATTGCGCAAGCGCCAGTTCCCCCTCCGGCGAGCCCAGCACCTCATAGGCCTCCCGCGCCGCAAGGGCGATGGGCAGGGCCTGGGGATCGGCAAGGCCGATATCCTCGCTTGCCATGCGGATCATCCGCCGGGCCACATAGAGCGGGTCCTCACCGCCGGCGAACATGCGCGCCAGATAGTAAAGCGCCGCATCGCAGTCAGAGCCGCGCACCGATTTGTGCAGGGCGCTGATGAGATTGTAGTGGGCCTCCTGCCCCTTGTCATAGAGCGGCGCGCGCCGCTGCACGGTCTCCAGAAGGCCGGCGGCATCGAGCGGGGCGTCCGTCTCCAGCGCCAAGAGCTCCTCGGCGAGATTGAGCAGGTATCGCCCGTCCCCGTCAGCCAGGGCCGTCAGCAGATCCCGCGCCTCCACAGTCAAGGGCAGCGTTTTCCCGTCAACGGCCTCGGCCCGACCGAGCAACGCCGTCAGGGCATCGGCATCCAAACGCTTGAGCACCAGCACCTGGGTCCGGGACAGCACAGCGGGGTTGAGCTCAAAGGACGGATTTTCCGTGGTCGCCCCAACCAGGGTGATGGTGCCGTCTTCCATATGGGGCAGGAAGCCGTCTTGCTGGGCGCGGTTGAAGCGGTGGATCTCATCAACGAAAAGAAGCGTGCCCTGCCCGGTCTGGCGCCGGGCCTTGGCGGCATCGAAGACTTTGCGTAAGTCCGCCACGCCCGAGAAAATCGCGGAAATCTGTTCGAAATGGAGGCCGGAGAGCCCTGCGAGAAGCCGCGCAATGGTTGTCTTGCCCGTGCCGGGCGGGCCCCAGAAAATGGCCGATGTTACCCGCCTTTGCGCGGCCATGCGGCCGATGGGACCATCGGGGCCCGTCAGATGGTCCTGGCCGATCACCTCGGCCAGGCTGGAGGGACGCAATCGGTCCGCGAGCGGACGGGGCGCGCCTTCGGCCAGCCCCGCCGCCTCGAAAAGGCTGGTCACAGGCGGAACTGCCGGGTGAAGACCCGGTCGCCGCGTTGGAAATCGATGGTCCAGAGCGGTCCGCCCCGGCGCAGGGCGCGCTGGAGATCCCGCACCGTGCCGATTTCCTCGCCATTGATGCCTCGAATGATGTCGCCGGTGACGAAGCGGGCCTGGCGGGCATAGGACCGTCCCCCCGTCCCAATGATCGCGACCCCCTTGATCATGGGATCGATGCCATTTTCGTCATTGAAGGCCGGCGACAGGTTCACCACCGTTGCGCCGGCCAGGGGGGAGGCCTCCTCAAGCAGCGTTTCCTCGCGCGCCGGCTCTTCCGGCGGGGCGGCCACTCGGGCGGTGGCACTGCGAACACGGCCATTGCGCCAGTAGCCGATGCGCACCCGCTGGTTCGGACGTTGGGTGGCGATGCGATAGCGCAGGCCCTGGGGATCCAGAATGTCGAAATTCTCCACCGTGAGAACGATATCGCCGCTGCGCAGGCCCGCACGCGCCGCCGGACCGCCGGGATAGACATCGGCAATCAGCGCACCGCCCGGGCGGTCGCGCCCCAGGGATTCGGCCAACTCTTTCTCCACCTCCTGGTAGCTGGCGCCAAGCCAGGGCCGCACCAAGGGCTCGCCCGCGACGGCCGAGTCCACCACAAGGCGCACCATGTTGGACGGGATCGCAAAGCCGATGCCGTTGGAGCCGCCGGAGCGGGTGAAAATCGCCGTATTGATGCCGATCAGCGACCCGTCGCTCGCCACCAGCGCGCCGCCGGAGTTACCCGGATTGATGGCCGCGTCGGTCTGAATGAAAAAGCCATAATCGGTGATGCCCACTTGCGTGCGCGCCAGGGCGGAGATGATCCCGCTGGTTACGGTTTGGCCCACACCGAACGGATTGCCGAGCGCAAGCACCAGATCGCCAACGGCGATGTCGTCGGAGTCGCTGAATTTGATGGCCGGCAAGCGCTCGCCCTCGGTGTCGATGCGCAGGATGGCCAGATCCGTACGCTCATCGGCAAGCAGAACAGTGGCATCGAACTCGCGCCGGTCGGCGAGCACCACGGAGAAGGCCTCCCCACCCTGGATCACGTGATTGTTGGTCACCACGATACCGTCGGCCCGCACGATGACGCCGGAGCCAAGCGATTTTTGGACCCGCTCCCGGGGCATCATGCTGCGATTGCCGCCGCCGAAAAAGCGCTTGAAGAACGGATCATCCAGCATGGAAAACATGCCGCGCTGCTGCACCCGGCGCTCGGCATAGACGTTCACGACCGCCGGCGCGACCTCCCGAACCACGGGTGCGAAGGTGAGGTTGATCTGCTCCATGGAGGACGGCACTTGCCCGCCGCGCTGCGCCGCGGCCGGGTCAGCGCCGAGCCAGAGGCCCAAAGCCAGGCACAGTCCCGCAAAGGGTCCTGTCCAGCGGTAGCCTTGATGATCCATCATCCCTGTCCTCCGTCCTGTCCAAATCCATAGAGCATGTGGGTTCCCGCCCCCCGGGTGGTCAACCGCCCATCAGCGCATTGGGCGCGGGGTCCAGGCGGCGATGCATGATCAGCACATCCGTCAGCCCCAGTTCGCCATGCCGAAAGGCCTGTGGGATCCGCCCGACAACGGCGAAGCCCAGCTCCAGCCAGAGTTTTACAGCCCCTTCATTCGACACCACGACGAAATTGAACTGCATCGCCGAAAAGCCAAGGCGCGCCGCCTCCACGATGGCAAATTCGCCAAGCGCCCGCCCAAGCCCCTTGCCCCGGGCGGCGCCGGCCACCATGAAACCCCCATTGGCCACATGATTTCCAAGACCCGGTTGATTCGGCTTGATGAAGCAAGAGCCGAGCACGGGCCCTTCCGGACCCATTTGGGCCACGTAAACATGGGCGTCGGGCGCGAACCAGATGGCCTCTGCCCCCTCGCGATCCGTGTTCGGATCGAATGAGAAACTGTCCGCTCGCCCCACAACCTCCTGGAAAAGATCGATCACGGCGGCCCGGTCGTCCAAACACGCGGGGCGAATTTGGGGGAATGGGGTTGTCCTGTCCATTACGAGTGCCCCGGGCGACAAAAAAGGCCGGCGCTGGGCCGACCTTTTCAAATCTCAACCATACCCAAAGGATCCGGCGGTTTATTCCGCGTCGGCTCCCTCGGCGGTCATCATGGGACCGGAATCCTGGCCCTTGGCGCTCACGTCCCGCTCAACGAATTCGATGATCGCCATGGGCGCGGAGTCGCCGCGGCGGAAGCCTGCCTTCAGGATGCGGATGTAACCACCCTGGCGGGAGGCATAACGCGGGCCCAGGGTCTCGAACAGTTTTCCGACCATGTCCGTATCGCGGATCTTGGACACCGCCAGCCGGCGGGCGTGCAAGTCGCCGCGCTTGCCCAGCGTCACCAGCTTTTCAACAAAGGGACGCAGTTCTTTGGCCTTGGGCAGGGTGGTCTTGATCTGCTCATGCTTGATCAGGGACGCGGCCATATTCGCCATCATGGCGCGCCGGTGCGTCGAGGTGCGTCCCAATTTGCGATAGCCGTTGGCGTGCCGCATGTCCTTTTCCTTTCCTCACCGCACCCCGCCCCTTCCATAAAGGGGCGGCGGTTTCGGCCGGTCTTGTCAGTACTGGTCCTCGAAGCGCTTGGCCAGATCCTCAATATTCTCAGGCGGCCAATTCGCCACTTCCATGCCGAGCTGCAGGCCCATTTGCGAGAGCACTTCCTTGATCTCGTTAAGGGACTTACGCCCGAAATTCGGGGTGCGGAGCATTTCCGCTTCGG
>CAYYTT010000085.1:0-17018 GCA_964474635.1 uncultured Alphaproteobacteria bacterium | reverse complement strand
GCGCTCGGTTGCTGGGCGCTCGGTTGCTGGGCGCTTCCGTGGGCGCGAGCGGTTGCGGCAGGCCTACCGGCGCTGGGACGCGACCCGGATCGATCGCCCCGAAATCCAGTCCCAAGGGCGTAAGGAAAGCCCGCCTGGCGAGCCTTTCGTCGTGCCGTCTCCGTCGCGGGCGGCCCGCCGTCCCAGCGAGGCCGGCTCTTGACGTAACCACCCCTTAAACCGCGCGCCGAACCCGTATAGCCTGCGCCCCATATTGCACCGGAGTGCACGGCACATCACGCCGCGACCGCGCCCGCATGATGGGCAACAGAGTTTTTTTCCGGCACGACGAACGGGGTTTTCGATCATGGGCGCCATTTCGGTCATTGAAGCGGGCTTGTTGTGGTGGGTGCGCCGGGTGCACGCCTGGCCGCGCGCCTTCCTGCTGGGCGTGACGCTTCTGGCCATGGGCGGCACATTGCTGGCGTTGAATGACCTGCGGATCAATACCGACGCCAGCGACATGATCGACCCGGACCTGCCTTACCGGGTTGCCCAGCGCGACTTTGAAGCGGCCTTTCCCAATCTCGACGACGTCATCCTGGTTTGGGTGCGCGCGCCGAGCGCGGATGAAGTGGACGCCTTTACCGCCAGCGTGTCGGAAAGGCTGGCCCAACGCACCGAGGCGATCCGCGGGGTTTACGCGCCCACAAGCCATCCGTTTTTCGCGCGCAATGGCCTTCTTCTGATGTCGGAGGAAAAGCTCGACGGTCAATTGAACCGGCTGACAAAGGCCGCGCCCGTGATCGAGGCGATCAATCGAGACCGCTCCGCCGATGCCCTTTTTGCTGCCCTTGCGAGCCGGGCCGAACTGGCGCGCAGCGCGGACCGGGGCGAGGAGGACCGCGCCTTTCTGGACCCGGTCTATGGGGAATTGAGCCGGGTCGTGGATGCCCGCCTTTCCGCTACGCCGAGCGCTCTGTCCTGGCAACGCCTCTTCACGCTGGACGATGATCCGGATGCGATCAATCAGCGGGTTATCGCCGTCTCGCCCGAACTCGACTTTATGTCGCTTCAGCCGGCAAAGCGCGTCATCGCCATTATCGAAGAGACCTTGAAGAGCATTGAAGCGGCCGAGGCCTGGCCCGGCCTTGAATATGGCATCACCGGAACGCCGGCCCTGCGGACCGAGGAACTGCGCAGTGTCTCAAGCGGAATTGAGATCTCCCTGGGGCTGTCCTTCGTCCTGGTCGCCATCTTGTTGTGGCTGGCCCTGCGCTCCTTCGGCATGGTGATGACGGCCCTGGCGACGTTGGTTCTCACCCTCGGGATCACGGCGGGCTTCGCCGCCTTGACCATCGGGGCGCTCAATCTCGTGTCGATCGCATTCGCGGTGTTGTTGATCGGGCTTGGGATCGACTTTGCCATCCACTTCGCGCTCCACATCATGGAGACCCGGCGGACGGGGTCCACAGCGATTTTGTCGATCCAAACCTCCGTGCGCGAAGTGGGCGGCGCGCTTGCCCTGTGCGCGCCGACGACCGCCCTCGCCTTTTTCGCCTTTGTGCCCACCAAATTCGTCGGCATGGCGCAGCTTGGGATTATTTCCGGCGCCGGCGTTCTGGTTGCCTTCATGGTGGCCATCACGGTCATTCCGGCCGCCGCGGCCATCCTGCCCCTGGCCAAGGCGCGGCAGACACCCGCCTCGGGTCGTCAGCTTGCGGAGGTCACGGCGGGCCCGCTCGGGCGCGGACTGGCCTTCGGGACAGTGGCCTTGGGCGTTCTCGCCCTGCCCCTTCTCTCCCAGGTGCGCTTTGACGCCGACCCCATGCACCTGCGCGATCCGGACAGTCCGTCCGTGCGCACCTTCCAGCGTTTGTTTGATGATTCGCGCACCGCGCCCTATCGCCTGAACGTTCTGGTCAATGGCTCGGATGAGGCGGCCGCACTCAAGCAAACCCTGGACACCCTGCCAGAGGTCGGCCGTGTGGTCGGGCTTTACGACTTTGTCCCCGAGGACCAGGACTACAAGCTCGAACTGATCGATCTGGCCCGCACCCCCCTGCAAAAGGCCCTGGGCGACTCGCTGGAGGCGTCACGCGATACGGGTGGCGGCGGCCTGGAGGCCCTGCGCCAGGAACTTGGCCAATCGCCCGCGAGCGCCGAAGCGGCGCGCCTTGCGAAAAGTCTTGAGGCCTATGCGGCGGCCCTGGCCAAGGAGCCGGGCCTTGAAGGCCGTCTTGAGCAGGATCTTTTCCGTTTCTGGGGCTTTCAGATGGACCGGTTGCGGGCCCAGCTTCAGCCCGACCTCGTCACCGAGGACACCCTGCCGCCGGAGATCGTGGAGCGGTTCCGGGCCACCGACGGGCGGCTGCGCATTGAAATCACGCCCGCAGACAGCCTGGATGCCCGGAACGAGGACCAGAGACGGACCTTCGTGGAGGCTGTGGTGGCCGTCGCGCCCGGGGCAACGGGCAGCGCCCTCACGGTTTTGCGTGCTGGGGAAATCGTCGCCGGATCCATGCTTCAGGCCAGCGTGACGGCGGCCATCATCGTGTTCGGCCTGCTTTGGCTGTTGCTGCGCGATGTGGTGATGGTGCTCGTGATTTTGTTTCCCGTAGCCCTCGCGGCCGTCTTCACGTCGGCGGCCGGCGTCTTGCTGGGCCAGCCGTACAATTTTGCCAATGTCATCGTGATCCCGCTGCTCATTGGCCTTGGCGCGGACAGCGGCATTCACCTTGCCCTGCGAAGCCGTCAATTTGTCACGCACAGCAGCGTGTTCACGACAACGACGCCGCGGGCGGTGTTTTTCAGCGCCCTGACCACGATCGCCTCGTTCGGGACGCTGGCCCTGTCCGATCACCGGGGCACGGCCAGCATGGGGGCGTTGCTGACCCTGGCTATCTCCTTCACCTTGCTGTGTTCTCTGCTTGTCCTGCCGGCGGCTCTCGACCTTCTCACGCGGGCGCGAAAGGCCTGAGAGCCGGCCCTTTGCGCCGCGAGAGGCCCGGCCGGTTGGAGGCCATCCTGATCTCTCGGCCAGGATTGCGACACGCCCATTGGACAAGTCTGTTATGGCCTGGGCCGCATTAATTCCCCAGGTTCGACCTTGTTGGGGCACGAAGCTCGGCCAATATGCGCATGGGTTACGGTTGGCTTTGCCTTTAACCGGTGCGCCCGATAGGGTTCGGGTGCGAAAGGCGTAGGGGATCTGTTTGCAACCGACCATCAGCAGCACGGGTTTTGCGGCGGTCTGCCTGTGGGCCTGTCGAATTCGGGACAGACTCGCGGTAGAGCACTTCAGACCGGGCTCTTTGAAGGGGGCCAAGGCGTTCGTGTCCAACTCGGACACGGGTGCGTATCGAAACGGGAAATGCACGGTCAGGCAGCACGCCGCCCAACCCAGGATCAATCCTGTGGTCACGCGGCGCAGCGGCTAGAGCGCAGAATAGGAATAATGCCGATGGCGCAGTGGGCAAATCGAGACGAAGTGACAACCGGTCTGGACGGAAGGGTCCGCCGCGCAGGTCTTCGTGTCACAGTGCTGGCGCTCCTTCTGGCGGGATTTGCGGGTGTTCAATCGGTTGGCGCGCGGGATGTGGCTTCCGCCGGCGACACCGACGGGACCGCGCAAACCACCCCCGCCGCCTCCGCCGAGGCCGACCAGGGTGCGACCACCGATCTGAACGAGGGTGAAGACGCATCGGCGGCAGGCGCGACGCAGGACGCAGGCGCGACGCAGGACATTGTGGTGAAGGATCCGACCCTGATGCCGCGCCATCTGGGCAATGATCCCGAGCGTCTGTCCGATCAAAGGTCGGCGGCGGAATTTCTCAACACCCTGTCGAGCCAGGCTTTCACCATCTTGAACCAGGACGACATGACCGACGATGTGCGGCACGAGTCGTTCCGCCAGCTCCTCTCCCAGGGTCTTGCGGTCGACTTTATTGGCCGCCTGATGCTCGGGTCGCACCGCAAGACGGCGACCGATGAGCAGATCGAGCGGTATGAGCAGGTCTTCCCCGACTACATCACGCGGCTTTACGCATCGCAGTTGGCGAAACTCGCCAAGGTGCGCATGCAGATCGTGGAAACAGAGCCCATAAATACCCGTGACATCCGCGTGCGGACAAACCTGTTCCGCGAATCCGGCGAGCCGATTGTGGTGGACTGGCGAGTGCGGCGGCGCGCCGAAGAGCGCTACCAGATCATCGATATCTTCTTTGAAGGGGTCTCGATCGTTCTCACCAAGCGCGATGAGTTCAATGCACTGGTGCGAAACCGCGGTTTTGATGCGCTTTTGGCCGAATTGCAGCTGCGCACGAGCACCGTATCCGGCGTGCTGTGACACCAAGCGGCGCGCTATCATACACACAATGTCGTAAAAAACCCCGCACGGATGATCGTGCGGGGTTTTTCAGTCGGCAAATGAGCCGGTTAATCAATGAGTGTCCGGCGAGAAACCTGGATCAACTTCAATCCGGCCTGCCGTTGCTCCATGTGCTTTGCCTTCTCGCGCCCCCAAGGGACCTTTTGGAGCGCTCCGCGAAGGCGGCGCAACTGTACCGGACCACGGTCCCGGCGTTAAGCGCGGTGCGGTATTATCGCTCCGCGCTGTAAAGATGGGTAAACCCACGCCAAAGGCGATCAGCGGTTTTCCTCCGCCGGTCGATCCCGCCAGATGTCCTGGACAGCATCGACCCAGTGCTCCGGCAACTCGCCGGCACAGGCAAGAGCCGTCATGTCTTCCGGGCTCTTCCGCGTCAGCCTGTCAAGCAGGCCAGTGCGTTCCTCGGCCAGCATCGCACACGGATCAACCGTCCCGTAATAGATGTAAAGCCCCAGCACCAGCAGGGCCAGCAACAGCAGCAGATTGCGGATTATCTTCAGCATCCGGCACTCTCCCAAAGAGCCTGGCGGCCACCGCCTCTCGGCGCGGACGGTCCCCCGGCGTTTCGATGTCTCCCCCGGAAACATGCGTCAGGCCTGCCCGTCCGGCGGCGCTGACACACGGTCTTGCTCACGGCGCGCATCTGCGGGCCCGGTTGTCCTCACGGCCCGCATCTGCGGGCCCTGGCTTCACGCGGCGCCTTTGACCGCGCGCAGAGCCTGCGCGGAGATGTGCAACTCCTGCTGCGGGAACGGGATCGAGATACCGTTCCGGTCAAAGCGCTCTTTAAAGGCTCGCGTCAGGTCGAACTTCACGGGCCAATAATCGGTCGCCTCGACCCAAACCCGCACGATCAGATTGACGCTGCTGTCCGCGAGTTCGCCCACCACGATCTGCGGTTCGGGGTCCTGCAGGCACCGGGTGTCATCTTTGAGGGCGCCTTCGACGATGTCGATCGCCTGGCCGATATCGTCCGAATAAGCGATGCCCAGTGTGAAATCCACGCGGCGCCGTGCATGGTGCGAGTAGTTCACGATCGACTGGCCCCAGATGGCGTTGTTCGGGACGATGATCTGAACATTGTCCGGTGTGGCAAGTTCCGTGGTGAACAGGGTCAGTTCCTGCACTGTGCCCGCCTGGCCGGCAACTTCAATGTATTGCCCGACCCGGAACGGCCGGAAGGTCAACAGCATGAACCCGGCAGCAATGTTGGACAGCGTGCCCTGCAACGCCAAACCAATGGCGATACCGCTGGCACCGATCAGGGCGATCAGACCGCCTGTCTGAACCCCGAACTGGTTGAGCACGGCAATGACCACCAGCGCCATGAACACGTAGCGGGTGATACTGGCCACAAAGCCAAGCAAAGTCGGATCGACCCGCCGGCGATTGCTCAGGAGGCGTTTCATGCTCCGCGACACGCTGCCGGAGAGCATCCAGCCGACGACAAGGATGACGATCCCGCCAATGACCTTGAGACCGTAATTCGTGCCGATGTCGATCAATTGCTTTAAGAGGTCCTGGGGAAACTGTTCCATCAGTCATCTCCTGCGACGTGTGGGCCATACCTTTGGCCCTGAAGGTGAGCACTGGTTTTTTCAACTCGACCTGGTTTTTTCAACCCGACCTGTTTTTCAAAGCGAAAATGAGCGCTGAGGCGACCTGAGGGCCTCGCGCCGAGCCTGGCTTTTCGCCGCTCGCCGAACAACGCCTTCACCCCCGATCCATAAGTACTGCTACAACCGTTCTGTGGTGGCGGCCAGAGCTTTGCCGCTCGAACACCGCGGCCGCGGCTGCATCAGAATGCCATAGCGCCCGAGATTGGCGCATTCCAAGGGGTCCCAGGCTTGTGGTAGCCCCCTGCCTCCTGTAGCGTCCTTGCGGTTTTTCGGAGTGACGGTCGCAACGCGTTTGTCGCGGGTTGCCATGGTCCGCCGGCCGGCCCACGCCCTTAACCGATCGGTCGTAAGCTCAACCTTGAGGCCCGACGCGCCCCAGGCGTGCGCGAGGGTCGGTTGGCAGGGCGGCGCAAGCGCGGATACATCTCTGAGTTAAGGGTGTTCGGGCAACACGGACTTGGGGGCATTTCCGCACCGCGTGGCCCGTCTTTGGGCGCCGAGGTCCGCTGAGGCGACGAACGCGCACAGAATTTCACGCATCGGGGTTAGTTGTATGGGCGAGACGAGCAATGTGGCCAAGGATCCGCTGGTCGGATCCGCTGAAGCCGATCTTCTCGGTTCTTCAACACCCAATACGATCAAGGCTCTCTCCTTGCGCCGGCTGATGCGCGAGATGATCTGGCTGTTCGATGCGGTGTTATGCCTGGTGATGGCGGTCGTAACGACCTGGGGCTATCACCTTTATGTCTACCAATACCAAGGCGAAATCCTCGACAGTGCGATCTGGGGCAGTCTGTGCGGCCTCTTGTTCGTGATTTTCTCGGCCGGTCGTGGGCTCTATAAGCCCGGTGCTCTTTTCGCGCTTAGTTCGCAGATCAAGACCATTCTGAGCGTCTGGAGCTTGATTACCCTGTTCCTGCTCGCCGGCCTGTTCGTCAGCAAAAGTGCCGAGACCTTCTCGCGCGGCGCGGCGATTTTGTTTTTGGGCCTCACGCCGACATTGCTGGTGCTCAGCCGGGTTGCGGCGAACCGGATCGCGCACAGCCTGACGCGGGCGGGCGGGCCCCTGAACATGCGGGTCGCTCTGGTCGGCCCCGCATCCCATACGGATGAGTTTTTGCGCCATTGCCAGGTGGGCTCCATCGGCTTGTCCGTCATGGGCCTGTTTCAAGACGAGGTGGAGGACCTGGACGGCCGGATCCTGGCCCACACCAATCAGGGCAGCGACGACCTGCTGCATGGCGGGCTTGAGGATCTGAAACGGGCCGCGCGGGAAACCCGGATCGATCAGATCGTCATTTCGATCCCCTGGAGTGAGAGCGAACGCATTGAAGCGGTGGTCGATGCCCTCGGCCACATCCCCGTGCCCATCAGCCTGTCGCCCGACCCGGCCGTGTTCCGCTTCGCGGGCCGGCCGATCAAGATCATCGGCGGCGTGCCCTATTTCGATATCCGCCCGCGCCGCATCGACGGCGTGCCGGGCCTTGCCAAATTAGCCCTCGACAAGATCGCCAGCGCGCTGTTGCTGATCTGCCTTGCGCCCCTGTTCCTCGTCGTTGCGATCGCCGTGAAAATGAGTTCGCCCGGGCCGGTGTTCTTTCGCCAGCGGCGCCATGGCTTCAACCACGATGTCTTCCCGATCTTGAAGTTCCGGACTATGACGACCACGGATGATGGCGCCGTCGTCAAGCAGGCTACCAAGAACGACAAGCGTGTGACGGCCGTCGGGGCGTTCCTGCGCCGCACCAGCATCGATGAATTGCCCCAGCTTTTGAATGTCCTGCGCGGGGAAATGAGCCTTGTCGGCCCCCGCCCCCACGCCCTTGCCCACAACATGGAATATGCCAAGCTCGTGGCACGCTATGCCCGGCGTCACAACGTGAAGCCCGGCATCACCGGTTGGGCTCAGGTCAATGGTTATCGCGGGGAAACCGACACGCTGGAAAAAATGGGCGGACGCGTCGCCCATGATCTTTGGTATATCGAGCACTGGTCACTCTGGCTCGACCTGAAGATCCTGGTGCTGACGGCATGGAAGGTGTTGTTCCAGAAAAACGCCTACTGATCACCACTCGGATATCCCTATCGCCAGGCGGGATATCACAGGTTGGAGCATTTTCCGCTTCGGTTGGGTCAGGACCACAGGCCGTGACCACGGCCCCGCGCCTTTGCATCGCCCTCGCGGAGCAGCCCAAAAGGGCCGATTTGGGGGCGCGCGAGCGAAACAAAACAACAGCCAATTCCGTTTGAACGGAAATGAATCTAAACGTCATTCAATGGCGAGAGGCCAGCCTTCCCGGGCGTTCGATTCCGTCGCTGCGCTCTATGTGACGAACGTCAGGATTTTTTGCCTTAGCGCCGATATCCGTCTGGGTTGATCAACCCCAACTGGCGCCGCGCTCAATCGGGAATTTTTCTTGGCACTTTCGGCAGCATGACCGACAGGGGCGCATCTTCGCCTTCGTCCGGATCGCTTGCGTTTTCCCGGTTATCGCCCTGTACCTCGCCATCGCTATTGCCGTTTTCAGGCTTATCGGCTTCGTCCGCGGGCAGCACGTCGGCTTCAAAAAAGCCAGCGCCGGACCGCTTCGGCCCCGGTTCGGCCCATTCGGAGGCTTTATCCGCAAACGGATCGAACGCCGCCCCCGCGCCGAGGCCATATTCGCTCAAATCCAGGCTCGCGCGCTGGGAGACATCGCGCCCATGCATGTGACGGAAATGGGCGATGTCCATTTTGATCTCGGTCAGCACGTCGAGGACCTGGGCCAGGCGCTCGCGCTGCGACGTGGTCAGGTCCGGCCCGTCGGTGAACGGCGCCTGGGCCCGCACCAACGACAACGGAACATCTGAGGCCAGATTCCCGTCGTCTCCATACTCCTCATCGCTTGGCGCTGGGGCGACCGGTGTTTCGCTCGGCGGCGTCAGAATTGGCGCATCGCTTTCGGACTCAAGATCGCTGCCATCCTGCGACGTCTTGAGATCGCTCACATGGTCCGTCGAGTCCGAAGGCCTCGCGTCGGAGGCTGGCCGGTCATCGGCGGCGTCGGGCAGCGGGTCGGCCGCGGGACGCACATCAAAATCAAAGGCCTCCCCACGTGTTCCCGCGCCCTTGCCAGGCGGGCGCGGTTGGGCGGCGGCCGGAGCTGTGGGCGTGTAAGGTGTCGCCGCGCGGCCGGTTTGATTTTGCGGCTCGGCCGGCTCTCCGGCCGTGTCGGGCGCCCATGCGGGCGGCGCCTCTGGCCGGACCGGCTCGGGGCCCGTCGAGGCCCCATCACGGGATGTGTGGTCCGGTCGCGGCGCGGTGCGTGCATCGAACTGCGCCATGAGCATCGGAACACGCCCGTCCCTGACCGCCACGATGACCGCATCGGATCCCATGGCCACCAGGAAGCGTTCCACGTAGTCGACGCCGCGGTCGTGCTCTTCCATCAGGATTTTGATGGCTTTGGCGATCCAAACGTCTTCGGGACGGTAAAACCGCCGTCCGCCGCCCCGTTTCATGGGTTGAATCGCGGAAAACTTGGCTTCCCAGTATCGCAGCACGCTCTCAGTCACGCCCACTTCCCGTGCCACGCGGGCGATGGGGCGAAATCCGTGGGGTGACGGGCCGGCAATCCCGCCCGGTGCCGCGCCATCCCGGTTCGCCTGACGCGCAGGGCGTGACTGGGGGCGGGTCTGCTCTGTTGCGGACGAAGCTCTGGGATCGCTGCCGGCCGCCCCAGCGTTTGACGGGTCCTTGGCGGCCTCGGCCGCGCCGGTCTGGGGACGCGCCGGCGCCGGGCCGTCGAAATCCCCGTCCTCGGCCTCGCCGGAGGATGCGGTTTCCTCAACGGGACCAGTGAACATGTGACTGGCGGGCCGCTGGTCGGCGAGCGGCTCGGAGCCATGCCCCTGTGCGGTTCCGTTCGTGCCTGCCGCTTGGGGGCCCTTTGGACCCTCCACCATTTGGGCGGCACTGAGGATCAGCACGGAGTCATCGCTGCGTCCCTGGCCGCCATTGGGTTTGGGCAGCACTTCGGGCTCGGCATCATCGAGACTGAGATTGAGAACCGTGTCGTGGTCGGATGCCGCGGGCGCCGGTTTGTTTGGTGCCCCGCCATTCAACGCAGCATCGCCCGTCGGAGGGGTGCTCTCGGACGGCCGTGTCGGATCGATCTGCGATGCGGTGTCCCGCCTTTCGGAACGGCTGCGGTCAATCGCGGCGCCCAAGGGCACCACATTGCCAGCTCCCAACCTGCCATCACCCATTCGGTCAGACCCCTTCTGCCCCCTCGGCCGTCTCCCCTCGGTCGTCAACAGTGTGGTTTGCCTCGCCCGCCCCGGCTGGCCCGCCCCGGTTGGACATGAGATCGCTGTGCGCGCGAAAACGAAGGCCCAGTGCCTCAGTCCGCCTCGCCCCCGCCGCCATTCACCTGGTCTTTCAGCACATGGGAGGGCCGAAAAAAGACCACGCGACGCGGCTCGATCATGACTTCCTCGCCCGTCTTGGGGTTCCGTCCCACCCGAGAATTCTTCTGGCGAACGCCGAAGGTGCCAAAAGACGACAACTTAACGGTGTCGCCGTCGACCAGCGTATCCGTGATTTCCTGCAGCACCCGCTCCACAATGTCGGACGCGTCGGTTCGGGACACACCAATCTCGTCCTGCACGGCCCCGAACAGCTCGGCCCGGGTGACGGTCTTGTTCGCCATGGCGACTGAGTCCTTTCCACAATACCCAAATTACAGGGTCAGACATGGGAGGGTCAATGAACTCGCCCCGGCCCATTCGGATGGCCTGGAGCCCACAGGGGCATCTGTCCGTTCAGTCTCAGCCCCGCCAGGGCAAACACCGGTCACGATCAGGAAGCCTTACCACCGAATGAGGCACGCCCCCCAGGTGAAACCGCCCCCCATGGCTTCAAGCATGACGAGATCGCCCGATTTGATCCGCCCGTCATCAAGGGCGTGGCGCAGGGCAAGCGGGATCGAGGCGGCGGACGTGTTGCCGTGGAGAGCCACGGTGGAGACCACGCGGTTCTCGTCGATGCCGAGCCGCTTTGCCGTTCCCGCCAGGATCCGCTGGTTGGCCTGGTGCGGCACAAACCAATCGATGTCGCCCACCGCGACACCGGCGGCTTCGGCGGCCGCTTCAATCCCTTCAGCGATATTGACCACCGCATGGCGGAAGACATCCCGCCCGGACATGCGCAAATGACCCACCGTTTGGGTTTGAGACGGTCCGCCATCCACGTAAAGAAGATCCCCGTGGCGACCATCGGCGCGCAGAAAGCTCGACAGGATGCCCCGGTCTTCGGCCGTGCCGCCGCCATCGCCGCGTTCGAGCACGACCGCGCCGGCGCCGTCGCCGAACAGCACGCAAGTGGTCCGGTCTTCCCAATCCAGAATCCGTGAATAGGTCTCCGCACCGATCACCAAGGCCCGTCGGAACTGCCCGCCGGCGCGCAGCATCGTGTCGGCCACGGTAAGCGCATAGACAAACCCGGAGCAGACGGCCGAGACATCAAAGGCGGCCCCATGGGTCATGCCGAGAGCCGCCTGCACTCTTGTGGCCGTGGCTGGAAAGGTCAGGTCCGGCGTTGCCGTGGCAAGCACGATGAGGTCGATGGCCCCAACTTGCGTGCCCGCATCGGCGAGTGCCTTACGCGCGGCCTGAATGGCAAGATCCGAGGTGGTCTCGCCCTGGGCGGCAATGTGGCGTTGCCGGATGCCGGTGCGTTCCACGATCCAGTCGTCAGTGGTGTCGACCAGTTTGGAAAGGTCCGCATTTGTCATAATGCGATCGGGGAGATGCGAGCCGCACCCGGTGACAAGCGTGCGGACCGCCGTCATGGGGCACTCGCTTCCGCATCGCCGTGCTGCTGGAGCAGATAGGTGCCGAGGACTTCGCTGGCGGCGGCGATTTCCGCATTGAACGCACTGCGCCCCATGTCGATGGCCAGGTCGAGGGCGCTGGCAAACCCAATGGCGTCGGTGCCGCCATGGCTTTTCACGACGACGCCGTTCAGTCCCAAGAACACACCGCCGCGAAACCGAGGATCCATCTTGGCCCGGAGCGTTTTGAGCGCACCGGCCGCAATCAGGAAGCCGAACCGTCCGAGAACCGATCGGCTGGCCGCACTGCGCATGTAGCCGCGAATCTGCCGGGCCGTGCCTTCGGCGGTTTTCAAAGCCACGTTGCCGGTGAAGCCATCCGTGACGACCACATCGACCGTGCCCGCCCCAATATCATCGCCTTCAACGAAGCCATGATAATCGATGGGCAGGCCTGCGGTCCGCAGGATGACGTCGGCCTGACGCACCACATCGGTCCCCTTGAGCTGTTCCGCGCCCACATTCAACAGCCCGATACGGGGCCTGCGCAGGCCAAGAGTGGCACGGGCGAAGGCCTCACCCATCAGGGCAAAGTCCACCAGTTCGCGTTCAGAACAATCGATATTCGCGCCCACATCCAGAACGATGCACTCGCCATCGTCCGTCGGCCAGATGGCTGCGATGGCCGGTCGGCTGATCGAGGGCAATGTCCGCAGCTGTCGCTTGGACATAGCCATCAAGGCGCCGGTATTCCCGGAGGAAATGGCAACGGCGGCCTCGCCGTCCTTCACCGCTTCGAGGGCGAGCCACATGCTCGTCGCCTGGCCGCGCCGGACAACGGCGCTCGGCTTTGCGTCCATGGCAACGCGCTCCGGCGCATGCCGAACTTCGCTTGCTGCTTTGAGGGCCGCCCGGTTTGCGAGTTGGCCCTCAAGTTCGGCACGATCACCGTAAATCAGAAAGCGGACACCGGGGTGGCGGACAAGAGACCGATCCAATCCGTCAAGTTCGACGCCAGGCGCATGGTCACCCCCCATGGCGTCCACCGACACCACAAGCTCCCGAGACACGCAGGTCTCCTTTCGTTAGCGCCGGACGGGTTCCGGCGATTTGCATCGCCGAAGGATATCCGTTGCGCAGCCGGCCCGGACAGCAAAACCGATACGGGGTCTTTTTGCCCGCGTTTCCCGGTCCACCGAGCTGTTAAATCCTGCGCTCTGACTTAGACCGTTTCGGCGGCTTCCACCACCTCGCGGCCGTCATAATGACCGCAGGAGGCACACACGTGGTGGGGACGCTTCAACTCGCCGCAATTGGGGCACTCGTTGCGCGCCGCGCTCGTCAGGGCATCATGGGCCCGGCGCATATTGCGCCGCGACGGCGTAACCTTCCTCTTCGGAACCGCCATGGTTCCCTCCTCAACACAAATCAATCGGGTACAGCCCCGTCGCTTCCGGCCTTCAGGGCTGGAAAAACCCGGTCCGATAAGCGGGCTCGGGCGGACGAAACACTTTCGAAGAACGAGCGCGAGACCTTAGCGATTTCCAAGCCCGTGACAAGCCATCTAAAAAGCCCGGCCGACACGCACGCGACGACCGGTCAATTGCCGTTCGATTTCAGGCGTTGTTCGATTTTAGGCGTCATTCGATTTTAGGCGTCGTCCGATTTCAGGGCGGCGAGAACCGCGAAGGGATTGTCCCGTTCCGGCTCGGCGCCGGCACCGTCCTCGCCCTTGTCCAGGGCCGGAACGACCGCGCCGGGGGCGCGCGGGTAATCAGGAAGCTCCAGGGACAGGCTCTGGGCGACCAGTTCGGCCAAATCGATCGAAACCCCGTCGTGGAGATCGATATCCGGCCCGTCGACCTCGTCTTCGGCCTCCAGATCCTGCGGACTGTGGTCCTCCGCCGGGAGCAGGCGCACATCGATGGGACACTCAACGGGCGTTGTGACCGGTTCGAGCGTGACGCTGCACTCCTGAGTGACGGCGGCATTGAGCACGCCTGTAATTCGGATCCGGTTCCGGCGCTCGCGCGTCACGCACAGGGTCGCGGTCAGGCTCTCCACACCCAAAATGCCAAAGCGCGCGGCGAGAGCCTCGCGCTGCTCGGGGCCGGCGGTCAATGCGCGGTCTTGCGGTTCCCCGTCCTGGAGCGAGGCCAGCGCGAAGGGCACAGACCATTCCGGGACGGGCGTGGCCGGGTCACTCACGGCGCGCCCACCGTATCCGTCGGCGCCGGGCGGCCTTGGAGACCGCTCAGATCGGGTGCGGTGAAGCTGGCCTCACCGGCCGCCACCGCGTCATCGCCAAGGGTGCGCAAATGGTCGTCTTGGTGGCGCATATACGCGGCCAGGGTCTGCGCCGCCGGGGTCAGGGGCTCGCCATCCTCACTGCGGAAGACGTTGCGGGTGATCGCCAGGGCCAGGGCGTCCTCCGGAGCATCGTCGGCAAAGGCACTCTCATAGGCTTTCACGCGGCCATAGAACGCCTCGGCCATCACCCGGATCCGCTTGGGCACGGTCAGATCGCCCACCCCCATTTCCCTCAAAGAGCTGTCGAGATTCTTGAAATAGGCGTCGAACAAAGCCTGGGAGACCGGCGCGTGATCCTTGTGCTTCAGGCGACGCATCACCAGGACCACATGCAGGTTGATCATATCGAAGCGGCCATCGAGCGTGTCGGGCACGCCAAGTTCGCGGTAAAACTCCGGCCGGCGGGATTGGGCCACGACGGCCGCGAACAGGGCATCGGCGGCTTTCAGGTCCGGTGTGCGCCGAAACAGTCGGTCGAAAATCATGGGAACATCCTTTCGTGACGGGCGGCACCGGGCACTGGGCACCGATCCGGGGGCACCGAGCCGGGGGGGCACCGGCGGCAGGGCCGTGCGCGGCAGCGCCGTCGTTGCCGAAATACATGGGGGATGATGACCCGTCCAGGCAAGCGCCGTGCTATGTTTTTCGGCGACCATTGGAAGCGCATTGCCCCCGGGTCGGAGCCGCCGGACCGGGAGGGAAACCCGAGGACAATACGCACGCCGCGCCGTGGCGACATGGCGCGAAGGCTGCTAGCGTTGCCTGTGGATCGAACGTGACCTGGGGACCGAACGTGGCCTGTGGACTTAGCGTGGCCTGTGGACTTAGCGCGGCCTGTGGACCTCGCGTGTCATGTGGACAAAGTGATCAGCGGATGGACGCACGATGGTGAGCATGGACTTTCTGCACGGGGCATCCCAAGAACAAACGAATGGCCAGATCCGCGGCACGACGCGCCGGGCGGCCCGCGCGGCTGGGCTGCTTGGGGTCGTGCTGATGTCGCTGGGCGCCTGCGCCTCGCCGGTGGCCCGTGCCGTCATCTCGAAACACGGCTACATTGCGGATACCGAAAAGGTCGCCAATCTGGAGCCGGGGGTGACCTCGAAAGCCGTGGCGCGGGAAACCCTCGGGACGCCCTCGAGCGTGGCGACCTTCGATCCGGACACCTGGTATTACATCTCATCGACCCAGGAGCGCTTTGCGTTCCTGAACAAGTCGACCACCGACCGGGCCATTCTGGCCCTGAAATTCGACGACACCGGCGTTCTGACCAAGATGGCCACCTATGGCCTGGAGGACGGACGGATCGTGAACTATGTCAGCCGCGAAACGCCGACCCGGGGTAAGGAGCTGACCTTCCTGGAACAGATGTTCGGCAATGTGGGCCGAGGCCTGCCCGGTGCAACGGGTCTTGGCGGTCCGCAGGGCCCAGGCGGTCCGGGTGGCCCCGGCGGCGGACGGCCCTGACGTCCGCATACGGCAAAAACCCGGGAGAATGGGTCCCGGGCGCGCCTTTGGAAGGGACCGCGGTGACGGTCCCTTTATTTTTGGTCTGGTGTGAACCCCGCCGCCCGGCGCCCCCAATCGCACCTTTTGGGGGCGCGTCAGCGAGAAAAACTTTAAGCAAAGGCGCGCTGGACCCAGATTGATCCAGATTTCTGAGCCCCGGCTTTAGGACTTGGCGGACAACTTGCCCTGGGCCCGCTCCAGGGATTCCAGGATCACGCGGCGGGCGCTGTCCAGATCCTCAATGCCCTGGATCTTCACCCATTTGTTGGGCTCCAGATCCTTATAGTGCTGGAAGAAATGGACGATGCGTTCCACCAGAATGTCCGGCAGATCGGTGTAGCAGTGCACCTTGTCGTAATAGCGCGTCAGCTTGTTGTGCGGCACGGCGAGCACTTTTTCGTCCGTCCCCTTCTCGTCTTCCATCATCAACACACCGACGGGACGCACACGGACGACCGCGCCGGGCACCAGCGCGCGAGAGCCGACCACCATCACATCCATGGGGTCGCCGTCTTCGGACAGGGTGTGCGGAATAAATCCGTAGTTACAGGGATAGCGCATGGACGTGTAGAGGAAACGGTCCACAAACATGGCGCCGGACGGCTTGTCGATTTCATATTTGATGGGCTCGCCGCCAAGCGGCACTTCCACCACGACATTACAATCATCCGGCAGATTCTCGCCGCTCGCGATTTTATCCAGATCCACCTCAACCCTCCTACACTAATCGTCCCGAACGCCCGGCCGTCTTCTGCAACGCCAAACCATCCGAAATGCAAACGGGCCCTGCCCGTCGCGGCGCACGGCCACCCCAACCACGCGGTTATGCTGCGATGCAGCATCCGGGGGCACGGTGTCACGATCCATAACAGGACTTCAAGGATCGAATCACACCCTTTTGCGCCGGCGTTCCATTTTGGCCACCGGGGGGGCGTGCCCATGTCCTGATCGGTCAAACGATAAGGGGCTCCACCTTTGCCGAAGGTGAAGCCCCATTTCGAACCGTCTGCGTCAGGGGCCCCATGGGCCCTGCTCTTTGATCAGTTGTTGATCACGGGCGCGCTTTGGCTCTGGCCGGCCGGTGCGGACGGCGCCTTGGCCGCCGGAGCACCAGCCGTTCCGGCGGATGCCAGATAGGCGATGAGCAGAAGCGCCACGATGTTGGTGATCTTGATCATCGGGTTCACGGCCGGGCCAGCGGTGTCCTTGTAGGGATCGCCCACGGTGTCGCCCGTCACGGCCGCTTTGTGGGCCTCCGAGCCCTTACCGCCGTGATTGCCGTCCTCGATGTACTTCTTGGCGTTGTCCCAGGCGCCGCCGCCGGCGGTCATGGACAGGGCCACGAAGAGACCGGTCAGGATCACACCGAACAGCATGGCGCCGACGGCCGACAAGGCC
>CAYYTT010000084.1:0-17112 GCA_964474635.1 uncultured Alphaproteobacteria bacterium | reverse complement strand
GGATCATCCGCAACAGCCCCGTGCCCATCGGCACCGTGCCGATCTATCAGGCGCTGGAGAAGGTGGGCGGTGTCGCCGAGGATCTGACCTGGGAGGTCTACCGCGATACGCTCATCGAGCAGTGCGAGCAGGGCGTGGACTACTTCACGATCCATGCCGGCGTGCGCCTGCCCCATATTCCGCTTACCGTGGACCGGGTCACGGGCATTGTGAGCCGGGGCGGCTCCATCCTCGCCAAATGGTGCCTTGCTCACCATAAGGAGAATTTCCTCTACACCCATTTCGAGGAGATCTGCGAGATCATGGCGGCCTATGACGTCAGCTTCTCGCTCGGTGACGGCCTGCGCCCGGGCTCCATCGCCGATGCCAATGACGCGGCCCAGTTCGCGGAACTGGAAACGCTTGGCGAGCTGAAGAAAGTGGCCGACCGTTACAATGTTCAGGTCATGATCGAGGGGCCGGGCCATGTGCCCATGCACAAGATCAAGGAGAACATGGACAAGCAATTGAAGGAATGCGACGAGGCGCCCTTCTACACGCTTGGTCCGCTCACGACGGATATTGCGCCGGGTTATGATCATATCACCTCGGCCATCGGGGCCGCCATGATCGGCTGGTTTGGCACGGCCATGCTGTGTTACGTGACGCCTAAGGAGCATTTGGGCCTGCCCGACCGCAACGACGTGAAGGACGGGGTGATCGCATACAAGATCGCGGCCCACGCGGCCGACCTCGCCAAGGGGCACCCGGCGGCCCAGATCCGCGACAATGCCCTTTCCAAGGCCCGGTTCAAGTTCCGCTGGCGCGACCAGTTCAATCTCGCGCTCGATCCGGAGACGGCCGAAGAGTTCCACGACCAGACCCTGCCGGCCGAGGGCGCGAAGGTCGCCCATTTCTGCTCCATGTGCGGGCCAAAATTCTGCTCCATGCGCATCAGCCAGGACATTGCCGATGCGGCCCGGAGCCAAAACGCCATGACGGACAGGGACGAGGGCATGCGTGCCAAATCCCAGGAGTTCCGGGCCTTGGGCAGTCAGATCTACCAGCCCGTGGGCGATCCGGAGGGTGACGGCGCGGCGTGACGGGCCTGCCCGGCGGCGTTGCGTCCCTGCCGCAACGCCTCCGAGAAAGTGCAAGCTTGTGCCCAAAGTGATGGGGCTGGATCTGGACGCGTGTAACGGGCTTGGCCATAGTGACACCGCAATTTAAGGCGGTTTGCCCTAGCATAGTGACGATGTCGGTGGTGCCGGCGCCCGCGCGGCGGGCACGGTGCCTGGGGGCGTTCGGGTCCATGGAAGGAGTGCGTATCGTGAAACAGATTGCTGTGCTGGTCGTGGTCGGCGCCCTTGCGGCGTGCGGCGGTGGCGGTTCCCAGGTGGTCAATTCCCAGAGCACCATGGGCGAGGAACTGCTCGATCTGAAAAAAGCCTATGAGACGGGCGCAATTTCCGAGCGCGAATATGAGCGCGCCAAGCGCCAAATCCTGAAGGGTCGTCGCTGAGACGCCGCGCATTCCTATCACTCAAGCAAACTCGCTGCGGCACGCCTCTCAACGGCGTGCCTTTTTTTGTGGGCCCGCCTCGCCGCCTCGACTTATGAGTTCGCCTCGACCGCGGCCCAACGGCGCTTTGGCGCCCTTTTCACGAGCCGCTGGACAGGCGTTCCATGGCGTCGATGGCCTCGCCAAGGATTTTGCGCACAGAGCCGCGCATGCCCGGTGTGCGGACGATATCGCTTGAGCGGAGCACCAGACCGCGTATGGGCGTCTTGTTCCAACCCGACGGCGGCGGCAGGAGCGGGAGACGCACCAGGGAGCCGAGCCCTGGTTGCCGGCTGACATAAAAAAACGGCTCCCTGAAATACAGTCCGCCCAGATTCATCCCGATCAGGATCGTGCGAGCCTGTTTCGGGTCGCCTTCCTGCAGCTGCAGCCGCTGCAAGACGGTCAGGTTTCGGGCCGACAGCTTGGGCAGGTCCGGCCCCAACCCGACCCGTCCAAAGTCCAGGTGGATCTCGTTGAGAATGTTAAAGGCATTTTGCGTCCAGAGCCTCAGCTCCCGGAGGGCTCCCGCATTGGCCTTGATGGCGTATGTGCCGCGCGCCTCCAGGGCATGGGCCGGCATTTCGTCTTCATACGGCAGGGGGCCAGTCAATGCCCGGTGGTTGATGTCGACGCCCATCTTTGCGGCCACTTCGCGGACGAATTCGCCCAGATCGCGGTCCTTTTGGCCGTCGACGGACCAGCTTTGAGTCGGACGGTCATTTTCGAACAGGACGAGGGCGGCTTCTTCAAGGGACAGGCCGAGCCGGAACTGTGTCGTGTCGTTCACGATCTTCCGCGTCACAAGCCCGTTGATCTCCGTGCTCCAGAACAGCGCGGCCTGCCGATCGTCCGGCCAGGACTTCAGGGCCGCCCGCGCAAGGCGTGCAAGCCACTGGACAGCGTAGTGAACCTGAACACGCGTGTTCGTAAGGGATTCGGGCAAAATGGCACCCGGATCCTGCCAGCGCGGTTTGGACTCCATGTCGGCCTAACCCTTCCCGTCGCGTTCCCCTCACACGGTCGTGGGCGGACCATACTACAAGTCTGAGGATTTTTCTGCCCCGGAATTGGCTTCCATCGAACCATTCGCCGCATCGTTCATGGCTGCCTTGGCCGGATCGTAGCGGTCGAACCAGGCCTGGATGTGGACCACCTTGGCGATGAGTTGGCTGGGGCGACGGGCGATCAGGTGGCTTGCCCCGGGAATGCGCACAAGGGCCGTGTCCACCTGGCGCAAGGCGAGAGCCTGGTAGAACTGTTCGGTCTCACTCATGGGCGTGCGATAGTCCGCCTCGCCGGTCAGCAGCATGGTTGGCGTGCTGACATTGCCCACGAGCGAGAGGGGCGAGCGGGCCCAATAGCCTTCCGGATCCTCCCACGGCATGGCCGGGAACCAGTATTGCGTAAAGAAGGGATAAAAATCGGCCGTGAGCGAGAAGCTCTGCCAGTTGATCACGGGCTTTGCGACCACGGCGGCCTTGAACCGGTCCGTCTTGCCCACGATCCACGCCGTCAGCGTACCGCCGCCGCTGCCGCCGGTCACGAACAGGCGCTCCTGATCGATAAAGCCCTTTTCAATCAGGGCGTCGACACCGGAGATCAGGTCGTCATAGTCCTGCGACGGATAATTATGGTGGATCAGATTGGCGAACGCATTGCCGTAGCTGGTGCTGCCGCGCGGGTTGACGAACAACACCACATTGCCGGCAGCGGCGAACAATTGCCCTTCCGCCGAAAAGCGTGGGCCATAGTTGGCAAAGGGGCCGCCATGGATCTCCAGGACGAGGGGGTAGGTCTTGGACGGATCAAAGTCCGGCGGCGTGAGGTACCAGCCCTGGATCGTGCGCCCGTCATGGCTTGAGGGGAAGGTCACCGCCTCATAGTCAGAAAGGGCAAGGCCAGGAAGAACATCCCCGTTAAGATCGGTGAGGGCCGTCACGGTGGTCTCGCCCTCGTCAATCACCAGGGCCACGTCGGCGGGCCGGCGCGCGTCCGTGAGCACGGTAGCAAAGCGTCCGCCGGGCGCGGCCGTGAAACTGCCGCTAGCATAGGGCCGCCCAATGGATGTGCCGCCGATGCCGCTTGCCAGATCGGTCCAGCCAGCGGCGCTGTCGCTGCGGGCCAGCCGGGTCACGCCTTCGGAGTCATACAGGAAATAAACGCCGCCATTGTCCGGCGACCAGCGGACCGCGCGCACGGACCGGTCAAGATCGCGTGCCAAGGTCCGGATCGCGCCGGAGCGCCGGTCCATCACATGAATGCGGTTTGTGTGAAAGCCCTTACGCTGATCGTCAAAGCCGGTAAAGGCAAGGAATCGTCCGTCCGGGGACAGGCTCGGGCTTGCGTCCGGCCCGTCCCGGTCCGTCAGGCGCTTCAGGGCGCCGTCGGCAAGCGAGACCTCATAAAGATCCGACTCCACCGGATCGAGCGCCCAGTTATCCAACCGGTTGGACGAAAAGATCAGTCCCGTGCCGTCCGGCAGCCAGACCGGCGCGCCGGAGACATTGTAGGCGCCGCTGGTCACCTGGCGCGTCGTGCCGCCCTCTGCCGGCACGACGAACAGTTGGGTGTGGCCTTCCGGGACGAGGCCCGCGCCGTCCGCCTTGTACAGCACGGTGTCGACCACCGTGGGGGCGGGGGCCCACTGCGCGCCCTTTGGCGGACGGGGCATGGCGGCGAAGGGCTTTTGGGGTGCGGTGATCCGGGCCGTGTAGGCAATCATGGTGCCATCCGGCGACCACGCGAGATTGCCCGGGCGCACGGTCAAGCTCGCCACTTTCACGGTCTGGCCGGTGTCCATCCAGCGCACGAAAATCTGGGGCGAGCCACCCTCCGGCGCGGAGACATAAGCAAGCCGTTCCCCATCCGGCGACCAACGCGGCGAGGACGCGTTCGTTTCGGGGCTGAGGAGAGGGCGGTGGCGCTCGCCGTCGGCGCCCACTTGCCAAAGCTGGCCCTGGCGCCGGTCCGTCATAATGTCCATGCGATTGCGCACATAGACGATGCTGTCTCCGTCCGGCGCGATACGCGGATCCGAGGCCCACTCAAGATCAAAGACGCGGGCCGGCTCAAAGCGCGGGGCCGTGTCCGCTGCGTGGCCGTCGGCGCGCGCGGGGGCCATCCCACCCACGAAAACCGCCGCGCCCAGCAGCAGGCCGCCGAGCAGTCCCGCCGCAGCCGCCGGAGCCTTTACGCCGCTGCGCCGCTTAGCCGTGTTCGCCATGACGAAATCCCCTTGTGGTCCGGCGGTATCCGCTCCGCCGTGTTCGGGTGCCGACCATAAGGCCAATCGGCGCCGCCTCGAAACCCTGGCGCCCGGCCGGCGGATTGGCCTACCGCATCAGGCGTGGTCGATGCGTGCGCCCTTGGTGACAAAATCCTGCATGATCTCGACCGATCCCGTGTCCCCCGTGAGCAGACCCGCGAAGGCCTCCCATTCCTGTTCCAACCCTTCGGCGAGCGGCGTCGTCGACGCGCCGCGCACCAGGCGCTTGATCGCCGCGAGGGCCTGGGGCGGGCGGGTGGCAAGGGAGGCCGCCACACGCATCGCCTCGGCCACCACATCGCCCACCACATACTCGTGCACCAGGCCACGTGCCGCCGCCTCGCGCGGGCTGAACACCCGGCCGCGCAGGATGCAATCGAGCGCCGCCGCCTGGCCGATCACGCGCGTCAGACGCTGGGTGCCGCCGGCACCAGGGAAGATGCCCACCCGGATCTCAGGCAAACCGATGGTGTAGTCCCCGCCTCCGGCAAACCGCAGATCGCAGGTGAGCGCCAATTCATACCCGCCACCCATGCACATCCCGTTGATGGCCGCGATGGTCGGCTTGGAGCAGGCCTCGATGGCGTTGAAGAGGCTTTGCACGGGCAGATCGCGCGCGTCCGGCATGCCGGCGTTGGAGCTGGTCAGGGCCTTGGCCGTCGCGACGATTTCCGCCACATCGTAGTGGCGAATGAACACGCCGGGCAGGGCACCGGTGAACACGATGGCACGGACCAGGGGATCGGTTTCGAGGGTGGCCATAATGCCGGTCAGTTCCTTCACCATGGACCGGTTCATGAACCCCATGGGCGGATTGAAAAAGGCCACCCTGGCCACGGGGCCCACACGCTCGACCGACACTTGTGTCATGCCGTTCCCTCCTTTGGCGACGATTGGCTGCCGTTGCGGCGCGAACGCCTATCCTATCACGGGACATGCACAGGGGAGGGGGCGGTGTGCGGCGGGTGCAACAAGGAGGCGGCGGCCATGCGCATCATCGGTGGGGAACATAAGGGACAGCCCATCGCGGCGCCGGCCGGGCGCCTGGCGCGCCCCACGACGGACCGGGTGCGCGAGGCCCTGTTCAACATCATCGAGCATGGAGCGCGGCCCTGCGAGGGCGCCCAAGTGCTCGACCTGTTCGCCGGCTCGGGCGCTCTGGGGCTTGAGGCCCTTTCGCGCGGGGCCCGCCAGGCGGTGTTCGTCGAGGAGGCGGCGCCCGCGCGCGGCGCCATCCGGCGCAATGTGGAGGCGCTTGGTCTCACGGGCCGGGCGCGCATCCTGCGCCGGGACGCGACCAAACTCGGGGCCCGTCTCGCCGCCTTCGCCGCGCCTTTCGACCTCGTCTTCTGCGACGCGCCCTACGCGACGGGCCTCGGCGCCCTCGCCCTGACGGCCGCCCTCAAGGGCGACTGGATCGCGCCCCACGCGCTCGTCATCATGGAACGCTCCGGCCGGGACGATCCGGACGCGCCGGAAGGTTTCGGGGAAACGGACCGGCGCCGCTACGGCGACACGGTGCTGGCTATCCTCACGGTGGCGGCGTGAGGGCGCGGCGACGCGCCTTTGATCCCGACAAGGACCACGCTTGGCAAGGACCACGCTTGGGGCGGGTTCGCCCCGCCCCATCCTCATCCTGCCGCGCGGAGGGTCTCGGGGTGGTCGGAGGGGTCAGCGGGGCTCACGGTGATGCAGTCATCGGTTGCGCCGCTTTCCTTGGGCGGAAGGGTTTCTCCAAAACACAGCAGTCGCGGGCGCTCGCTCGGGCGCAGGTGTTCCCGGCACCAGGCCTCAATGTCCTTGACCATCGCCGGGGTCGGATCGATGCCGCCCCGCAGCACGATATGGGCCTTCAACCGGTCCATGGGTCCGTCTTGGGCCAGGCGCACGCTGCACTGGGCCACCAGGTCATGGTCGGCGATGATCGAGGCGATCCGTGCTGGGAACACATTGATGCCGCCGACCTGAACGGCATTATCGCGCCGGCCCGCCGGGCGAAAACGCACCGGCCCGCGCCGGTCGGCGGCCGTCGGCGGCTCCCACAGCAGAAGGTCCATGGCCTCCAGCGGCTCCCGTTCCTCGCCTTCGGGCCCGTCGCGCTCCAACCGTCCGTCCTCAAGGCAGCGCCAGTGGGGCAGAAGTGTGTAGGCATCCCGAGGGTCCGTCCGCCAGCCGATGCCGGCGGTTTCCGATGCGCCGTAAATCTCAATGAGACGGCCAAGGCCCTGGCGCGTCAGGGTGTCGGCCAGATCGCGCGGCATGGGCGCGGTGGAGGTGAGCCCGTCCACCCCCGCCGGCATGGCCGGCACGGTGCGGCTGAGATAGCGCCAAAAGCTTGGTGAGGAGACAATCAAATCGCCGCGCACCAGATCCGATGACCACTGGCTGGCCGACCAGAACCGTCCGTCCACAACGGGCACACCCAGGCGGGTTGGCATCAGGGCCGTGAACAAAAATCCGAAAATGTGATGGCTCGGCACGCAGGCAATGATCCGCTTCGTGCCGGCAAAGAGCGGTGCGAAGGCCTCGATCTCCTGCGCAAGATCCTCCATCGAGTGGGTGCAGGGCTTGGGTTCACCGGTGCTGCCGGAGGTCAGGAAGGTCAGGCGCTGGCCGCCGCGTTCCAGACTTGCCCGAACGATCTGCGCCCATTTGCCGAAGGTTTTGTCCCGGAGCAGATAGTCCTCAATGCCCGTTTCGTGCATGTGGAAGAGTTGATTGACCCGCCCCGCGCAGGCCAGAAGCTCAAGGGAATCAAGATCGAGCCCGTCTTCCGTAAAGCTCGTGTCCTCGGTCCATGCCGCAAGCTCCGCCGGGCCCAGGGTGCGTCCGCAGCCGTCCTTCAGTTCGGATGCGACGGCGGACATGACCGCACGCTGGACAATATCGCGGGAGAGATCGAGCAAACGCATGGGCGAGCCTCTGGTGCGATGGGGTGTGAGTGCGAGCGCCGGTTCCGTCAATGGACGGATCGCGCCTGATCTATGGTTCCATTGGCTCAGGCAAATCTTAAAAGAGTCTGGCGAAAGATAGTGACTAGGCCGAAAAACACAGGGGTCAACGTTTAACCGATTCTTAGAGGCCGGCGCGTAAGACCGTCCGCGAACGGTGTAGCGCTCGTCGAGCCCTCATGCGATCAGCGCCGCGCTCTCCTTGATCCTCACCGGACCGTTCACTGCTCGCTCGGTGCGGCGGCCCAATCGCAGACAAACGCCAAAATCACCCAAGACCGGAAAGGAAGCCCCATGGCCTCCATCGCGCTCAAAGAGACCGACACGTTCGCTGCCGGCCCGTCCTTCACCCCCGCCGCGCACGGCCAGCCCGGCTGGATCACCCTGCGGCGTACCGGCCGCCAGCCCTTGCGGTTCAAGGGCGCGCTGGTCGCCGAAGCCACGGGCCATACACCGGAAGGGCGCATGTGGCATGAGCTGAATATTTTCAGCCGGCAGACGGGCGGCTTCGTCGTCGATCTGCGCGTCTTTAAAAAAGGGCGGGGGCAGAAGGATATCTTCCACGTTCATGCCTTTGAAACGATGGGCGAGGTTATCTCCTTTCTCGAAGAGTTCGATCCGACGGTGGATGTGCCCGCGAATGTCGACACGGATGTTCCGGGCTGTGCAACGGCACGCATGACGCTGAAGGCCGTCGCCCTGCGTCAGCAGATCGAAGAGGCCGAGCGGGATTTCCGCAGCCTTGTTGGCGATGTGTTGTTCCGCCTGGACGCGGCCGACACCACGCTCTGACTGTCCTGCGCGGCCCATCTTCGTGCCGCACCAAACCGTATCTGAGGAGATATCCATGGAAATCGTCAAATTCGGGTCCACCGATGTGGAAAACCTGCTCGCCCAGGATCCCAGCCGTGTCGAAAACCTGCCCTTCGGTGCCATCCTGGTGGACCGCACCGGCAATATCCTGAAGTATAATCAGCAGGAAGCCTTTATTTCCGGCCGGTCCCCGGGCGCCGTCCTGGGCAAGAACTTCTTCAACGATGTGGCGCCTTGCGCCAAGGGTCACCAGTTCCAGCAGAAGTTCCAGGAAGCCGTGGCCAGCGGGCACATCAACACCGTGTTCGAGTATGTCTTTGACTACAAGATGGAACCGGCGAAAGTGCGTGTGCACATGAAATCCGCCAGCTCCAACGAAGGTATCTGGATCTTCATCAAGCGTCTGTGACGCTGCCCATTTCGCTGTTTCGGAATGCCGCCGATCCTCGCCGATCGGCGGCATTTTTTGTGTGCCGTGGACGGGATGTGCTTGCGGCACTGGAGGGCAGGAACGCGGGATAATTCATCCGCACCGCGCTAAAGGCCGCGATCAACCCGGCGCCGTGGCACCGCCTTCGCGGGAGCGCTCCCAAAGGTCCGGCAGGGCCTTGTGCCCTGGACTTGTCCGCTGGGCTGGTGATGACCCAGCGGTGTGCGGACTGATTGGGTCCGGGAGCCCTCGATTTGCCCCGGTCCATGAGTGACAGAGCCAGCCTGCGCGCACGAAAAAGCCGGCATGCGTTCGGCATGCCGGCCGGTCTTCTGGGCTGAAGAGACGCTCAGCGCTGGCGTTCGATTTCGTGCAGCAGGTCGCCCAAAAGGGCATCATATTGGCGGCGCGTCTGCTCGATGCGCTGGCGCAGAACAACGCCGCTCAAGGAGAGTTCCGCAACGCTCACCGTCGTGTCGTCCAGCGGCACATCCACCAGGATGTCCTGGATGGGGTCGTAGGTCTCCAGGATGCCGATGGCTTCCTCGATGCTGTCGCATTCGCTGACCCGGAAGACATCGCGCTCGCCCGGCGCCTTCCGGAACACCCGGATGTCCACGACGATCTTGCCCGTATTGGTGCGGAACAGATTGATCTCATGCCAGATGGTGAGCTTTTCCGCCCAACCCACCGCATTGCTGAGCTCCGTGCCCTGAAAGCGGAAGGGGCGGGCCCCGGTGCGACGCAGCGTGATGGTGCGCAGGCCCATGGCCGGCGCCAGGGACATGGGCTGGCCCGAGGAAAAGGTCTCTTTGGCTTCGGTCAGCATGGCCTGGGGATTGACCGGGCTCTGGCCTGGCTGACCATCGGCGGATTGGGACGGGTCGTTGCCGTACAGGCGGACATTGCTCATGGGGGGAAGTCCTTTCGGCGGGAAATGCCCGGCGCAAGGCGCCGCGGCGGCAAGGATGCCACCCGTTTGTGGCGCCGGCCGGTTAAGGATCTCCTAAGGTCATCCGGACCGTGATCATCAATCGCATGTCGCGTCGGGCAGCAGGGTGCGGATCATTGCCTCAAAGGCCTCGCGCGTGCCGTCAATGGCCGCGCGCAAGCGGGCCGCCTCCGCCTCCAGGGCGTCCGGGTCGCAAGCCATCTCAAGGGCGTTTGTCGAAATCGGCACATCGCGCGCGGGATTGTGGGCCCGCAGGGTGCTGGCGGCGTCCTGCGCCGTGGCGCAGGGCCAGGCGTAATGAATGTCAGGAATTCCATCGGCCTTGTGGTAGGCGGTGATGGCCACGGCAAAGGCGGCGCGGTCGGTCTCGAAAATCGCGCCTTCATACCAAAGCGCACGCTGCGTGGACCAGCTTGAGGCCTCGGCGAGAAGGGCGCCCTCAAAATTCAGAGGTCTTTGTCCGGATCTTTTAAGGACGATGCGGCTTGTCTCCATCGATCTGTCCTGGGATCTGTCCTGGGATCTGTCCTGGGGGTGGTGCGCCTCGCGCGGCGCGGGGAGATCATATGAAAGGGCGCTTGTGGCAGAGGACATGGGGCCGTGCTCCTTTAAGGCACGCCCATCCTGCGGGCGTTATGCGTTAACGCCGGATTAAGGGAGGGCGGGCTGCATTTGGGTCTGCGTTCCCTGAAAGGGTGCCGGCGCGCGCCCTTTTTCTCCGTTTTCGGATGATCAATCCCATGACAGCAAACAGCGAGGCGCTCCGTTCGGGAGCCGCCGGCCGTCCCAAACCCAACGAACCGGTCGTCCTCGATTGCGGCGCGCCGGTCTCCCCGGCCCTGGTGGAGGCGGTCGCCGTCGCCCGTGCGCCCGTGCGCATCGGAGAGGTCGCTGAACTGGCGATGGCGCGCGCCTGCGCCTGTCTTGATCGTCTTAAGGCCGAACACCGTCTGATCTACGGGGTCACGACGGGCTATGGCCCGCTGGCGCGGTCTTATGTGGGGGCCGGCCTCAATGCGGAGCTCCAGCGCAACCTCGTCTACCATTTGGCCTCCGGCGTGGGTCCCCTCCTTCCCCCCGACCAGGCAAGGGCGGTCACGGTGGCGCGTCTTGCCACGCTCGTGCGGGGCCATTCGGCGGTGCGCCCGCAAATCGCTCAGGCTCTTGTGGCGCTCCTCAATGCCGATTTCGCGCCGGCCATCCCGGCCAAGGGGACCGTGGGGGCCAGCGGCGATCTGACCCCGCTTGCCCATATGGCCCTGGGGCTCATGGGGGAGGGGGCGTTGATTGATCCGGCCGGCACCGTTGTTCCGGCGGCGGAGGGCTTGAAACGGATCGGCATTCTGCCCGTGCGCCTGGAAGACAAGGACGGCCTTGCGCTCGTGAATGGCATCTCGGCCACGGCCGGCATTGCCGCGCTCAATGGCGTGCGGGCCTTGCGCCTGGCGCGCCTCGGGCTTGCCGCCGGTTTAGCCTATACGGAGTTTCTGGGCGGCCATCGGGAGGCATGGCACCCGGCCGTTGGGCGCCTGCGCCCCCATGCCGGCCAGGTGGACGCCCATGAGCTTTTGTGGGCCTGGAGCAAGGATGCCGCCCGGCTGCAGCCCGTCGCCGCGCGTCCGCCGCGCCATGCGCCGGATCTGTCCGATGGCACCGTGCTGCAGGATCAGCCCTTGCCCCAGGACGCCTACACCATGCGGTGCCTGCCCCAGCTCATCGGGGCCGTTTTCGATGTCTTGCGGTTCCACGACGACATCGTCACGCGAGACCTGAACGGCGTCAGTGACAATCCGTTGGTCTTCCCGGATGTGGAGGCGGACCGGGAAAACGCAGACCCGGTCCTGCTGCATGCGGGAAATTTCTTCGGGCAGCATGGCGCCTTCGCGGCCGATGCCTTGACCAATGCGGTGATCGCGCTGGCTGGCCTTTTTGAGCGGCAGATCGCGCGCCTGACCGATCCGGCGCTCAACGGGCCCTATCCGGCCTTTTTGCAGGCCCGGACCACCGGCCTGCACAGCGGTTTCATGGGCGCCCAGGTTACCGCGAGCGCCCTCCTCGCCGAATTGCGGGCCAAGGCTGTGCCGGCCTCGATCCAATCGATCCCGACCAATGGCAACAATCAGGACGTGGTCCCCCTGGGCACGATCGCCGCTCGGCGCGCGGGCGAGGCCCTTGAGGACACAACGCGCATTGCCGCGATTTTACTCTTGTGTATTGCCCAGGCCGCCGATCTGTCGAAGGACGGACCGCCCTTGAGTGCAAAGACACGCAACCTTGCGGACGCCGTGCGCCGCTACAGCGCGTTCCTCGATGCCGACCGCCCGCTCTCGGGCGACATCGCGACCGTGGCCGGAGCAATCGAGGATGCTGGCCTTACGGTCTAAGGCCCTCCATGCGCGCAGCGGCGGCGACAAATCGGCAGGGGGCCTGCGCGCTGCCCTTGGCATGAACCGGCCCGGGGTCTAATTGTTAGGGCAACCTAACATTTGCGGTCCCGGTCGAGGTGCGAAAGTGTCCAACAGCAATGGCATGGGCGGGCAGGGGCGCCGCCTGAAGGCGTCGGTTCTGGGTGTCGCGGCCCTGATGGTCCTGGTTTTCTGCGGGCTGGCACTGACCTCAACCCGCGCCGACGACGCCCCGCTGCGGGTGGTCGCGACCATCGCCATGATCGGGGAGCCGCTGGCCCGCATTGCCGGACCGCATGTGGCGGTGGACACCATCATGGGCGAGGGGGTGGATCCGCATCTTTACCGGCCCACCCGTTCCGACATCACGCGCCTGACCCGGGCGGATGCCATCGTCTACAACGGCCTTGCCCTTGAGGCGCAGCTCCTGCGGCCCATCGAGCGGCTCGGGCAGCGGGTGCCTACGCTTGCCGTCGCCGAAGCCATCGATAATGCGGATTATCTGCCCTATGACGGCGGCCCGGGTGATCCCCATGTCTGGATGGATCCGGCGCTCTGGCGCCAGGCCCTGGAGGCTGCGGTCGCCTTCCTCATGGCTCTTGATCCGGACCATGCGGACAGCTTCAGGGCCAATGCCGACGCCTATTTCAAGGAACTTGAAGCCTTGAACGCCTATGCGGCCGAGGTTTTAAGCACCATTCCGCAGGGCCGGCGCCTTCTGGTCACGGCGCATGACGCTTTCAGCTATTTCGGCGCTCGCTTTGCGATCGATGTGCGCGGCATCCAGGGGATCAGTACGGAAAGCGAGGCGGGTCTCAAGGCGATCGAGGACCTTGTCGACCTGATCGTGGAGCGGGCGGTGCCGGCCGTTTTCGTCGAGACGTCCGTGACGGAGCGACAGGTCCGTGCCCTGATCGATGGGGCGGGGGCCAGGGGGCACCGGGTCACCGTCGGCGGACGGCTGTTCTCCGATGCCATGGGTCCGCCGGGCTCTCATGAGGGAACCTATCTTGGCATGATCGATCACAATGTAACCGTGATCGCGCGCGCCCTGGGCGGCACGGCCGACGCGGGCGGGGCCTTCGGACGGCTGACCCTGGGCCAGAAGGATCAATAATGCGCAACGCCTCGGCGAGATCCCCGGCACAGGCACTCCCGGCGGACCGGACCCAAACGGGCCCCGACGGGGCGGCGGCGCCTTTGTCCGTGGAGGGATTGACGGTCGCCTATGGCGAAAAGCTTGCCCTGTGGGACATCCACTTCGAAGCGCCGGCCGGGCAACTCATTGCCATTGTCGGCCCGAACGGGGCGGGCAAATCGACCTTTATCAAGGCCTGCCTTGACCTTGTGCCCCGGGTCTCCGGCGCCGTGCGCCTTTTCGGTGCGCCCCTGGCCAAGGGTCTGGCGCGGGTCGGCTATGTGCCCCAGCGCACCAGCGTTGACTGGGACTTTCCGGCAACCGCGCTTGATGTGGCCGCCATGGGGCTCTATCGCCGGCTTGGCTGGCTGCGCCCGGTCGGCCGGCGCGAGAAAGAGATTGCGCTTGGTTTCCTCGATCAGATGGGGCTTGCCGAGCGCGCCCAGGCCCAGATCGGGCAATTGTCCGGGGGCCAGCAACAACGGGTGTTTCTGGCCCGCGCCCTGGGCCAGAATGCCGATCTTTACATCATGGATGAACCGCTTGCAGGCGTCGACGCGGCAACCGAACTTGCGATCATCGATACATTTCGTGCGCTGAAGAACACGGGCCGCACCGTGATCGTCGTGCACCATGACCTGGAAACGGTGCCGGCCTATTTCGACCATGTCCTGATGCTGAATGTGCAGAAGATCGCCGACGGTCCCGTCGACACGGCCTTCACGCGCGAGGCCCTGCGCAGCGCCTATGGCGGCAGACTGGGCGAGGCCATCCTGTGACGTCCCCATCACCCTGGGCACAAATGGCGCAAGTGCTGCTTTTCCAGGCCGGCTACAATACGTCCGTGGTTCTGGCGGGGACAGTGGTGTTGGGCATCGCAGCGGGGCTCGTTGGGGCCATGGTGGTTCTGCGCCGGCGCGCGTTGATGAGCGATTCAATCAGCCACTCCACACTGCCCGGGGTGGGCATCGGGTTCCTGGTCGGTCTGGCGTTCTTCGGCCAGGGGCGGATGCTTGGTGTGCTGATGGCCGGTGCCGTGGGCACGGCCATTCTGGGTGTCCTGTCGGTCCAATGGATCCGCGACCACACCCGCCTGCCGGAGGACGCCGCCATCGGCACGGTGCTGAGCGTTTATTATGGTATCGGAATTGTCCTTCTTAGTATCATTCAAGGTCTTGATGCGGATGGAAAGGCGGGGCTCAACGGTTTTCTGCTGGGCTCGGCGGCGAGCCTGCGCCTGGGCGAAGCGTGGGTGATTGCCGCCGTCTCGGCCGTCGTCGCCGCGGCCGTCCTCGCCTTGCGCAAGGAATTCACCCTGCTGTGCTTCGACCGGGACTTTGCCGCCGCGTCCGGTTGGCCCATCGCCCGTCTCGATCTTCTCCTGATGGCGCTGTTGCTGGTCATCGTCGCGGTGGGGCTGAAGACCGTGGGGATGGTGCTCATCATCGCCATTGTGATCGTGCCGCCGGTCGCCGCCCGCTTCTGGACCGATCGCATGGGGCCTGTGATGGCCGCGTCCGCCCTCATCGGGGGGCTTAGCGCGGGCCTCGGCGTTGCCCTCTCGGCCGTCTTGCCGGATGTGCCCACGGGTGCCGTCATCGTTTTGGCCGCGGGTGCGCTCTTTGTGCTGAGCTTTTTGTTCGGTCCGGCCCGGGGTCTTGCCGCCGCGGGCCTGCGCCGCCTCGTCTGGCGCTACCGCCTGTGGGAATGCCATTCCCTCGATGTGGTCCGGCGCTTGGGTGAGGACAGCCTCACACCCTTGCGTCGCAGGTTTTTGAGGCTGCGCGGGCATCTTGATCCCACGGGTCACCTGACGCCACGTGGCGAGCGGACCGCGCGGCGCCTGTTTTGCCGACAGGTCGGGCACAGTCCGCGCAACCCCCTCAAAAGCGACAGCTTCGTTGGGGGGCTGGGATCATGACGGTGGTCGATTTTCTCACCGTGGATGCGCCTGCCCTGATGCTGGGGACGCTTGCGTGTCTGGCCTGCGCATTGCTGGGCAATTTCCTCATCCTGCGACGCCAGGCGCTGCTGGGCGATGCGATTTCACACGTGGTCTTGCCGGGAATCGTGGCGGGTTTCCTTGTTGCCGGCTCGCTTTACCCGCCCGCCATTCTGCTTGGTGCATTGATCGCCGCCCTGGTCGCGGTCGGCCTGATCGCCGTCATCCGGCAAGTGGGGCGGGTCGAGGAGGGCGCGGCCATGGGGGTCGTGTTCACGACCATGTTTTACGCAGGCGTTGTTTTGCTGGAACAGTCCGACACCCGGCGTGTCCACCTGGATGTGGAGCACACCCTCTATGGCAATCTGGAAGGCACCCTGTGGCTCGGGCCGACGGCGTGGTCCGATCTGCTGGGGTGGGAGGCGTGGGCGGTCCTGCCGACGGAAATCAAGACTTTGGCCGCGATCGTCCTCTCGATCGCGGTGCTGATCGCGGCGCTCTTCAAGGAATTGCGGCTCGCGACCTTCGATCCGGGGCTCGCCCGCTCCCTGGGCTTTCATCCACGTCTGATCGATATTGGCCTCATGGCGGCCGTGGCCCTTGCGGCCGTCGCCGCTTTTCAGGCCGTGGGCTCGATCCTTGTGATCGCCATGTTCATCTGTCCGCCGGCCACCGCCCGCATGCTAACGGATCGTCTGTCCACGCAGATCTGGTTGAGCGCTTTGTTCGCCGTGGTCAGCGGCGTTCTGGGCTATGGGGCCGGTGCCTTCGGGCCGGCCTTCTTCGGCTTCGACACCGCGGTCTCGGCCAGCGGCATGATCGCGGTCGTGGCCGGCGTTTTGCAGACCGCCGCGATGATCTTCGCGCCGCGCCACGGGGCCCTTGCGCGCGTGCTCGCCCAGCGTCGCTCCCGCCTGGCCGACCGCGCCTCGCCATAAAGCGTTTTTCCGCGTGGGGCGGGTTATCGCAGAGCGGCAGGCGGGAAAGCCGGATCAATCTGGGCCCAGCGCGCCGTTGCGCGCGATACGGATTATAGCAGCGGGCGCTATAAGCGGCGCTTGCGATCCCCAAGGAGACGCAGGCGCAGGGCGTTCAGGCGGATGAAGCCGTCCGCATGCCCTTGGTCGTAGACGCTGTCTTCCTCAAAGGTCACATGCGCCTCCGAATAGAGCGACTGGGGAGAGGTGCGGCCCATGACCTGGATGCCGCCCTTGTAAAGCCGCAAGGTGACCTCGCCCGAGACATGCTCCTGGCTCTTATCGATCAGGGCCTGGAGCATTTCCCGCTCCGGCGAAAACCAAAACCCGTTGTAGATCAACTCGGCATAGCGCGGCATGATCTCGTCTTTGAGATGCGCCGCCCCCCGGTCCAGGGTTATGGATTCTATGGCCCGGTGCGCGGCAAGCAGGATCGTACCACCGGGCGTTTCATAAATCCCCCGGGACTTCATGCCCACGAAGCGGTTCTCCACCAGATCGAGGCGGCCAATGCCATGGGCGCCGCCAAGCTCATTGAGCCGCGTCAGCAGGGCCGCCGGCGACAGGGGCGTGCCATCGACGCTTACCGCATCGCCCTTTTCGAAGCCGACGCGGATATCCTCGGGCGTGTCGGGCGCAGCTTCCGGCGCGACGGTGCGCCGCTCATCCCGGACCAGGACGGCGAGCGAACATTCG
>CAYYTT010000083.1:0-17382 GCA_964474635.1 uncultured Alphaproteobacteria bacterium | reverse complement strand
GCGAGCCGGACCATGGCTGAGGCCCTGGACTCCCGCTTTGCAGCCGTCATTGACGATCTGCAGGGCATCCTGGACCAGCACCACCTGTGTTCTGAAGTGCACCTGGTCTGGGGCAAGCGGTAAGAGGTAAGTCCGCCCTCGCCCCACTGGGCGAGGACGGAGCATTGTTGCTTTTCTTATGTCTTAAAGGGCCGCGTCCATGGTCACCGTTGCCGGCGCGGTGGATGTGGCCGCCATTTGGCGCCCATCGACCGGCGCATCGGTGAGATATCCGCGAATTACGTCGAGCGCTTCAGTGATCGCCTCCTTCAGGGCCACGTCACCACTGCGCACCGCCTCCGCAAAACCCAGAATTTCCCCGTAGAGAGCTTCCGGTTCGCCCTGCAGAGTGAGGCCGAAATGGGGATGGGCGGCGGCGATCCGGTCCCACTCCCCGCGAATGGCGGCCCAATAGTCGGCCGTCTCGTCCCAATAGGTCTGGGCCACGGACGCGTCAAAATCATTGGCGCGGGTATAGGTATTGATGCCGATCTCCCGGGCCAGGATCTTCATGCCACCGTCATCGAGCTGGATCTTGGTGTTGTCCTGCTCATGCACCCAGCCGGCGGGCGTAAGCGCATGGCGATTGATGGCGGAGATCACCTGATAATCGTCCCGGGTCGTCGCATCGCGCCGGGGCAGCGGACGCCAGCTGCGCCCCGCTTCCCAGCTCGACACGCCGCCTTCATGCACCCAGCGCCCCAGACCCGAATAACGCGGCGCATCATCCACCTGATAGACAAGCTGCGCCCAGGCGCCGGCCCGGTCCTCGCGCCCCACCGCAACCCGCGTCCAGGCATTGAAGCCCGTGAAATCCCACATCACCGCCGGCTCATAGACCCAGTCCTGGCGCCAGTGCTTGATGGCGAATTTCCGCCCATTCGCGGCAGCCACCAGGGTGTGCTGCAGGCTAATCATCCGCCCGGTGTCCTTGATGACCCGCACCACCTCGGTGGCATTGGTCAGCTTGGGATCCTTCAGTTCGTAACCGGGCTGGAAGGCCACCGTTTCGGTGAAGTTGAACGTCACCCGGTAATTGCCGGCCATGGCCAGGATCGCCGCGCGGTCACGCTCAAAGCCGGTGTCCTGGGGCGCTGCCGTGTAGGCCAGCGCCGCCGGCATGGCCGAAAGCAACGCAGCAATCGTCAGCATTAGGACCATCGTGAATGATGGCAGAATACGCAATCGGGCCTCGCCCGCACGGGACAACACATTTCCCATTACACCAACCTCCTCGTAATGAAACTTGTTCTTACCAACACAGTCTTAGCGCGAGAGCGCACGGAACGGCAAGCCCACAAATCGCCCGGGAAGCCCTCACTTTGGGTGTGGCCGGAGCCGCTGTCTTCACGATTTTCTTTTGAGAGCGCTTCTTACTTGCGTCAAAAACCAGCCCTGTGCTAGCGCATGATTGATACTCATTCGCAGCCTTGGGATCATCAGCCATGCGTTTTGCCCCCGCCATCGCCGCCCTCGTCCGGGCCGGCGCCCTCTCGCTCCTGTCCGCCAGTGTCTTCGTCCCGGAGATTGCAAATGCCCAAAACCCTTTGAGCCCTGAGGATACTCCGGACGTCACCAGCGAGACCGCGCCGGACGACGAGGTGATGACCATCCTGGCGACCCGCCGGGCCACGCCGGCCTTCGATTTTCCCGGCCAGGTCACGGTCATCGACCGGACCGACATTCAGGACCTGCTTGTGGGTTCGGTGTCGGAGCTGTTCGACCTTGTGCCCGGCGCCCGTTTCGATGGCGGGCCGCGCCGCTCTGGCGAGGTGCCCACGGTGCGCGGCCAGGGAGGGGAAAGCGTCCTTGTGCTGATAGACGGCGCACGCCAGAGCTTTGTTTCTGGTCATGACGGGCGGTTTTTCATTGACCCCAGCCTGTTGAAGACCGTGGAGGTCGTGCGCGGCCCCAATTCGGCCCTTTACGGCAGCAGTGCCTTGGGCGGTGTCATTGCCCTGCGCACCATTGATGCCTCGGATTTGATGGGGGACGGGGATGTTTTCGCAGTGGGCGGGGATGTCAGCTTTCTGAGTGTCAACAACGAGTACAGGGCCACGGGCACGGCGGCCTTCGCGAGCCCGGACGGGCGCCTCGATGCCATCGGCAGTCTGACCTATCGCAGCAGCGGCGACATCGAGCTTGGCAACAATCTGTCCCTGCCCGCCGACGATGAACTGGTGTCCGGCCTTGCCAAACTCACCGTCCGGCCCCGTCAGGATATCACTTTCAGTGCCTCTTACATCGCTTACCGCAATGACGCGAAGGACCCAAACAATCCGCAAGGCAACAATACGGCTGATCCCGGCAATCCCCTCGTCGACCGTCAGGTGAACGGCGATACGGTCCAGGGCCGGCTCGACATCAAGCCGGAGGACAACCCGTTCCTTGATTTCAGCGCTGCGGCCTATTATTCCCGGACCGCCGTTGAGGAAGACGAGATCGGCGTCTCTCAATTCCAGGACCGCGTCGTCGAAACGCTGGGCCTGCGCGTGGACAATCGGTCCGCCTTCGCGCTTGGCCACGGCGCGGGCCTGGCCCTCACCTATGGCGGCGAGATCTACCAGGACAAGCAAACCGGGACGGACACGGACAGGCCCGATGGAACCCGGGGCGGCGTGCCCGATGCCTCCACCTTGTTTTATGGCGGCTATGTCCAGGCTGAACTCGATCTGACCCGGCCCTTGGGCTTGCCCGGTAACCTCACCCTCATTCCGGCGATCCGCTATGACCGTTTCGAAAGCGAGCGCGACGATGTGGAGGGTACACGGACGGATGATCGGTTCTCCCCGAAAGTGGGCGTATCCTACCGTCCGACCGGCTGGTTTCTTCTGTTCGGCAACTATGCCGAGGCGTTCCGCGCACCCTCTTTCAACGAGTTGTTCGCCGACGGCATCCATTTCTCCCTTCCGGCGTTCCAGTTCGGCCCCTTCGGACCGGAGGTGGGCTTTGTCAACAACCTTTTCATTGCCAATGAGGACCTGGAACCGGAGGTCTCGAAAAGCGTCGAGATCGGCGCGGGCCTTGATTTCACAGATGTCCTGTTCGGCGGCGACCGATTGATCGTGAAAGGGTCCTATTTCGACTCTGACGTGACCAATCTCATCGATCTGGACGTCATCATTCCGCCTGCTTGCACGCCCGATCCCCAGTTCGGCCTGCCGCTCAGTCCTCCGTGCCTTACCGCCGGAACGAGCCAGAATGTCAATACAGTGAATGCGGACATTGACGGCTTTGAAATCGAGATCCGCTATGACAGCCCGCGCCTTTACCTCACCGCCAATCTCTCCGGCATCAATGGGCGCGATGCGGACACAAACGCCTTTGTCGGTGTCCTGTCGCCGAACCAGGCCTTTATTGATCTGGGCACCCGCGTGCCGGAGGCGGATCTGCGCGGCGGCATGCGTGTCACGCTGGCGGATGAGTTCACCGAGTTCGATGACCCGAGTGCGTTTCGGGACGGTTATGCCCTGCTCGACCTTTACATGATCTGGGAGCCCTCCCGGGACATGCTGCGCGGCCTGCGGATCGATCTTGGCGTCGATAACGTCACGGATGCGGACTATGAGGTCGTTTTTGCCGGCGTGTCCCAGCCTGGACGCAGCTATAAGGCGGCGATCCGCTGGCAAACCCAGTGGTGACGCGCCCTTAAGGCCCCGGCGGCACTCTTTCCCGGTGCATCCGCAACGGAGAAAAAGCAGGGCCATGCCAAAACGATCTCCCGCGCCGTCGCGCGGCCGTCTGCCCTCCCCCGAGGAGCGGGCCCGGGGCCTGCGCCGGGAAGGCGAGGCGCTTGTCAAAAAGGGGCGCCTCCAGGACGCCGTCGGACGGTTTTCCTCCGCCCTTGAGGCCCTGCCGGGTGACGCGGCGACCCTCTTCCAACTGGCTCTGACGGCGAGCCGGCTCGGCATGGTGGACGGCGCCGTGCGATTTTATGAACAGATCCTGGCACACCAGGGCCCCGAGGCGGCGGACATCCAGGTGCTCGTCAATCTTGGTACGGCCTATCGTGCCGCAAGCCGAACCGATGACGCCGTCGCGCTTTTGCGCACGGCCCTTGAGGCGCGTAACGACGAGGCCCCCCTATGGCATGCCCTGGGGAGTGCCGTGCGGGACATGGGCGATCGCGCCGCCGCGCGGACGTTTTTCAGCCAAGCCGTGCGGCTCGACCCGCGCCACGGCGCGGCCCTCGGCAGCCTTGCCGATCTCGACCTGGAAGAGGGCGATCTTGCGCAGGCGCTGGAGCGTTACGACGCGGCACTCCGTGTGACGCGCAAATCCGCTGAATTCGGCGCGCAGCTTCACTTGTCACGCGCCCTCGCCCTCCTGCAGGCGGGCCGGCTGGAGGACGGCTGGGCCGCCTATGGCCATCGCTTCACAGCTCAAGGCGCGGCGGCGCCGGGCGGGGGACGGCTGTGGACCGGCCAACCCTTCAAGGGTCGCCCCCTGACGATCCTGCGCGAGCAGGGGATCGGCGACCAGATCATGTTCGCCGGCCTTGTTCGTCAAATCCTGACCGATGCGCAGGATGCCCCGTCCCATGTGACCCTCACCTGTGAGCCGAGGCTTGTCCCCCTCCTAGCGCGCAGCCTGCGGTGCGTCACGGTGACGGCTCGGCCGCACAAAACGGCCGGGCCGGGATGGATTTTGCCCCTGGGCGAGGTGCCGGCGCGCCGGTGGCCCGCGCGCGTGCCGGATCGTCAGTCCCCTTACCTCACACCAGCGCCCGAGCGCCGGAAGCACTGGGCGTCCTGGCTGGACGGCCTCCCGCCCGGGCCGCGCATGGGCCTGTGCTGGCGCAGCGGCAAGCGGCAGGGCCTGCGCGCGGGCGCCTATGCGCCCCTGGAGGCCTGGATCCGTCTTGCGCGCATGGCACGGGGACCGCTCATTTGCGCTCATTATGAGCCAAGCGACGACGATCTGGCCGCCTTTGAGGCCGGCGGCGTCAGGCTCCATAGACCTCCTGGGATCGATCAGCGTCAGGATATTGACGATGCAACGACTCTTTTGTCCTGCCTCGATGTGGTCATCACGGCGCCGACGGCCGTGGCCTATCAGGCGGCCCTGTCGGGCACGCGGACAATCCGGCTTTTGCCCCATGCCTGGTGGACCCATTTGGGCACAGGCGCGGATGCCTTTGCCTTAATGCTGGAGGACATCATCGCACCCCACCCGGAGGATTGGGACAGCGTGTTCAAAGCCGCCGCAGACCGGCACCCTGATCTCTTTACGCTTTCTTGAGACTGCACCCCGACACTTTGGTCAGCTTACCGAACCGCCGTGCAAGGAAGGCCTGAACCGCCATGGCGCAACGCCGCATCCTCGTCTTCGGGGCCACCGGCACCCTGGGCCAGGCCCTCATGGCCGAAGGCCGCGCCCTGGGACATGACATCCTGGCCAGTGCCCGGCGCGACGCCCCATTGCCCTGCGATATTACCGATGCCCGCGCCCTGGGCACCCTGTGGCGGAGCGTTGAGCCCGACGCCGTGATCAATGCGGCGGCCCTTACGGATGTGGCGGCGGCGGAGCGTCATCCGGAAACGGCCTATGCGGTCAATGCCCACGCGGTGGCAACCATGGCGCGGCTCGCCCGGGAGGACGGCACTCTCCTCGTTCAGGTGTCTACGGATCAGTTTTACGATGGGGAGGGCATGCGCCCCCATGCCGAAACCGAGCCCGTGCGCCCCCGCACTGTTTACGCCGAGAGTAAACTCGCCGGTGAGGCCCTCGCGGCCACCACGCCGCACCATCTCATTTTACGGACGAATTTCACGGGCCTGCGTGGCTGGCCGGATCGGCCCAGTTTCGCCGAATGGTGCTTCGATGTGATCCTGAACGACCGGCCGGCCACCCTGTTCACGGACTACTTCACCTCAACCCTCGACAGCGCCAGCCTCGCCCAGGCGATCTTCGATCTTATCGAGCGGCGCGGGCGCGGCCTTCTCAACCTTGCCGCCGCCCAGGTCTTCAGCAAGGCAGACTTTGTGGAGGCTCTGGCCCACGGCCTCGGTAAGGATTTGCCCCATGTGACCCATGGGTCCGTTGCCCGTCTTGACCCGCCGCGGGCGGACAGTCTGGGCCTTGATGTCACGCGTGCGGAGCGGCTGTTGCCTCGCCCCCTACCCCGCCTTGCCGATGTCGCCCATGCCCTCGTGCGCGCCCACAACAGCGCCCTTGCGGCCTGAAAGGATACCTGCCCCATGCGCTATGACACCTCGTTTCGCGTGAACGCGCGGACCATCGGCGCCGACCAGCCCACCTATTTCATTGCCGACATCGCCGCGAACCATGACGGCGACCTGGAACGGGCCAAGGCCCTGATCTGGCAAGCCAAGGATGCCGGCGCGGACGCCGCCAAATTCCAGCATTTTCAAGCCTCACGGATCGTCAGTGATCGGGGCTTTCGCCAATTGGGCTCGCAGATCGGCCATCAGTCCCGCTGGAACAAATCCGTCTTCGATGTCTATGACGACCACAGCCTCGACCGGCGCTGGAACGAGACCCTGGCCGCGACGGCCGCCGAGGCCGGCATCGATTTCATGACAACGCCCTACGATCTGGAGGCCACGGACGATATCGCGCCCCTGGTTCCGGCCTTCAAGATCGGCTCGGGCGACATCACCTGGACCGAATCGATTGCCCATATCGCCGCCAAGGGCATTCCTGTGTTCCTGGCCACCGGCGCGTCGGCCATGGAAGATGTGGAGCGGGCCGTGGCCACGGTGCTCACCTATAATCGCAAACTGTGCCTGATGCAGTGCAACACTAATTACACAGGCAAGCTGGAGAATTTCCGCAACATCAATCTGCGTGTTTTGCAGCATTATGCCCTGGCCTGGCCAGGGCTGCCGCTGGGTTTGTCCGATCACACCCCTGGCCATGCCACGGTGCTGGGCGCCGTTGCGCTCGGCGCGCGGGCCGTGGAAAAGCATTTCACGGATGATCAGGACCGCACCGGTCCGGACCACGCCTTTTCCATGACGCCCCAGACCTGGCGCGAGATGGTGGAGCGCACCCGCGAATTGGAAGCGGCCCTCGGCGACGGCATCAAGCGAGTAGAAGAAAACGAGCAGGACACGGTGATTATTCAACGCCGCGCCCTGCACCTGACCCGGGATTTGCGCGCCGGCCGCCCCATCGGCGAGGGCGACCTGGAGCCTTTGCGCCCCGCCCCGCCCGGGGCCTTTGCACCTTACACGGCCGATGAGTTGCTGGGCCGGGTACTCGGCCGGGACAAGCAGCGCGGCGATCCCCTGTTCGCCGATGACCTTGGCCCCTTGAGTGTGGAGCGCAGCCGATGATTCGTGGACACCGTGTGGGCCTGAGAGCCATTGAGCGCAGCGACCTGCCGTGTCTGCTGGCCTGGCGCAATGACCCGAAGCTGCGCCGGTTCTTCCGTGAAGTGAGGGAGCTGTCCAGCGACCACCAGGACCGATGGTACGACGCCACGGTCTTGAAGGGCGAAGACCGAACACGGATGTTCGCAATTGTCGAAGTGGGTACGCAAGCGTTGCTGGGCGCCGCGGGTCTGACGACCCTTGACTGGCTGCGCCGACACGGCGAGTTCTCCCTTTATATAGGCCGGGACGGGCTTTATTGCGACGAAATTTTCGCCCCCGAGGCCGCCGGTCTTCTGCTTGCGCATGGTTTTGAGGATTTAGGCCTGCACCGGATCTGGGCCGAGGTCTATGATTTCGACACCCCCAAGCAACGGCTGCTTGATGGCTTGGGCATGCGCCGGGAAGGCTGCCTGCGCGACCACCATTTCAGCGATGGGCGGTTTTGGGACGCCCACCTGTTCGGGACCTTGGCCAAAGAGCGGATTTACGCGGCAAAACCGGCGTTGCTCGGCCCACCCTCGCTGCCTGTATAATAGGCGGTATAGAGACGTTCAGCCATGGCCCAATCTTCTTCCGTGTCAATGTCCTGCACTTCGTGACGGGGCAGGACAAGACCCCGGGAGGCCGGCGGATAGAGCATTGGCTCGGTGAGGAAGCGGGCAATATCCCAGAAATAGAACTGGCCCGCGTCATGATAAACCTCGGGCAGATCATTGCTGCGGCTTTCCATGTGCTCGGGCCACAACATGCGGACCCGGCCGTCGTCATCGCGCACGAACCCGCGATGGACCGGCGCGGCAAAGGACGTGACCGGAAAAACGCATGGCGCCCCGGAGCGGTCGAGCAGATCGAGCCCCTCATGGAGACGCTCAGGCCGCACGAGCGGCGCTGTTGGATAAAGACAGCACGCGACTTCCCAGTGCTCACATTTCAACTCGCGCAGGGCGTGGACGATCACTGGCACCGTGCCCGTATGGTCGTCGGCGAGCCGTGACGGCCGCACAAAGGGCACTTCGGCGCCGGCGATCCGCGCTTCGCGCGTGATATGCGGACAATCCGTTGACACGATAATCCGGTCGAACAGGCCAGAGGCCCGTGCCGCCGCGATGGAATAGTGAATCACCGGCTTGCCGGCGAACAACCTGATATTTTTGCGGGGAATGCGCTTGCTGCCTCCCCGCGCCGGAATGACACATATAATCATGGTGCGACCCATCAACCCTTACCTTCCGGTAACAAACTGGCCGCCAATTCCTAACAGCTCGTGAATCCCGCGCCACAAATCGGGACATCAGCGCCAACGCACCTTTAACGGATCACTTGGAATAGAGGACGATACTCGGCGGAGCGATCACAGATCCCCCGCCTCACAACAACAGGACACCGCACCATGACGGACATGAGGGCTTCGACCGCGCAAACTGACAAAGCCCAGAAGGGTCCTCTGGTGAGCCATCGCTCGTTTCGGGACCCCGAGCCCGACTTGACCGGAAAAAGCGTTCTGATCACGGGCGGCACAGGATCCTTCGGCCATGCGCTCGTCTCCACACTGCTTGAGCGGTATGAGGTGCGCCGGCTGATCGTCTTTTCCCGGGATGAATTGAAACAGTCAGAGATGCAGGCCCGTTTTCCCGTCACCGCTCATCCCCAGATGCGCTATTTTATCGGCGATGTGCGCAGCCTGGCGCGCCTGGAGATGGCCATGCGGGATGTGGACATTGTTGTGCATGCCGCCGCCCTGAAACAGGTCCCGACGGCCGAATACAATCCGCTTGAATGCGTGCATACGAATATTCTTGGAGCAGAAAATATCGTCACGGCTGCGCTGCGTACCGGCGTCAGCCGCGTCATCGCCCTGTCGACCGACAAGGCCGCCAATCCGATCAATCTTTACGGCGCCACCAAGCTCGCCTCCGACAAAATTTTCGTCGCCGCGAACCATCTGTCGGGCGGCGCCGAGCCACGCTTTGCCGTCGTTCGCTATGGCAATGTGGCCGGCTCGCGGGGCAGCGTCATCCCGTTCTTCCAAGGGCTTATTGAGAACGGCGCCACGTCTTTGCCCATTACGGATCCACGCATGACGCGGTTCTGGATCACGCTTGAGCAGGGCGTTAATTTCGTCCTCTCGAGCCTGGCGCTCATGGCCGGCGGCGAGATTTTCGTGCCGAAGATCCCCAGCATGCGGACGGTCGATCTCGCCAAGACCCTGGCGCCCGATTTGCCGCACCACATGGTGGGCATTCGTCCGGGTGAGAAACTCCATGAGATCATGGTTCCCGAGGACGACGGACGCGCCACGGTGGCCCTTGAGGATCGCTATGCGATCCTGCCGCCCCATCTGCCCGATCTGGGCGCTCTTTATACGGAACGCGGTGCGACGCCCGTCGGCGACGGCTTTTGCTACGCCAGCCACACCAATCCGGAAGCCCTCGACGCGCGCGCCCTCCAGAGCCTCCTGACCTCGACCTATGGCGAGAGTGTTCCGGAGGCCGACGAGCCGGCCGCGCCCGAGCCGGAAGCCGAGGCGCCGGCCTTGGCGCCCATTCGCTGGCGCGTCAGTTAAACAGGGACAGGATCGCCTGGGGCGCCTGGTTGGCAATCGACAAGGCCTGACCGCCGAGCTGCTGTTTCACCTGTAAGGCCTGGAGTTTGGCGCTCTCTACCGCCAGGTCGGCATCCACAATGTTACCGACCCCCGCATTGAGCTGATCCTGGAGTTTGCTCAAAAAGATCGAGTGGGTTTCGAGCTGATTACCGGAACTGCCCAGGCGCGCCAGGGCCGCGTTCACATTCTCCATGCTCGCATCGAGGGACGTCAGTGTGGACTGGGCCGCGCTAAGCGAATCGATCGAGGACGACATGGTGATGGTGATGATGGATCCACCAATGCTCATGTTCTCGGTCGAGACGGAAATGGAGTTGTCGGCCTCGGCGTTTGCCAGAACCGTCAGTCCACTGGACATGGTGCCGTCGACAATATTCGCGCCATCGAAGGCCGCATTGTCGATAATGGTGGCGATCTGGTCGCGCAGGGCCATGAAATCTTCGTTGAGGGCCGAGCGGCTTGCGGAGTCGATGGACACGTCGCTGGCGGCGACCACCTTCTCCTTCATCTGGATAAGGAGGTCCGAGACCGCTTCGCCGGCCGCCATGCCCACATCGATGATGCTGACACCGCGCGAAATGCTCTGCTGAACCGCGCCGAGCGCGCCGATGTCGCCGCGCATGTTCTGCGCAATGGCGTAGACGGAGGAGTTGTCCTTCGCACCGGCGACCTTCAGGCCCGTGCTGATGCGGTTTTGCGTCGTTTCAAGGGTTCTGTTCGTGCTCGTCAGGTTCTGAAGAGCAACCATTGCGGATTTGTTGGTATTGACGCTCATCACCATGGGACTGACTCCGTTTTGCGCCTGTCATGAGGGGGCTGCATTCGGCACCCGTCGTTGGCCTTCCATCCGCAAGGCCTGTGCCAAACCCAAAACCTCAGGATTTCAGCCAAAAAAAGAGCCGGCGCGGGGCCGGCTGCACGGAGAACTGGGTAAATACCGCCCGGTCGATGCCGGGCCATGGGCACCGCCCCGGCAAACTTCGCCCGGCAGGCGCCGGGTTCACGGGGCGGCGCCCATTCTGGCGCGAAGGGGTCTCAATACTGGTCCGGGAGGCCCAAATGTCGGGCCAGGCGCTCCAGCAGCAACAGGGTCCTGCTCGTCCGATCGTCGAGTTCGCGCAGCTTCGCGTTCAAATGGGGATCTTCCGTTGCGTAGCCCGTCTCGTAGCTGCCGCGATACCGTGCGCCGCTTTGCTGGTACGTGTCGACGGTCTGGTGACCGGCCCGCTTGCGCACATCGGCTTCCGGCACGTGCAGCATGTTGGCCAGAACGCCGAATTCGCCGTCACTGATCCGCCGCTTGCCCAGGAACATGGCCCGCAGGGATTCGTGCGACAAATTCAGGTTTTCCGCGAGGTCCGCCATCGTCACGCCCACGCGGGACATTTGAGTTTCGAACCAGTCTTTATCGAAATACGCCGCCATTCAGGATCCCTCCCTCTTGCTTCCCGGCCGCTGCCACATTTACCGTTCGGCACACCTTAGGCGAAACCGGGGCGGGCGTGACAGGCGCGCCCCGTCCCACCGTCGGGCGGGCTTCGCCCCGCCCACCACCCGAGGAGTAAGTGTGCCAGGAGCGATCTACCAGACGGGACCCTTTTGCGAAATATCTGGTATCTGGCCTGCTCGGGCGGCGAGCTGAAGCCGGGGCAGATGGTTCACAAGGAAATCGCCGGCGCGCCGATTCTTCTCGTGCGCGGCAAGGACGGCAAGGCCTTTGCGCTGCTGGATATCTGCCCGCACCGGGGCATCCCGCTGAGCCACGGCCGCCTTTACGCCAAGGGCGACACGGTGGACGGCACGCAACTCCAAGAGACGCAAGTCGAGTGCTGCTACCACGGCTGGCGCTTTGGCCAGGACGGCGGTTGCCGGGCGATTCCCTCTCTGATCGAGGATCAGAAGGTGGACATGGACAAGATCCGGGTCCGCCGCTTCCCCCTCGTTGAAAAGCAAGGCCTGTTGTGGGTTTTCGTCGCCGAAGAGGGCGACGAGGCCGCCCCGCTGGGCGAGGATGGGCTGCCGGATCTGCCGGTGCCGGAGATCCCCGGTGTCGGGGAGCGAAAGCCGGGGATCCTGATCCGCCAGATCTTCGATGCGGAAATGGACCAGGCCGTGGTGGGCCTGATCGATCCGGCTCACGGGCCCTTTGTGCATCGCTCCTGGCTGTGGCGCTCGGGCACGTCGATGCATGAGAAGGTCAAGGACTATGTCCGCGCGCCCATGGGCTTTGTGATGAAGGCCCACAAGCCGTCCAAGAATTCCGCCGTCTACCGGCGCCTGTTCGGCGGCGATATCACCACGGAAATTTCGTTTTCCCTGCCTGGGCTGCGCACCGAGTTGATCCAGGCGCCCCGGGGCGCCGTGTGCGGCGTGACCACCATCACGCCCATCGCCGGCGGGCGGACCGAAGTGCGCCACATGTTCTTCTGGACCCTGCCGGGGGTCGGCTTCCTGAAGCCCCTGGTGAAGCTTGCGGGTCATTACTTCCTGGGCCAGGACCGGCGCATCGTCACGCTCCAGAAGGAAGGCCTGCGCTACAATCCGAACATGATGTTGATCCGGGACGCCGACACGCTCGCCCAGTGGTATTTCCGCATGAAGAAGGCCTGGGCGACGACGGCCGCACGGAACGAACCGTTCGACAATCCGGTGCCCGAGACGGCCACCCTGCGTTGGCGCACCTGAGGCCGCGTGCCTCGCCGGTCATCGAGCGGTGTCGGATTAAAAGGAAAGCGCCGCCGGAGAGGTCCGGCGGCGCCTTTTTTTGTTTCGGTCCCAGGGCCAGATCAGTCCCAGGGCCAGATCAGTTGCCGACCACCACGCCGCCGCCGCCGAAGTCGCGGCGCGCCGCCACGATGCCGACCGTGAAGCCTGCAATCACGTCAAACAAGGTCATCATCATGAGCAGGAAGAAGGTCGACGTGCCGAAACCCGGCAGGACGATGAACTGAATAAGGCACACGGCGAAGAGCAACATGGAGAAGCCATGGTTCGCGATGGCCGTGCTGCCGGTCTGCGTGGAGCGAATGGTCTCCAGCAAAAGGGTGATCAGGCCAAGGGTCAGCACGAAGTCGCCGATCCCAATCTGCCACTGATCGCCAGAAATCAACGGAACGGGAAACCCAAGACCGAGCGTGACCTCGACTTCCTCGCCGGTGCTCATGGTCTCGCTGCCTGTCCCGAACAGCGCGGGTCCGGCAAAGGCGATGACGTTGTAGATGATCACAACGATGGCAATCAGCGGGAAGGCGCCAAAGACGCTGAAACGCTGCGAAGCAGCCATGGCAAAATCCCCTCAATCAAGCCCGGCGACGGCCCCCGCGGGATGCCCATTGGCCGGATTTTCGGTTGCAGGACCCTGTGAACCGGGCGCAAAGGGCCTTCAATCGGTCACTGGGAAGGTACCGCACGAGTTTTGCCCGGTAATCGGCGCGCTGTCACTGCAAATCACTGGGGCGATGTTGCATTTGGCACCGCCACGGCGACGCCCGCCACGGGTTCGCCGGCCCCGCCGTCGATCTGCGCGCGCCACTTCGTGATCCGCCGTTTCACCACCACCATGGCGCCGATCCACAGGACCACGACGGCCGCGATGACGACGAGCCAGAGCAGATTGCCGCCAGACCAAAGGCCCTGAAGGCCTTCTCCGACAAGGGCGATCAAAGCGATTTTGGGCGCGATGCCGAGCGCCGTCCCGAGGAAAAACTTCGCGTAGGAAATATGGCTGAGGCCCAGCGCCATGTTCACCATGATGGCCGGGCCGGCGGGCACGATGCGCACGGCCGCGCTCGTGAGAACGCCATGCTGGGCGAGGCGCGTGCTGATGCGGTTGGCCCGGCTGCCTCCGAACCGGCGCAGCAGCTCCCCGCCGAAACCATAGCCAAGGAAAAAGCCCACGCTGGAGCTGACCATCGTGCCGATCCACGCATAGACAAATCCCGCCAGGGGACCGAACACGAGCACCGTCGCGCCCACCAACATGAATTGCGGCACGCCGGTAAAATTGAGCACCACATAGGACGCAACAACGATGAGCGCGGCCCAGCGGCTGTCGCGGGCGGCGCCCAGAAGCGTTGAGAAATCGATTGTTCCGTCCGCCGTACGCGGCAGGTCGCCGGCAAACCAGACCATAGCCACAATAACTCCAACCAGGGCAACGAACAGAAGTCCGGCCCGCAGCAGCAGGGTGCGCAGGCGCTTGCGCTCCAGATGGGGATCGGGCGTCGCCTCGGGCGTTGAAACGTCTTCCACTGGGGTATGCCTGCCTTTCGCAATAGCGAGCCTCAAGGCCCGTACGCTCCAAACCGGCCCTGTTCGGGTCCCTGGTCCTGTTTGGGCGCTTCGCTCTCGTCCCGGTCTCTCGGCCAGGGCCGTGCTCGCGTGCCTTGCTCTGGCCCGTCCTGTTCCAGTCCGGCCTCGCAGTCGCCCTGGTCGCTCACACGCCGCACCGCCCGGCGCAGCAGCGCCATGGTGGCAAACCAGAACAGCACCAACGCCGCCAGCCCCGCGAACAGGAATGGCCCCTGCGCCGTGTCCAGATCGAGCAGTCCTTTCGTGACCACCGTTATCATCGCCAGTTTTGGCGCAATGCCAAGGCCCGTGCCCAGAACAAACTTTCCGAAGGGAATATGCGACGTGCCGATGGCCATATTCACGACGATGGCCGGCGCCGTGGGAACAAGCCGGATCAGGAAGCAGAACAGGGCTCCCCTTCGTCCGAGTTTGGCGCTCAAGGCATTGATTCGCGCGCCGCCAAAGTCCTGCAACAGCGCCTGTCCCGACCATCGGCCGAGGCCAAAGCCCGCGCTCGCGCCGATCATGGACGACATCCAGGACAGGGAAAATCCGAGCAGAATGTCGTCGAACACCACCGTCGCGCCGGCGGTGAGCACCATCAGCGGCACGCCCGCCACATTGAGCAGCGTCAGGAGCACGACCCCAATGACAGGGGCCCAAGTGCCGGTCCGCGCAAGCCCGATAACCTGTTCCACCCGCTTGGTGATCCCGTCGCCTTCAACGGCGGCAAGCTGGCTCCAGACCACGACGACGAGAATGCCGAGCGCCAGAACCACGAACGCGAACCGGACAACCGAGAGCCAAAAGGCCCTTCGATCAGGCTTGGCAGCGGGCTTGGGAAGATCTGTCATAGGACGGATGGCGGTCCCGGGCGCCGGCACCGGCGATTGAGCCACATCACGCCCAGCACATCACTCACGGAGACCAAAAGCCGGTCGAAAACCCCGTATTTCGAGCGCCCATGGGTGCGCGGCCGGTGACTGACGTCCAAGAACTCCATGGCAAAACCTTCCCGGTGCATCAGCGCCGGGATGAAGCGGTGCATGTGGTCGAAAAACGGCAGCCGCAGAAAACTCTCGCGATAGAACACTTTGAGGCCGCAGCCCGTGTCGGCGGCGCCATCCTGCAGCAACCGGGAGCGAATGCCGTTGGCCGCGCTAGAGGCGAGCCGCTTGGTCACATTGTCCTGGCGCTTGCGCCGGCGGCCCGCGACCATCCGCAGGTCTTGGCCGGCATCCGGGCGCAGCAGATGGGCGAGCAAAGCCGGTGCATCGGCCGGGTCGTTCTGCCCGTCGCCATCCATCGTGACGATGACGGTCCCGCGCGCGTCCCAGATGCCCGTGCGCAGGGCCGCGCTTTGCCCGCAATTGACCTGGTGGCGCAAGATCCGCAATTCGGGATGCGCCTCTCGCAGACCCACGAGAACGCGGTCAGTTCCATCCGTGCTGCAATCGTCGACGAAAATCACTTCGTAGCTCTGGCGCTGCCCATCGAAGGCATCCGTGATTTCGGCGAGCAGCGGCCCGACATTTTCAGCCTCGTTCATGACCGGGATCACCACCGACACGACCGGCCCGCCCAAGCCAGAGGCATCGGCGGGCTCAGCGGCCAGACCGCCCCGAGGCTGAGTATCGGACGCGGTCTCGGACGGGCCGGCCCCGGGCCAGGACTGGCGCCGGGTCACGGATGACATCCGCGCGGTGTGCGGGCGATCAAGGTCGAGGGTGTGAGACATGCGATACTCACTGCTAACGGCGCCGCAGCCTTGGCGACGCTCCCCTTGCGCATTGTTCCCATGGCAACGAGGCCCAAAGCAAGGGCCGACCGGGCCGCGGCGGCGTGTCTCGCACGCTCAAGGCCTTTCCAGACGCCGCGAATTGGCTTTAGGGTCCGCTCGCGCCCCGTTTGATCCTTAAGGAGCAGGCCAAACGGGGCGAAGTGAGTCTCCAATTGGGGTTTGTCATGGCATCGCGTGAGCCCGCGTCTTCCGATCATGGTCTTGGTGTCCCCGATTTCGGCATGCCAGGCGCACACCAGGCCGCGACCGGCCCCATGGCACAGGTTTGGGCGTGGATTGTCGATGCGCCGCGCACCGCTCTTGTCCTTTTGTGTCTTGCTCTTTTTCTGCCGGGCCTGTTTTCCCTGCCGCCCCTGGATCGCGATGAAAGCCGCTTTGCGCAGGCTAGCAAGCAGATGTTGGAAAGCGGTGACTTCGTAAATATCCGCTTCCTCGACGGCGCCCGGAACAAAAAACCGGCCGGGATCCACTGGATGCAGGCGGCCGTGGCGAGCCTCGCCGGAGGTCCGGAAAAGGCCGGCATCTGGGCCTATCGCATGCCATCCGTGATCGGCGCGATTTTGGCTGTGCTGCTTTTGCATTGGGCGGCCTGCCGGCTTTTTGATCCGCAAACCGCGCTTCTCGCTGCGGCCTTCCTCGCGGCTTCGGTCTCTCTCGTGGCGGAGACGACCATTTCCAAGACCGACGGCATGCTTTTGGCCTCCATCGTGGCCATGAATGCGGTCCTGGCGCGCAACTACATACTAGCGCGCCAGACCGGTGGGCGGCGCGCGGCCCCCGCCGACCCACTGCCCTTTTCACTGGCGGCGCTGTTCTGGACCGCCATGGCCGCCAGCTTGCTTTTAAAAGGCCCGATCGGGCCGATGGTGATCGGCCTCACCGTCGCGGCGTTGGTGGCGGTGGACCGGGACGCGGCCTGGCTGCGCGGGCTGCGGCCCGGGCTTGGCCTCTTGTGGACCGCTCTTTTGGTCCTGCCCTGGGGCATTGCGATCTTCATCAGCACGGGTGGCACCTATTACGAAGAGGCCATCGGCAAGGACCTGGCGGCCAAGGTCGTCTCGGCGCAGGAATCCCATGGCGCGCCGCCTGGATTTTACCTTGCCCTCGTGACGCTCACGTTCTTCCCCGGATCCTTGTTCCTGTGGCCGGCCCTGTGGCGGACCTGGATCCAGCGGGGTCAGCCGGCCTTTCGCTTTTGCCTGGCGTGGATCATCCCGACCTGGAGCGGAATCGAATGCATTACGCCCAAACTGCCCCACTACTCCAGGCCGCCCTATACAGCCCTCGCCCAGCTCACCGGGGCG
>CAYYTT010000082.1:0-17431 GCA_964474635.1 uncultured Alphaproteobacteria bacterium | reverse complement strand
GGGGAACCGGGCTGGGCAAGGAAATGGCCGGCCATTTTCAACGCCAGGGCGCGGATGTGATCATTTCAGCCCGGCGCGGCGGGGTGCTGGAGGAAACGGCCGCCGACATCATGGCGGCACATCCTGATGGCGGCCGGGTCACGGCCATCACCTGCGACATCCGCGTACCGGGTTCGGTTGACGAGATGCTGGAACAGGCCTTCACGGGCGGACCGCTCACGGGTCTTGTCAACAATGCGGCCGGAAACTTCATCTCACGGACAAAAGACATCAGCCACCGGGGCTTTGATGCCATCGCCAACATCGTCTTTCACGGTACGTTTTATGTGACCAATGGCGTGGGCAAGCGCTGGATCGACGGCGGCCACCGGGGCAATGTGATTTCCATTTTGACGACTTGGATCTGGAATGGCGGGCCATTCACGGTGCCCTCCGCCATGTCGAAGGCCGCCATCAATGTCATGACCAAATCGCTCGCCGTCGAATGGGGCCCCTACGGCATTCGCCTCAACGCCATCGCGCCGGGGCCCTTTCCGACCAAGGGCGCCTGGGAACGGCTCAATCCCGGTCAGGCGACAGATGGAACCGACACGCCCGTGGAGGGCAATCCGCAGGGCCGGGTCGGCGAAATGCACGAACTGACCAACCTTGCCACCTTTCTGATGGCGCCGGGGTGTGACTACCTTAACGGCCAGACCATTGCGCTTGACGGCGGCGCGCACCTGGCCTCGGGCGGCAATTTCGCGTCGCTGGCCAAATATGGCGACGAGGACTGGGAGGCGATCCGTAACATGATCAAATCCGCCAACGAAGAGGACCGGGCGAAACGCACGTCGTGACGGCGAGCGCGGACCGGCAGCAACACCAAGAACCGGGCAAAACCGGTGAGACAAGGAGACCCCCATGGCTTGGCTGTTCCTGATCCTCGGTCTGATCGGCCTTGCCGTGGGGGGCGACGTGCTGGTGCGCGGCGCGGTCGGCATCGCGGACCGGCTCCATGTCTCGCGGCTGCTCACGGGTCTGATCATTGTGGGCTTCGGGACCTCGATGCCTGAACTCGCGGCCAGCCTGAACGCGGCGCTCAGCGGCTCACCGGGCATTGCAGTGGGCAATGTGGTGGGCAGCAATATTGCCAATGTCCTGCTCATCCTTGGACTGACGGCCCTGATCTGCCCCCTGTCGTCCGATGCGCAGACCTTCAAGCGGGACGCGCCTGTGCTCGCCTTCGCAACGCTGGTCTTTTGCATCTTCGCCTGGCACGGAACGATGGGACGCGCGCTCGGTTCGGGCCTCGTGACAGGCTTGGCGCTTTACATCTTCCTGACCTTCCGTCAGGAGCGCACTCTTGAGGACAAACAGGCGCAGGTGCATGCGGATCAGGCCGGCATCATGGGCAGCGATCTGGGTGGGCTGTGCCTCAACATCGCGCTCACCGGCGCCGGGATCGCGATGGTGGTCCTCGGGGCCCTGTGGACCATTGACGGGGCCGTGGTAATCGCCCGCACATTCGAGGTGCCCGAAACCATCATTGGTTTGACGGTCGTTGCCATCGGGACATCGCTGCCGGAACTCGCCACCTCCACCATGGCGGCCATGCGCCGGGAGGTGGACATCGCCTTCGGCAACATTCTGGGCAGCAATATTTTCAATATTCTGGGCATTTTGGGCGTGACGGCGGTGGTTTCGCCCATCGCCGTGCCGCGCGGGGTCGTCAATTACGACCTGTGGATCCTCGGCCTTGTGACAATCCTGTTGCTGTTGTTCGCCTTTACCTCGGCGATCATCTCGCGGCGCGAGGGCGCGTTCTTCCTCACGCTGTATGTGGCCTATATGGGCTTTCTCGTCCTGCGCTCGGTGGGGATCATTTTGTAAGCGCCCTGCGACAGTGGCCGGCGAGCCGCACCATGGCTTTGGCGCATCAATAAAGTCTTCGGGGTAGAGAAACCGTCTCAGCCGCGTTGTGGACGGTTTCGCCGTCAAGGCGCGCCGTGACGCTCCATGTAATCTGGAACGTGTCGGCCGTGCTGGTGAGCGTGGTTGTGGCTGTCACGTCCACGGACCATCCTGGCCTATGGAGCAAACCCCGCCAGTGTTCCGTGGCGCGCGGATGGCTGTCCTGCGTGAGGACAAGGTCTGAACGCCCGTGGATGAAAATGTCCGTGCCCGTCGCCGTGATGTGGCCGGCGCTGAATAGGGTTGGTGTGCTGATATGCGTGGCCGGATCCGGAGCGGGCAGGGCGGCATCTTCCGGGGTCAGCCACGTCAGCTCCGTGACCGGATCGGGCACGGCGATCTGCGGCCCCTCGAAATCCGCCATGGGAACGGTCCGGGGCAGGAGTGGCAGATCGAGGGCAAGGCCGGCGGTCTCGACCATGAGATCCGCGCCCTCCGGCTCATGGCTGCCCGGCGCGGGCCACAGGATCGGCCAGGCGTGGGCGGCAAGGGCGAGGCCCAGGCGATGACCGGCGGGCACGGTAACGGCCAGGGCGTCACAGTCCAGAGTGACGGGCTGAACCTCTCCGGCCTCGACGGGGTCAGGGGTGTCAAAGCCGGTCGCGAAGGCAAGGTTGAGGGCGCCCCGGGTCAGAAGGGATGCGGATCCATCCGGGGCCAGACTGAAGAGCCAGGCGGCCAAAGTGCCGTGGTCGCCCTGAGGGCGGACACGGGCGCGCAGTACCGGGACGGAAAAGACTGCAAGCTCCGTGTTGAGCGGCGCCGAAGTGAGGATGTGCGCGCCGGCTTTCACCATGGCGTCCGGATCAAAGGCGCGCGGCGCGTCATCGAAGGGATCGTCCCCCGGCAGTGCGGTCGCCGTCCTGGGCCGGCCAGGCAAGACAAAAGCCGGACCGTCGCCCGATGCCTCAACTGGCGTTGCGGTCGCCGCCGCCGCCGTGTCCGAAGCGGCCAGGCGTTCCGTGTCCGCCGCTTCAAAACGGTGGATGGACAGGCTGTCGGCGGGCCAGGCGGGCAGAGCCACCCATTGGCCGCCCTCTCCGTCGCCGTTCGCCTGCCAGACGCGCAACGCCGGATCGTCCTGCACGCCCGTATCGCGGCCCTTGAGCCAACGGTCCCACCAGCGCAGGCCCTCCTGGAGGTAGCCGATGGCCGGCTGCCGGCTCGCAAGTTGGGGATAGATATGCTCCCAGGGCCCCAGAATACCGCGCGCATGCCCCTGCCATCGGGCGAGCAGGCGCAGGACCGGTGTTTTGTACTTGTCGGCCATGCCGCCGAGGACAAGGAGCGGCGTGCGCGCCGCGCGGTTCGGTCCGAACACGGCCTTGTCCTGCCAGAACGCATCCCGGGTCTGGTGGCTCAGCCAGGGCACGAGCCAGGAGCGGTTGGCGGCGAGGCGCGCGCGCCAGACCGCCTGCCAGTCCCCCTCGAAACTGTCCGGGTCCGGAGGCAGGCTGTTCAGCAGAAGCATGGTGCCGGCCCACGCCACCCGGCCCACATAGGCCGCCCCGCCCAGATGGTGGATGTCGGTCACGAAGCCATCGTCCGACACGCCCGTGACCATCAGGGCCTGGACGGCCTCCGGATAACGCGTGGCGACGCGCAGGGCCGTAAAGCCGGACCAGGACAGACCCGTCAGTCCGACCGCCCCATCGCACCAGTCTTGCGCCTTCGCCCAAGCGATCACGGCCGCGCCGTCGTCGATCTCCCGGTCCGTATATTCATCCGTCAGCAGACCGCCGCTGTCGCCCGACCCACGAATGTCGATGCGCAGGACCGCATAGCCGAACCCGGCCCAATAGCGCGCATTCATGTCATCGACCCGGCGGAACAGGTCCCGGGTGCGATAGGGGTGCATTTCGATGATGACGGGGACGGCTTTGGACGTCTTCGGGCGCCACAGTCGGCCGGCAAGCCTTGTGCCATCGGCCGCCGGCACAAAGAGCCGTTCGGTTTCCTCAACGTCAAAGTCGAAGTCTGTCCGAACGCTGAGGTCAGCCATGGCTGAAGGCTCCTGTACCAGTGCGGGCGAAACGCCCGAGACGTCAATGTGCGGTGGCCCCGCTCAGGCCTGCTCCTCGAACCAGGTTTTCAGGTCCTTTTTGAGGATTTTGCCATTGGCGTTGCGCGGCAAAGGCTCGTCGGTGATGCGAATCTCGACGGGCACCTTGAAGGCCGCGAGCCGCCCGCGCACCCAGTCCTGCAGGGTGCGTTCATCGACGCTTGCGCCCTCGACCCGCTGCACAACGGCGACCGGTTCCTCGCCCAGGGTCCGGTGGGCGCGGGGGATGACGGCGGCATCCATCACGGCCGGATGGTCATAAAGGGCGTCTTCCACTTCGATGGAATAGATGTTCTCGCCGCCCCGGATGATCACGTCCTTTGCCCGGTCCACGATGTAGCAAAAGCCTTCCGCGTCGAGCCGGCCCACATCGCCCGTGCGCACCCATCCGTCCACGAAGGTTTCCCCAGTCGCGTCGGCATTGCGCCAGTAGCCCATCACCACCTGGGGGCCGCGCGCCCAGATCTCGCCAAGCTCACCGACGGGCAGGTCCCGTTCGCCGTCCGGAGACATCACCTTCAGATCCGCGACCGCGACGGGCGCGCCCACGCTGTCGGGCCGCAGCAGGTAATCCTCAGCGGAGATGGACGTGACCGTGGCCGAGGTTTCCGTCATGCCCCAGCCATTATAGGGATCGGCGCCCATGACCGATTTGATCTTGCGGGCCAGTTCCGGTGCCGCCGGCGCTCCGCCATAGGCAATGGTGCGCAAGGAAGACAGGTCGAAATCGTGCCGACGCGGATGTTCGATGAGCTGCCAGGCGATCGTCGGCACACCGCCGGCGTTGGTCACGCGCTCGCGCTCGATGATGCCGAAGGCTTCCTCGGTGTCCCATTTGCGCATGAAGACGAGTTTGTTGCCGTTCTGCATGGTGCCCAGCAGGCGCGCGTTGAAGGCTGTCACATGGAACAGGGGTATGACCACAAGGCCGATATCGACCGGCGGCGCGGCGGCGGGCGGGAAGGGATCGCCCCGACGCACCAGGGCCCGCGCGCCGGCATAGGCCGAGGACAGTATATTCGTCAGCATGCTGCGGTGGGTGCCCACGGCGCCTTTCGGGCGGCCCGTCGTGCCACTGGTGTAAAAGATCGTCGCCGGATCGTCAGGCGCGATGGTGACATCGGGCAGATCCGCGTCGGGCAGCCGGCCATAGTGGTGCGGCTCGCCGATAATGTCCTCGAGCCGGTCGGCCGGATCGAGGGTCATGCCCTCGCCGCGCGCCACGATCACCTGGGACAACTCGGGCAGGGCCGACCGGTGCGCGGCGATCCGCTCCCACCGTTCGCCGTCGCAAATGAGGGCGCAGGCCCCTGAATTCTGCAGCCCGTAGGCGAGTTCCGGGCCCGTCCACCAGCCGTTCAAAGGCACGATGATGGCCCCAAGGCTGGAGGCGGCAAAACAGGCCACCGGCCATTCGGGCAGGTTGCGCATGGCGATGGCCACCCGGTCGCCCTTGCTGACGCCCCGCGCGGCAAGCCAGGCGGCCAGGGAGGCCGTGGCGCGATACCAGGCCTCGTAGGTGACCCGCTCATCCCGGTGGACGATGAATTCGCGCGTCCCAAAGCTGCGCGCATGGCGGGCAAGGGCGGTGAAGTTGCCCGGGATGTTCTTCCAGGTGCGGATGGGCACACCGCGGATGGTCACCGTTTCCATCTCGAACCGGCTCCCCGGCGCGCACAGGCGGGCGACCACGTCATCCATGGCGCAGGCGGGAAATCCCTCCGCTGGCGTCTCAATCGAATCCACGGCGGTTTTGTCTGCCTGACCCATCGGCCCCTCCCCAGGATAGTGTGCCGAGCGCGTGGCTCGTGTGAACCCGTCTTACACCCGCGACGGTTCTGTTGAGGATAGTGTTGGTCGCAAGGCCCCTCAAGGCGATAGACTGACCCCAACGCCACCGACCAAATTGCAAGGGAGTGCAGCCATGTCACCCATCTCCACCCGGAAAGACGGCGACGTTCTGATCATCGTCTCGAACAACCCACCGGTGAATGCCCTCGGACATGCGGTGCGGGCGGGCCTGGCCGCGGGCGTGCAACAGGCGGTGAACGATCCGCAGGTGCGCGCGGTGGTCTTGCGCTGCGACGGGCGGACCTTCTTCGCCGGCGCCGACATCACCGAATTCGGCAAGCCGCCCCAGGAGCCGGGCCTTGGCGCGGTGATCGACGCCATGGAAGCCAGCCCCAAGCCCATCGTGGCCGCGATCCACGGCACGGCGCTCGGCGGCGGGCTCGAGGTTGCGCTCGGCTGCCATTACCGGGTGGCCGTGCCCTCGGCCCGGCTCGGCCTGCCGGAGGTTAAGCTTGGTCTGATCCCAGGCGCAGGGGGCACCCAGCGCCTGCCGCGTGTGGCCGGCGTTGGGCCGGCGCTCAAAATGATCGTCACCGGCGATCCGGTGCCGGCCCCGGCGGCCCATGAGATGGGCCTCGTCGACCGTGTTCTGCCCGGGAACGATCTGGAGGCGGAAGCCGTGGCTTTCGCCCGTGAGATCGCCAACGCGCCGAGCCACCCGGTGGCCCGCGCGCGCACGGACAAAATCGCGGACGCCATTAAGGATCCGGAGCTCTTCGACCGCTTCCGCCGGGAGCAGGCCCGCCGTCTGCGCGGCTTCGAGGCGCCCGAGGCCTGCATCCAGGCCGTCAAGGCCGCCGTGGACAAATCCTTCGAGGAGGGCATGGCCCTGGAGCGCGACCTGTTCGTCAAACTCCTGACCGGCGATCAGTCGAAGGCCCTGCGCCACGTGTTTTTCGCCGAACGGGCCGCCAGCAAGATCGACGGTCTGCCCAAGGACACCGACGTCCTGCCCGTCCGGCGGGTGGGGGTGATCGGCGCTGGCACCATGGGCGGCGGCATCGCCATGAACTTCCTCAATGCCGGCTATCCGGTGACAATTTTGGAGCGGGAGCAACCGGCCCTTGACCGGGGCGTCTCCGTGGTGCGCCGGAACTACGAGACGACGGCCAAGCGCGGACGCATCACCATGGAGCAGGTGGAGCAGGCCATGGGTCTTCTCACGCCGACCCTTGATTTCGGCGCCCTGGCCGAATGCGACATCGTCATCGAGGCGGTGTTCGAGAACATGGACGTGAAGAAAGACATCTTCAAACGTCTGGACGCCGTCATGAAGCCCGGCGCGATCCTGGCCTCGAACACAAGCTATCTGAACATTGATGAAATCGCCGCCCAAACGGCGCGGCCCGAAGCCGTCCTGGGGCTGCATTTCTTCTCGCCAGCCAATGTGATGCGCCTGCTTGAGGTCGTCCGGGGGGAGAAGACCGACCCGGCCGTGCTCGCAACCGCCATGGACCTGGGCAAGACCATCGGAAAGGTGGCCGTCGTTTCGGGCGTGTGCCACGGCTTTATCGGCAATCGCATGCTCTCGTTCCGCCAGATCGAGGCCAACAAACTGATCCTGGAAGGCGCCAAGCCCTGGGATGTGGACCGGGTCTCAGTTGCCTTTGGCTTCCCCATGGGCCCCTTCCAGATGGCCGATCTCGCCGGCCTCGACATCGGCTGGAACAAGGACACCTCCTCCAGCTCCACGATCCGCGAAGTGCTTTGCGAACGTGATCGCCGGGGCCAAAAGAATGGCCGGGGCTTTTACGATTATGACGACGCCCGGCGCGGCACGCCCTCCGATGAGGTCGAGGCCATCATTGCCGAATTCGCCGCCAAATCGGGCAACCCCCAACGCGCCATCGGCGACCAGGAGATCCTTGAACGTCTGCTCTATCCCATGGTGAACGAAGGCGCCAAGATCCTGGAGGAAGGCATTGCTCAGCGCGCATCCGATATCGATATTGTCTGGCTGAACGGCTATGGCTGGCCGGCCTATACGGGCGGGCCGATGTTCTGGGCGGACCTCACGGGCCTCGACAAGGTCGTGGCGGGCCTTGAAAACCACATGCCTCGTCTGGGCCCGGACTTTACGCTCTCGGCCCTCCTGCGCGAGAAGGCCGCTAAGGGCGAGACTTTCAACTGAACGGCTGACGCCCTAATCCTTTGATCGGAGACGAACACGATGGCGCAAGCCGATTCTGAACCGGCGCCCAAACGGGCGCCGCCGACCTCGGAACAACTCGTGGAGGGTCTCAAGACCCTCCTCGACATCGAAGAGATCGACACGGATCTTTATCGCGGCCACCAGCCGCCCCGGACCGCGAGTCTGGGCACGGGCCGCGTGTTTGGCGGGCAAGTGATTGCCCAGGCGCTCATGGCGGCCGGGCGCTCGGGCGTGCCCGGACGGGCGGCCCATTCCCTCCATGCCTATTTCATGCGCCCGGGCGATGAGAGCCTGCCCATCATCTATCGGGTGGAGCGGGATTTTGACGGGCGAACCTTCGCGACCCGGCGCATTATCGCCATCCAGAACGGCAAGCCGATCCTGAACATGGCCGCCTCCTTCCAGGTGCCCGAGGAGGGCCTTGAGCACCAGGTCGCCATGCCCGACGTCCCGGACCCGGACAGCCTGCCCAGCGAAGAAGAGCTGGTGCGCCAGCATGCGGACAGTCTCTCGCCGGAGCTTGTGAAGGTGATGACGCGCCGCCGGCCTATCGAGATGCGGCTGGCAGACCAGGATTATCTGCCCTTCGCGCCCCAGCCGCGCGCGCCTTTGATCCATCGCTGGTTCCGGGCCGCCGCGCCCGTCGGCGATGATCCGGCCATGCACAAGGCGATCCTGGCCTTTGCGACCGATCTGTCCCTGCTGGGCACGGCCATGCTGCCCCATGGGGTGGGCTGGATGACCCACAAGCTCCAGTCCGCGAGCCTAGATCACGCGATCTGGTTCCACGATGACGATGTGAAGGTGGATGATTGGTTGCTCTACGCCACGGACAGTCCGTGGTCGGCTGGTGGGCGCGGGTTCAACCGTGGTCTGATCTATAACCGGGCAGGGCGCCTGGTCGCGAGCACAACCCAGGAAGGGCTGATCCGCTTGCGCGAGTGAGCGCATGGGTGCCGTTTGGAAAGCAAACGCACCAGCGGTGATCGGGCCGCTGGTGCCGGACCGTCAGCCCGCCTGCTTGAGCGGCGGCGCCTCTTGCAAGGCCTCCCGCAAGGCGGTCTGGGCCTCGGCAAGATTGGGGATGTGCGGATAAAGCTTCTCGCTGAACTGCCGCTTGTGGGTGAGATCGCCCGCAATCCGCTCTTGCTGGGCCGCAAGGCGCTCCTGGGGGATGGACAACCACGCGGCCACCTCGTTCACGAGGCGCGAGCCGCTCTCCCGATCCGCATAAAGATCTTCATACATCACAAAACGCGGCGCGATTTTGGACCGCTCCAGCATGCTCGCAATCGCCTTGCGGCGGGCTGCGCATTCCCGGCCGTGGTCGACCAGGGCCTTGATGTCGATGGGGGGCAGGGCAATCTCGCCCTTCCCGATACGCTCATAGACGCCTTCAGAGCCATGCTTGCCCCACACGCCGGTCATGCGCGCTAGCTCCAGGGACAAAAGACGGCCCATCTCGTCCCGGCGGTCCAGAAAGATGTGGCGATAGCCAAGGCGCTCGCCCATGGCCCACAGGCGTTGCGAGATGGTCTCGCCGATGACATCGAAGCAGTGTTTGATCGTCACACGGTCGGCGAGGGCCTCGCCAAGCGCCTTGTCCAGAGTTTCCACATCGCCCGTTTCCTTGTACTGACGGGTGATGGGGCCGAAGGCGCGGTCCCAGTTGAAGGGCTCATGCTCCACGGATGGAAAGGCCGACAGCTCCATGAGCAGATTCGTGAAGGTCGTGCCGCCCGTGCGCCGCAGGGTCCAGATAATGAAGGGGGCCTCGTCGCCGGTCTGGCTTTGTGTGTCCTGGGTCATCAGGCTGTCTCCTTAAGGGGGCCGCCTTCAAGTCCGGCCAGCCAGAAATCCGGGACCCGGCCCAGAAGCTCCTCGACCTGTTCGTATACGAAGCCATATCGGTCGAGGAGGGCGGCGCGCACTTGCGGCTCCAGTTCCTTGCGCGAGGGGCCCCGAGGCGGCTGGGGCAGGGCAATGGGCGTGCAGCCCATGCCCCGTTGAAGCTCGACAAAGTCGGTCTCCGCACGATCGGGATGGGAGATTTCTTCATAGAACACAACGGTGACACGGTCCCGACCGAAACTGTCGAAATAGTTGCGCAGGATCGTGCCGTAGTCAGTCCGGATATAGCATTGCGGGGTGTTGAGAAAGGTCTCCACGTCTTTATGCGGCACGGTGCCGATCCGCCGCTCGTGGTGGAAGGCTGAAACGACCCGCTCGACGGGATCACGCAGGGACAGGACGATCCGGGTATCGCTGGGCAGTTCAGCGGCCATCCGTTTGGTCATATCGCGCGACACGCAGCCATAGGACGGTGTCCAGTCGAGGAAATTGGGCCGCCCCGTGCGTTCCAGGGCCTCACCGACGACCTTCAGATAGTCCGGAATGCTCTCGCACAGGAAAAGCTGACTGGCCAGGGCAATCGAGGCCGCAATCGCTTCGGCCTTCTCGGCTTGGCGGTTCTCGGTCAGCCTCCGGAATGACTGCACCCAGGGTTCATATTTGCGCATCAGATGCCGGGACTTTTCGAGCTTTTTGAAGTAGCCATCCAGCCGGTCAAAAAAATGGACCTCGTTCTGGGGTGCAATGAGCAAATCCGGATTGTTTTTGAGCGCTGCCGTCAGCCAGGTGGTACCCGCCTTCTGCGCTCCGATGCCGATTACGATCACGTTCGCTCTCTCCACGGTGTGTCGCCAAAACGCAAACCATCCCACAATGCCCCTAGCGCGGGAGGGGTAGCGTTTGTGTTAACGGTCGATCTTCTGCGCACGCCCAGTGCCCTGTCGTATTTCCTGGGAGATACTTGTACAGAAGATCTGAGAACCGAAAGATCAACCGGCCTTGTCAAGGCGGGGCAGGGCGGCCGGGTCCGGCGTGAGGCAGCGAATGCCCGGAAAACGCTGCCGGATTTGCGCCAAATCCGCCGCGTATTGGGCCTGGAGCCGCTCGGCAACGCTTGGCGCGAAGGGCTCGAAGGGGGCATAGCCCTTGTCGACGCCGTAGTGGGCGTTGATTTGCTCGGTCAGGCGCAGCGCTGTTTCCGGGCCAACCGCCGGTGCAAGATCGGTAATGAGATCGATGGCCCGTTGCGACAAGGACGACCGTGTCGTCGTGGGCGCGTAATGGGCAATCATGTCGTCGACATCGTCCTGGCCCGTGATCTGGCGCAGGAGATCCGGCATCAGGGCTCGGAAATCCTCGAACCGCCACAGGATGATATCCCCCTGGGGCAGAACCTCGGCAAACCGGGCCACCGTGTCATGCCAGGTTCTCTGCGCGAAGGCGGTTTCGTCGTAGAACGCGTCGAAGGGGACGAATCTCCGGCTGCGCACAATCTCCGAATACATGGAGCGGTAGAAGCTGTCATAGGAGCGCAGCGAAAAATGCAAGCTGATCCGCGCCTTGGGAAAGAGCGTCACCAACGTGCGCAACCGCTTGGCGGCGTTGGGATAGAGACCTGGAAGATGCAGAAGGTCGACGGGAATGCCGACGATGTTCTCCTCCGTCAAGATCCAATCGCCGTGAGCCGGCCGTTGGGCGACAAGGGGCTCTGCCAGTGTGTCCGGAATACACCCTTCCTTGTGCAGAGCTTTCACCGCCTTGAAGAATAGGGGCAGCCATTCCTTGCGGATGTCCTGAGGTGCCGACAGGCAGACGCCGCGCTCAGCAAGCAGATCGCGGTTCGCGATGAGAATACCTTGAAGATGCGTCGTCGCGGTTTTGTGCGCACCCAGATAGAGTCTGATCGTCTGCATGAGTACTCCTGGCGGGACGGACCGGTCCGGCGCGGTGACAAGCTGGGATGAAGGCGGAAGGACGGGGCCTTAACGCGAGCCTCAGGCGGCCTTGGCCTGAGGCGCGGGGGGCCGGCTCTCGGTCCTGATGGTGTCGTCCGGATTGTCTCGGAAGCGCATCGCCGAGAGGGCCTCGAAACCATCATAGCGAATACTGTGTGGATATAGGAATGACTGCTGACCGCTGCGCTCCAGATAGGCAAGATAGCGCCGATATTCGCGGGCCCCGTCATAGTGCTCGCCGCGGCGCACTTCCTCAAGGGCACGGGCATGGAAGTCCGGCATGAACTTGAAATGGAGGAGGGCGGCCTTGTCCCGGTCCGGATCGATGATCGTCGGGGACATGTCATGCGTTGACAGAAGATAGCGCCGGCCGCGCGTCCATTTTGTCAAGGCAACCTTCTGCATCGCGAAGGGCGCCAGGGACACATCGTGCCCGTCCGAACAGAAGATGCGCCGGCGCACACCGCCTGTTTGGCCCATGGCCGGAGAGCCGGCCAGAACGAAGCGTTCGTAGCCGAGGCCGTCGAAATAGGCGAAAGTCTCGATGAGCGACATGCCGGGCTTGTAAATCACCTCGCCCAAGGGCCGGTCCGGATACATATCAATCTGCGGCGTATAAAGACCTTCCTGGCCTGCCTCATCGAGTGCCGCGCACAGATCTGGCAGGGACAGGGTGTCCATATCCCGGTAGACAAGGATCTCGTCGGCGTCCACCGTCAGCACCCAGCGATCCTGGAGCAACTCGTCGCACAAGGCATTGTGCCACTTCACGCCGTAGTGGCCCGCGGAATAGGACTCCGGTGTGCTGAAGATGTGCACATCCGGCTGGGCGCCGAACACCTCGAGGGAGCCGTCCGTCGAGCCATTGTCGATGAGGAAAATATGGCGCACGCCAAGACTGCGATAGTGATCGAGGAGCCAGGTAAGGCGGGTGCGCTCATTGCGCGCCACCACGACCATGGCAACCTCATCCTTGGGCACGAGTGGGGTGCGATCCGTCAGCCGGGTGAAGGGTTCGGATGGCGTACGCAGGGCCTTAAGAACGTCGTGGCGAGCGATCAGGTCCTGGATCGCTGCTTCTGCGGCGTCGAACCTGCCGTTGCAGTAGAGAAGCTCTGCGCTGAGACGATCCGCGTTCCAACTTCCATCCGGGCGAGCCGTGCGGAAGGCGGTCAAATGGTCCTCAAGAGCGCCAAGGTCGCCGCGTTTTAGAAGCGCGACACCCTTCAGCTTCAATATCTCCTCGCTTGTGCCAAGGGTTTGCGGATCGACCGTGGCGCGCAGGATACCGTCCCAGTCTTGGGCTGAGGCGCTGTGCTTGAGATATTTGATCTGCGCGACTTCATCGACCCGATCCTGCGTGAACAGGACCGCCGGGTCGGCCAGAACAGGGGCCTTGGCGGCGTCATTCGCGATGTGGGTGGAGATGTCGGCATCTTCCGCGGCCAGACGGATCCCTTGGCTTTCGTCGAGGGGCAGGGTTCGTGCTGCCCGCACAAGGATACTGGCCGCCTCGCGCCAACGATGGTCGTTGAGGAAACGCGCCAAATAGGTCAGTTCCTCCGCGCCGATCTGGGTTGCGAGGGCCGCAATCCGGTTGGTGGTGTCGGTCAGGATCGGCGCGCCCACCACCAGGGCGATCCGATGGACGATATTCAAAGTCAAAAATGGCTGCACCGGGAGCAGACGATCCAAAAGCTCATCCATCATGGGCAGGAGCGTTTCGGCAGCCTCTTCCGCCGCGTTGTCAAAGAGCACGCCCAGGTCGCGGAGCAGGACTGCCGCGCGCTGGCCCGGGTAGGGCGTCAGACGTCGCCGCGGACCGACCCAAGGGATTGGCGCACTGGCAGCGTCCAGGGGCTCGGCTGCGGCAACGTGCCAGGGCGGCGGGGACGCGAAGGTGAAAGCCGTCCGCTCAACCGTCATTGCCGCGAGGGTGTCCCCAAACGTCACGGCGGCAAGGGTGCCCTCGCTCAAGGCCTGGGTGACCACCGTTTCGCGCGCCTCGCCCTGGGCGACGGCCATGGGGACAAAAACGATCCGGTCGATTTCGTGCCCCGCGAACAGGGCGGCCGCCCGGCGCATCACGGCATTGCGGGTGCCTTCACCATGGGGATCTGTACCCAGATCAAGGCCGGTCCTGTCGATGGCCACAAAGCGGGTCTCCCGCTCAAAGGCGCGCAGCAGGTCGCGGTCCTCAGGCGTCCCGTCGGGCACAACGACGATCAGACTGCGGCCTAAATGGATCCGCGCCGTCACCGGACTAACGTCTCCTTCGGCAAAGCGCAGGGGGGCGTTGCCGATCTGGCGCAAGAACCGCCGGATGTCTTCGGCGGAGCGGTCGCGTTGTCCCCCTGGCGCGGGGCGAAAGCGCCACAGGCACAGGTGCTCGGCCGCCGGATCGAGCACCAGGCGGCGCCCGGTCGACATCAGATTTTTCGTTGCAAGGCCGCGCAGAACAAGGCTCCAGTGGTCCTCGAAACTGAGGCTGCCCTGACCGACATAGTCGCAGATACGCTCAGGCGCGATATGTTCAAGGCCCGATCCGGCCGGCGACAGGGCCATCGCAGGATCCGTATTGGCACAGATCGTCAGACTGCCCGATGACTGGCTTTGGGACAAATCTCTGATCTTTTCCATGGCCTCAAGCGGCTTGTCTTCGGCGTTTCCCACCGTTTCGACCCGGTCGAAACACAGGGCGAAAGGACCGCCATCCCCAAGCGCTGCCTCGCGGCCCACCTGAAGGAGGACGGCCGGTTCGTCCGCCGAGGCGACGGCCAGGGGCGCCTCGTCGAGGAACCGATGCGGGCCGTCGAGACCTTGCACCAAAGGGGCGGCTTCGACTTCGGCCGCAGAGAGTTTCTGATCCGTCTCAAGAGCGGCAAATTTAGGATTGTCTCCGGCCCAGGGCGCAATGAGGGCAATGGGCAGGGAGGCGACCTGCGCATCCCCAAGCCATACCGTACAATGATCGCCTTCGAGCACGATCTGAACGCTGACGGCCCGGCTGTGCCAGTCGGCTGGCAGTGCACTGACCAGAAGTTCCTTCTGCCAGGCCCCACCAATACGCGAATTGATGGCAAGTTGCGATTTTACGCTGCGCAGCCCCATGTGGACGAGGATATCCTCGTCGGGGTTCAGCAGGTTCAAGGTCCAGTCTGTAAACCGCTCGGAGGTGCGGACCAGGATTTTGCGCGGCACGACTTGGCCGAAATAAAAACGGGGCATTGCGGACGAAAAGCTCCAGTGAGAGGGCGGGAGGGGACGCTTTGTCCGAATACGATCATTAAAAGGGTCGGTTAAAAAGTTCTTGCCGAAAGTGCCTAAAGTCTTTGATTTTTTTCACCTATGGGGAGCAAGGCGACCCTGGGCCTCCCAACCCGGGTCGCCGCGCAAGGCGATTTTGCGCCCAAAGGCGTTAGCGTGTGCTGCCGCGCCCGCTCGGGCTCACCGGATGGGAAGATGAGAGCCCGCCGTCGACAACGATGGCTTGGCCATTGATGTAAGACGCGGCATCGGAAGCCAGGAAGAGGGCCGCATTGGCAATTTCTTCCGGCTGGCCGCCCCGGCGCAGGGGATTGAGCTGGCCGATCTTGTCCTCCTTGCCGGCAGAGCGGGCAAAATCATAGATCGGCTTGGTCATGCCGGTCTCGATCAGCCCGGGGCACACAGCGTTGACGCGCACATTGGTGCCGGAGAGCTGCTGCGCGGCCGTTTGGGCAAGGTTGATCACGCCGGCCTTTGAGGCCGAATATTGCGCCGGGCCCGCGCCGGACCGGATGCCCGCGACCGATGCGGTGCACACGATCGATCCGCGCCCGCGCTCGATCATTTTCGGGGCGCCGTGCTTGATGGCCAGGAACGGGCCGACGAGATTGACCCGGAGCATTTCCATCCAGCCCTCCGGCGTTTCATCGAAGATGCCGCCCTGCACCGTGCCGCTGATGCCCGCATTGGCGTAGAACACATCAAGCCCGCCGAACCGGCTCACGGCAAGATCGATCAGTGCGGTCACGTCGCTTTCAAGGCCCGCGTCCATTTGCATGCTGATGGCTTCTCCACCTTCGGCCGCGATGGCTGAGACCGTCTCCTCCACGGCCGGTGCCTTGTCGGCGGCCACGACCTTTGCGCCCGAGGCGGCGAACAGGCGGGCGGAGGCCCGTCCGATGCCCGACGCGGCGCCGGTGACGATTGCGATTTTGCCTTCTAGCATGGGATCCTCCAGGTGGTTTTGCCGGCCCGATCGGCCATTGCGCGCAGCATAGCGCGGCCCGGGCGGGACCAAATAGCCCTTGCGCGCGATTGGGCCATTGCCCACTCTGCGCCAAAGCCCGAATGCTGGGAAAACTGGAGGTTGGCCATGAAAAATCCGTTCGAAACCGAGGAACGCCGGGCCTTTCGCGAGACCATCGCCCGCTTCGTTGACACCGAAGTCAAGCCCCATATCGACGCCTGGGACGAGGCGGGGCGGGTGCCCTGGGAGATCCATGAGAAGATCGGCGCGCTGGGCGTGTTCGGCTTCGGGATTGACGAGAAATATGGCGGTCTGGGTTTTGACGATGCCTTCATGCGCGCCGCCTATTCGGAGGAAATGGGGCGCAGTGGCTCCAGCGGTCTGTGGGCGGCCTTCAGTGGGCGGTCGATTTCCCTTGATCCTATCCAGGCGCTCGCCACCGAGGAGATCAAGGATCTGTGCCTTGCCGAAGTCGTCTCGGGACGGAAGGGCTCCAGCCTTGCGGTCACCGAACCCTCCGGCGGGTCGGACGTGGCCAATCTGAAAACGACGGCGCGTCAGGACGGCAATCACTACGTGCTGAACGGCTCCAAGACTTTCATAACCGGGGGTATGCAGAGCGATTACTTCGTGGTCGGTGCACGCACCGGCGGGACGGGGCTGGGCGGTGTGTCCTTGTTCTTTGTGCCCGCCGACACGCCCGGTTTTTCGCGCACTGAGCTTGACCGCAAGATGGGCTGGTGGTGCTCGGACACGGCCACGCTCTATTTCGATGAATGCCGGGTGCCGGCCGATCATATGATGGGTCCGGAAAATCGCGGCTTTTATGCCATCATGAATAATTTCAATCTGGAGCGAGTGTCCCTCACGGCTCTGGCGCTCGGCATGATGAAGACATGCCTTGAGTATTCCCTCGCCTGGGCCCAGGAGCGCCAGACATTCGGCAAGCGCTTGATCGAACACCAGGTGATCCGCCACAAGATCGCGGACATGTCTGCCCATGTGGATGCCTGCGAGGCGCTGCTGAACCAGGTGTGCTGGACCATCGAGGAGGGCGAGATGCCCATCGCGGAGATTTCCAAGGCGAAGTTCTACACCACCAAGGCGCTCGAATTCGTGGCCAGCGAGGCCATGCAGATTATGGGCGGGGCAGGGTACTTGCGCGGCAATCCGGTGGAACGTCTGTACCGGGAGGTCAAGGTCCTAGCCATCGGCGGCGGTTCGGAAGAGATTATGCGCGACCTCGCCGTCCGGCAGATGGGACTGTAAGCGCTCCGTGGGAGGACAAGGTGCGGCCACTCTTGTGGTGGATGCCTAAAGCGCCGGGCGATTAATCTGCACCATATCCTGCCTCATTGAAGTAGTTGCGGCAC
>CAYYTT010000081.1:10429-17436 GCA_964474635.1 uncultured Alphaproteobacteria bacterium | reverse complement strand
CGATCAGGTCCCGTTCGAAGAGGCCAGCCGTGTTCGGATTGGTGACCATGATGGCCGCCACGTCCGTGTCCAGCATGGCTTTCAGGCGCTCAAGATCGACCCGTCCCGCCGCCGTTTCGGGAATAGATTCCACCGTGTAGCCGCACTGAACGGCCGTGGCCGGATTGGTGCCATGGGCGGCGTCGGGCACGAGAACCCTTGAGCGCTTTTCGCCCTTCGCCTCGATCGCGGCCCGGATGGCCATCATGCCGCACAGCTCGCCATGGGCGCCGGCCTTGGGCGACATGGCCACGGCCGTCATACCCGTCAAGGTCACGAGCCAATGGGCCAGTTCATCGATCAGGGCAAGCGCGCCCTGAACCGTCTGTGCCGGTTGCAGCGGATGGATATCGGCAAAGCCCGGCAGGCGCGCCATCTTCTCGTTAAGGCGCGGATTGTGCTTCATTGTGCACGAGCCGAGTGGATAGACGCCAAGATCGATGGCGTAGTTTTTCTGGCTCAGGCGCACATAATGGCGCATCGCCTCGGGCTCGGTGAGGCCGGGCAGATTGAGCGGCGTTTTGCGCGCATGCGCGCCAAGCCGGGACTCAAGCGCGGGATCCGGCGCAGGCAGATCGACGCCGCAATGGTCCTTGCGGCCGATTTCGAACAGAACCGGTTCCTGTTGGACCAGCCCGCGGCTGCCCGATGTGGTCTCGAACACCGGCGTCACGGGCGCATCCGTATCCGGACGGCTGGGGCGTCCCTGACGGTTCATCATTGCAGCACCTCTTCAAGAGCGGTGACAAAGGCGGCTTGATCCTCGGGCGTGTTGGTTTCGGTCGCCGCGACGATCAGCAGACTGTCCATTTCGGGCCGGTCGGGCCACAGGCGGCTGGCCGGCACACCGCCGAGCACACCCTTTTCGGCCAACCGATCCACCACATCGGCGGCGCGCCCTTTCACCGAGAGTGTGAACTCGTTGAAGAAATACGGCGTGATCAGATTGACGCCCGGCACCCGGCCGAGCGCGCCGGCAAGGCGCACCGCCGCCTGATGATTGAGCGCCGCAAGCCGGCCAAAGCCCTTCTCACCCAAGAGCGACATGTGGACCGTGAAGGCAAGGCAGCACAGACCCGAATTGGTGCAGATGTTACTGGTGGCCTTGTCGCGCCGGATATGTTGTTCCCGCGTCGACAGGGTGAGCACATAGCCCTCGCGCCCGTTGGCATCCACCGTGCGCCCCGATAGGCGGCCAGGCATCTGGCGCACATATTTCTGGCGCGTGGCGAAGAGGCCCACATAGGGACCGCCGAAATTGAGGCTGTTGCCGATGCTCTGGCCCTCGGCCACGACAATGTCCGCCCCCTGCTCACCCGGCGACTCAATGGCGCCGAGCGCGACGACTTCGGTACACACCGCCACCAGCAGCACGCCCTTGGCGTGGGCGGCCTCGGCTATGGGGCGCAAATCCACCAGATGCCCAAAGACATTGGGCGACTGAACGACCACGCAGGCGGTATCGTCATCAATATGGGCGGCGATATCTTCAACACCGGTTACATCCGCCGGCAGAACCGTCGACGGCTCGCCCATCAGGCGATCCATGTTCTGCACCACGGCCCGATAATGCGGGTGAAGACCACCTGACAAGATTGCCTTGGCCTTTTTGGTCACGCGCTGGGCCATGAGGACGGCCTCCGCGCACCCGGTCGAGCCGTCATACATGGAGGCGTTGGCCACATCCATGCCTGTGATCCGGGCGACCTGCGTTTGAAACTCAAACAGGTACTGGGTCGTGCCCTGACTGACCTCCGGCTGATAAGGCGTGTAGGAGGTCAGGAATTCAGAACGCTGAATGATGTGGTCAACCGTCGCCGGGACATGGTGGCGATAGGCGCCGGCGCCGATGAAGAACGGAACCGAGCCCGCCGTCACATTGCGTGCAGCGAGCGCGGACAGTTTCCGCTCGACCTCAAGCTCGCCCATATGGCGCGGCAGATCGACCGGACCGGACAGGCGCGCCTGTTCCGGCACATCCGCGAACAGATCGTCCACGTGATCGACGCCGATCTTAGCGAGCATCTGCGCGCGTTCGGCATCCCCTAACGGCAAATAACGCATGATTAGGACAGTCCTTCACAAAAAGCTTTGTAGGCCGACTCATCCATGAGCTTGTCCGCTTCGCCCGCATCGGCGAGGGAGATCTTGAAAAACCACCCTTCGCCGGCCGGATCCTCGTTGATCAGGGCGGGATTGTCCGCCAGCGCGGCATTGACTTCCGTGACCGCGCCGCCCATCGGCGCGTAGATTTCGCTGGCGGCCTTCACGGACTCAACCGTCGCGGTTTCCTCCGCCTGCTTTACGGTCTTGCCCACATCCGGCAACTCCACATATACCACGTCGCCGAGTTGGCCAGCGGCGTAGTCGGTAATTCCAACGGTTCCGGTTTCACCATCGATCCGGATCCATTCATGTTGGTCGGTGAATTTAAGTGTGCTCATCGCTCGAAGATCCTCTGTAAACGGTTATTCACAGTCGTCGGGATGGGCAGACGCTTTGCGGCCTTTCCCTTCATCCCGTGTGATAGCGTTCAGCCTCTGACGTAACGGTGGGGAACGAAGGGGGCGGTGACGACCTTCGCCGGGCGCGCCTGACCGCGAACCATGAGATTCACGGCCGTCTCCGGCGCGGCATGGGCGCTTGTCACATAGCCCATGGCAATCGGCCCGCCTACGGAGGGGGCAAAGGTGCCGCTCGTCACGGTTCCAATGACGCTGCCGTCCGGCGCGGTGATGTCTGTGCCGGCCCGGGCTGGAGCCTTGCCCTCCGGTAAAAGCGCCACACGCCGGCGGGCCGGACCATCAGCAAGTTGCCGCAGGATTTTGGCCGCCCCCGGAAAATCGGCCGCGTCGCGCCGGCGCTTGCCGAGCACGAAGGCGAGATCCGCCTCAACGGGAGTGACATCCGTAGACAGATCATTACCATAGAGACACAATCCGGCCTCAAGACGCAACGAGTCCCGCGCGCCAAGACCGATGGCCTCCACCGCATCGAAGGCGAGCAAGCGCTCGGCGAAGTCTTCCGCCTGGCCGTTCGGCACGGAAAGCTCAAAACCGTCCTCGCCCGTGTAGCCAGAGCGGGTCATAAGGACCGGCACATCGGCGATTTGAACCTGGGCCCCCTGCATGAAGCGCAGATCCGGCGCGCCGCCCATCATCTCGCTCAAAACCGTGAGGGCCGCCGGCCCCTGGAGGGCGAGAAGGGCGGCATCGTCCAACACATTGATGGTGACGCTGGCGGGAAGGCGCTCGCGCAGATAGCGAAGATCATCCGCCTTGCAGGCCGCGTTCAGAACGACAAATAGCCGGCCATCGTCCTGAAGCCGGGTCACCATCAGATCATCAAGGATCCCGCCCTCATCATTGAGCAGAACCGTGTAGCGCATCCGGCCCGGCGCAAGCTTGAGGATTTCGCCGGGAACCACGCGCTCCAAGGCGGCCGCGACGGTTTCGTGGTCCGGCCCGGACAGGACCACCTGCCCCATATGGGACACATCGAAAAGGCCAGCCGCGGAGCGGGTGTGATTGTGCTCGCCGAGAATGCCTAAGGGGTATTGGACGGGCATGTCATAGCCGGCGAAGGGGACCATTTTTCCGCCCAAACGCCGATGCAGGCCATGTAACGCCGTCTGCCGGAGGGGCTCTGCCATGATCTCTCCTGCTCTGCATTCCAATCGGAATGCGTGGGACCCATGGGGACCGCACCATCATCGCAACCACCGCGCGACAGATGCGATCGCCAAAAAGGGGACCGGTCGAAGCCGGCATTTGCCCCTCTGTCATGGTGCCTGAGAGATTTCACGTGCCGACCCGTGTCGTCCGCCGCGCGGACCGGTTCAAACACGCTTGACCCCGTCGGCGAGGCTTGCGGTGTACCGCAAACCTGCTTTCCAGAGTGTCATCCTCCCGCGGTCCGGTTGCCTGAGAGTTTCCGGGCGGTTGCTCCTTCGGCGCCGGTCTAAGCCTTCAAAAAGCTGACCGAACTCTCCCGCGGGGATCATGTGTATGTGCAAAACGGCGCGCTTCCCAGCGGGCTGTTCCAGATCGAAACCATAGGATGCCGCGCCCCCAAGTCAATGGATGACCAGTGAGTGGGGCCGATCGCTGGAGGGCGCGCGCCAAGTGTCAGCGCGTCACATCCGCTCCGGCACTTCGATACCGAGCAGATCCAGACCCGTTTCAAGCAGATCGAGCGTCGCGGCGCACAGGGCAAGGCGACCTGTACGCACGTCCGGATCATTTCCCGACAGGATGTGATGTTCCGCATAGAACCGGCTGAAATCCTGCGCGAGGCCAAACAGGTAGTCGCACAGCATGTTCGGTGCCCGCCGCTCAAGCGTCGCCTCGATTGCGGCCGGAAAGCCGGTCAGCGCGAGCGCAAGCCCCCGCTCGGCGTCCGAGTTGACCGGCAGGGCCTCGGTCTTCAGGGCGGCGCGGTCCACCTCCGCCCGGCGCAGGATGGATTTGATCCGCACCGCCGCATATTGAAGATAAGGACCGGTCTTGCCTTCAAAACTCGTGAACCGCTCCAGATCGAAAATGTAATTGGACAGACGATAATTCGACAGATCGGCAAATTTGATGGCGGCAATGCCGACTTTACGCGCGATCTCGGCCCTCTCATCGGGCGGATAATCGGACGCGAGCCCGGCCTCATCAAGCCGCGCGGCCGCGCGCTCCTGGGCCATCGTGATGAGATCATAGAGCTTCAGAACGCCGCCGGCCCGTGTCTTAAACGGCTTGCCGTCGGGCCCGTTCATGGTGCCAAAGCCGATATGCTCCAGCACGGCCTTGCCCGTCACGCCGGCCTTGTCAGCGGCCCGGAACACCTGCTCGAAATGCAAATGCTGGCGCTGATCCACCACATAGAGCACCAGGTCCGGGTCGATGGCCTTGGCGCGGTCGATGATGGTCGCCACATCAGTCGTTCCGTATAGGGCACTTCCGTCCGATTTGAGCAGGATCAGCGGGGGCACTTCGGACTTGTCGTCCTCGCGCGCCACCGGGACGATCAGCGCGCCCTCGCTTTCCTCGGCGATCTGCCGGGCTTTCAGGTCTTCCACGAGATCGGGCACGAGATGATCCACATCCGCCTCGCCCTTCCACAGGTCAAACACGACGCCGAGCGCGCCGAATTCGCGCCGCATGCCCGCGATGGACACGTCCATGAAATGGCGCCACAGGGCACGGTATCCGGGGTGCCCCTTTTGCAGCTGCGCGGTCGCCTCCCGGGCGCGGGCGGCGCGGGCCTCATCCGCCTTGCAGGCCTTGGAGGCGGCCGGATAGAGCTCCTCCAGGTCCTCCATGGAAACCGGAGAGTCCTCCGGGAACGGACCGGTAGCCCCCTCCACGAAGTAAGGCAGGTCCGGCTGGCGTTCGGCGATTTCGGAAATCAGCATGCCCATGGGCAGGCCCCAGTCGCCCATATGGACGTCCGAAGTCGTTCCGTGTCCGGTAAACCGCAAAATCCTCTGCAGACTATCGCCGATGATGGTGGAGCGCAGGTGCCCCACATGCATGGGCTTGGCGATGTTGGGCCCACCAAAATCGACGAGCACGGTCTTGCCGGCGCCCACCTCGCCCATGCCAAACCGGTCGGCCGCGGCCATGGCCCCGGCGCGCTCGGCCAGGGTTTCATCCGTCAGGGTCATATTGATAAAGCCGGGGCCTGCAAGGTCGAGCTTGGCGAAAAACGGGCGCTCGCGGCCCGCATCCCGCTTGGCCAGGGCCTCCAGAACGGCCTGGGCGATTTCACGGGGCGGTTTTTTGGCGATCTTGGCGGCCGGCAGGGCCCCATTGCATTGAAATTGCCCCAGGTCAGGGCGATCCGACGGCGTCACTGTGCCGAAGGAAGGATCAAGGCCGGCTTCGGCGAAGGCGGCGCTTGCCTCTTCGCTCAAAAGGTACGGCAGGGACACCATGGTAACACTCCGCGACAAGGGGGCCGGGGCGGCATGGGGCCGCCCTCATGACTGGACCCGCCTCGCCCGCGACGTTTATTGGAAACCCGGTTGGGCTCGGTTGTAGCGCACTTCGTCGCTCACGAGATCGAACCCGACCAGGACCTCATAACTCTCCGGATCGATGGAGTCATCGGTGGGCACGGTCAAACCCTCCACCGTGTGCCGAATCCCGGCATAGCGGGAATCGGAGGGCCATTCGACGGGCGCGCGGTAGATCCGCTTCACGATCCCTTCCTTGCCGCGCAGGACCGCCACGAAGAAGCGCAAGGAATGGCTGCGGCTAGACTGGGACGCCGGGCCGAGTTCAGCCGTCATCATCAACGCCAGATTAAGCTCCAGGGCGTCGCGCTTGCCGTCGCAATCAAGGGACACATCCGTAATGTCGGCCTCGTAGAGCGTGTCCGTCACGTCCCGCGCGCTGCCGGGCAGAAACTTCGTTATCTTCGCCGCGTCCGCCAAAATACCGACTTCCGGGCAGCCGCGGACCGAGCCGCGCGGGGCGGGATTTTTGCCGCATGCGGCCGCGGCAAGCGCCAAAACGCCGACAAGCCCAAGGGACAAAACACGACGCATGGCGGCGCTCGCGCCACGGGAACGGGCATCGTCACTTCGACGACAACGTGTCACGCTCATAGAAGTCTCCAAGGCCTGCGGATGTTATTCACCGGGCCAAAGCCCCATCACGATCATGGACCTTAGCCAAGCGGCGGGGAGCCTTCAATCCTGGGCACCGAGTGCGCCCTGGTGGCCGGACCGGGGCATGGGCGCGCGGCCTTTTTCAACAAAGTGGCCCTGGCTTCGACAAAGTGGCCCAAGCTTCGACAAAGTAGCCCAGGGGCCCCGCGACCTGTGGTATCGGCTGGGCGAAGCGCCCAAGTTCCGCCCCATGATGCCCCTTGCCTTCGGCTTACGGGCATGTGAGCCAAAGGGCAGACCGTGAGCGCGCAATGACGCGGTGTGATGCCCGCGGGCAATGACGTTGGCCCCTAAGGGCGATGACGTT
>CAYYTT010000081.1:0-10329 GCA_964474635.1 uncultured Alphaproteobacteria bacterium | reverse complement strand
GCGATGACGTTGGCGCCCGAAGACAATGACGTTGGCCAATGCCAATCCAGGGCAAAACATGCCAGTGTTCTATGTGCCAGTCTGTGGGTGCCAGTTACGTGTGTGCCAGCGTCCGGAATAGTCCTGTCCTTTGCGGACAGAGTGTAACGAAACGGGCCCACCTCCCCCCTCCCAACCTGGAAGGAATGCCGCCGTGTCCACCGCCAAACCGCAGCTGAAGGTTCTCATGACCGCGCCGCGCGGATTCTGCGCCGGGGTCGACCGGGCGATCCAGATCGTCGAACTGGCCCTGGAGCGCTATGGCCCTCCGGTCTATGTGCGCCACGAGATTGTCCATAACCGCTTTGTGGTCGAACAACTCGAAGCCAAGGGAGCCGTCTTTGTCGAAGAACTCGACGAAGTTCCGGGCGACATGCCGGTGATTTTCTCCGCCCACGGGGTTCCCAAATCCGTGCCGGCCGAGGCCGAACAGCGCAAGATGTTCTACATCGACGCAACGTGCCCCCTCGTCTCCAAGGTCCATGTGGAGGCTGAGCGCCACCACGCCAAAGGCCTTGAGATCGTCCTTATCGGCCATGCGGGCCACCCGGAGGTCGAGGGCACGATGGGCCAGCTTCCCGACGGCGCAATAACGCTGATCGAAACGCCGGAGGATGCCCGCGCCTACACACCGAAGGATCCGGAGAAAGTGGCCTTCGTGACCCAGACCACCCTGTCGGTCGACGACACGGCGGAGATCGTCAGTGTCCTGCAGGACCGCTTTCCCGCCATCTCCAAGCCCCACAAGGAAGACATCTGCTACGCCACCACCAATCGCCAGGAAGCCGTCAAGGCCATCGCCGCCGCCTGCGATGCCGTGCTGGTGGTGGGCGCGCCCAATTCTTCCAACTCCATGCGCCTTGTTGAGGTCGCGCGCCGGGCCGGCGCGCCGAAATCGGCGTTGGTGCAGCGGGCCGGGGATCTTGACTTCGACTGGCTGGCCGGTGTCGAGACCCTCGGCCTGACGGCCGGCGCCAGCGCGCCCGAAGTGCTTGTCCAGGAGGTGGTCGATGCGCTGCGCACGCAGTTCGATCTGACGATCGAAGAGGACACGACCGTGGTCGAAGACGTGCATTTCAAGTTGCCGCGCGTTCTCACGGAAGCCGAAGCAGCCCATGCCAGTGCACAGTAAGCCTCACAGGGGCCTTTGCCCTGGAAGCCGACGCCCTGAACGCCAACGCAACGCGCGCCTCGGGCGCCCATGAGCGATGTGGTGATCTATACGGACGGGGCCTGTTCGGGAAATCCGGGGCCCGGCGGTTGGGGCGCCATTTTGCGCTATGGCACGAGCGAAAAAGAGCTGTCCGGCGGTGACGCTCAGACAACGAACAACCGCATGGAGTTAATGGGGGCGATCTCGGCGCTGGAGGCGCTCAAACGCCCCTGTACCATCCATCTGCACACGGATTCGAAATATGTCCGGGACGGGGTAACCCAATGGCTCGCCGGTTGGAAAGCGAAGGGCTGGAAGACGGCGGCCAAGAAACCGGTCAAGAACGAAGACCTCTGGCGACGTCTCGATGAGGCCATGGCGCCGCACACCATCGAGTGGCACTGGGTCAAGGGCCATGCCGGAGACCCGGACAATGAACGCGCTGATGCGCTTGCCCGGGCCGGGATGGCCCCCTTCAAGGCCGAGCGGGCCTGAAAGGGGCACCGCGTTTTAAATCAAAGCTGGTCGATCACTTTCTCGGCGCTCGATGCGGCCACCTCGCCGGGATTGCTCTCCACATTCAATGACTTGACCACACCGTCCTCGACAATCATCGAGAAGCGCGTGGCGCGCAGACCCATGCCGAAGCCGGAGGCATCAAGGGTCAAGTCAAGGGCCTTGACGAACTCCCCATTGCCGTCGCTCAGCATCATGACCTTCTCGCCGGCCTTCTGCGCGTCACCCCACGCCTGCAGCACGAAGGCATCGTTTGTGGACAGACAAGCAACCGTATCCACGCCCTTGGCCTTGATGGCGTCGGCATGCTGAACGAAGCCCGGCAGGTGCGCCGCTGAGCAGGAAGGCGTGAAGGCCCCCGGAACGGCGAACATGACGACTTTCTTGCCGGCGAACAGGTCATCCGTGGTCACCGGACGCGGACCGCCGGACGTGGCTTCCATCAGCTTGATGCCTTGCGGGATCTTCTGGCCAATTTCGATTGTCATAGGACCTTCCTCCAGGGATGTCTTGGAAAAGTTGCAAGCTCTCAGGATCAACGCGCCATGCGACTTGCATGAACCTGGCGCTGGACGCATCCTGTGGGCCGGTTTGGTGACGGCTTTGCGATATCAGAGATTGCAAGCGGTGCCTACGGCCTGCCGGGCGGCGATCACGCTGCCATGGCACGGCCGGGCAACGCCGCAATCCCTATCGTGGCTTACCGTCCTTCAGGAGAAAGTGTCCCGTGCCCAGCGCGATTCTCACCGCGATCGGACCCGAAGAAACCTGGACCGGCGATAGTCTGCTTGGCCAGGTCCTGATCGCCATGCCGCCTCCAGCGATGGAAAACACCGCTTTCGAGCGCAGCGTGATCTATATGTGCGCCCATTCGGAATCCGGCGCGATGGGTCTGATCCTGAACAAGCCCTCCCCCGATCTCACATTTCACAGCGTGCTCGAGAGCCTGAACATCGACCCGCCCGAGGGGCCGGAGTCGGCCCTGCGCATCCATATTGGGGGTCCGGTCGATACAAAACGGGGCTTTGTGCTCCATTCCCTCGATTATTGCGTGAATTCCGCAACCCAGGAAATTTCCGAGGAAATCGGCATGACCGCAACCGTGGACGTGCTGCGGGCTCTGGCGGATGGCAGCGGGCCCGATCAGGCCCTGTTCGCCCTGGGCTATGCGGGCTGGGGCCCGGGCCAGCTTGAGGATGAAATCAAGAACAATGGCTGGCTCCATGGGCCGGCCGATTCCTCGCTCGTGTTCGACACACCGTGCGATCAGAAATGGGCACGGGCCCTTGGCGTGCTGGGCGTGGGCCCGTCCATCCTCTCAAGCGTCCAGGGTACGGCCTGAACGATACTGGCCGCGGGGTGATTAATCGGCACCGCGCTTAAGGCCGCGAGGGCGGCCCGGCGCCGCTGCGGCTCCGGGCCGCCGACTGATCTGACGTTCTCGCCCGCTGGTCTGAGGGACCGGCATCTCATTCGGCGGCGTCGACCTGACCGAACAGGGCGCCAGGGGTTTCCACCGGCGCGCCCCGCTCCGGCCCCAGCATGCGCGTCAGCAGGCTTGCCGCCCGCTCCGGCGACTGGGGCCCGCCCACGGCCGCGCCCTGGGCAAAATCGAGGCCCAGATCGCGCAGCGCCTTCACCTCCGCCTCGCTGTCCGCGCCGATCCCCAAAACTTCGATGTCGAGATCGTGGATCATGCCCGCCAGGCCCTTCAGCAGCCGGGCCGTGCGGTCACAGTCGGCCACCCCGGCCACCAGGGACGCAGGCAATCGGACCGCCTGTAGGGGCTGCCCGGCCAGGCGGGCCACCGAGCCAAAGCCGGCCCCGAAATTGTCGAGCGCCAGCCCCACTCCGTCCTGCGCCAGAACCCGCAGGGCCTGGGCGGTCGCTTCGGGATGCACCGACAGGATCGCGTCATCGGCTGCAAGGCGCAGGCTGCGCGCCGGCAACCCGCCCCGGGCGATCAGGGTGCGCACTTCGTCGGCAAAATCGAGGCTGAACAGCTCCACGCTGGGCACCATCAGGGTGACGAAAAGCGGCGGATCCGTTGGCCAGCGGCGCTGCCAGTCCTGGATCTGCGCAACGGCGGCTTCCACCATGCGCAGGCCCAGATCCTTCATCGCGCCCGACGCCTCGGCCCGGCGCACCAGGGCTTCCGGCGGCACCGGCTGCTCGGCGCCCAGGATCCCGTGCAGCGCGGCGTCGAACCCGCCCAACCGTGAGCGTTGGAGATCGACAACGGGCTCGTAGGTGAGCGCCAGCCGGCGCGGCGTCAGCGCCGCCTTAAGGGCGCTTTCCACCATGAGGGCCGGCGGTGCCTTCGGCGAGGCCCGCAGCGCATAGACCTGGCTCGCCCCCTTGGACTTTGCCCGCGAAAGCGCGATTTCGGCCTGGGCCAGCACATCCTCCGCCCTCGTCCGGTCGCCCGAGACACAGGCGATCCCGGCGCAGGCCGTCAGGGTCACATCCTGTTCGGCAAGCGCGATGGGTGCGGAGAGCACTTCGCAGACCAGACGGCCCGCCTGATCCTCGCCCGCCTCGTCAAGGCCCGAACTCAGCAAGATGGCGAACTCGTCGCCGCCGACCCGTGCCACCGTGTCAAGATCATCCACCAGCCCTTCAAGGCGGCGCGCCAGGGCGATCAGCACCAGGTCTCCATCACCGGGGCCCATCACTTCGTTCACGGTGCGGAAGTGGTCAAGATCAATGAGGATGATCGCCGGCTCGGGATCCTGCGCCCGCCGGGAGACCAGCAGCCGCTCCAGCCGGTCCAGCAGCAATCCCCGCCCCGCAAGGCCTGTCAGCCCGTCGAACAGGGCGCGCGCATGGGCCTGCATGTCCCCCATCCGGCGGCCGGTTTCATCCCGCACCACCGCGACAAGGCGCGCCGGTTCGCCGGACGGCCCGGGCCTGACCTTGCCGCGCAGGGTGAGCCAGCGATAACGCTGGTCGCAGTGGAGGACACGGGCCTCCAGATCGAAGGTGCGGTTCACGCGGGCCAACTGCGCCTTCAACCCCGCCTTGAAACGCTCCAGATCGTCCGGATGCACACGGGACAGCCAGGCCGGCAGACCGCGCGACAGGGCGCCCGGGCGCTCGCCGAGCAGGGCCTCCACCATGGGCGAGAGCGTCAAGCGTCCCGACGGCACATCATAGTCCCAAATGCCTTCAAGCGCCGCCTCAAGGGCAAGGTCCGTGGCACGCGGACCATCAACGACGACGGCCCGCCCGTTGCCGTGGGCCTCCTCCTGTTCGCCCTCCCGGGTGCCCGGGGCCTCGCCCGTGTCCTGCGCATGCCCCTCCTGTGCGCCCGCGCCGCGCCGGTGAAGGCCCGGCCGGGTCAGCAGACAGGACAGGGTGCACAAGGTCACACCGGCCGCGACACCGCCGGTAAGCATCATGGACTGAAGATCCGCGAGCGGACCGGGCACCGTCACGGACAGCAGCGTGGCCGCAAGGGTGCACAGAACAATCAGCGCAAGCCCCGGGACGAGGGCCGAGGCCCGGCCATCGCCGGTCCGTGTCAGGACCACGGCCACACCGGCGCAAAAGAACGAACTCGCCAGAGCAACCGGTCCGGCCAGGGCGGCGAAGAAGCCGCCCGGCAAGGCCAAGACGGCAAGGGCGACGGCGCCCAACGCGGCACGCGGCAACAAATGGGGCAAGTCGGGGCCGATTTTGGCAAGGGGCAGACAGCGCAGCACGAGGAACAGTCCCGCCCCCGACAAGAGCATCAGGGACGCCGCGCGCAGCCCGCCGGCAAGGGCCGCATCCGGCGCAATCAGCGTATAGGGCACGCCAAAGCCAGCCGATACGAACACAAGACCGGCCGCGGCAAAGGCCGTGGCCGCGAGTTCGTCCCGCCCACCCTGGAGCACCCAACGCCCCGCCGTGAGCGCGATCAGGGTCATCAGCACACCCACAACGACACCCTTTGCCCCAGCCACGAGCCGATCGACCCGCCGGTAGGCCGCCGCATCCCAGAGCGCAAGCGTGTAAGGCGCGGCCCGTTCATCGACCAGCAGGGCAACCGTCGTCGGATGGTTGGGCGTGAGGCGGACTTCATAGGCCGTCGAGGAGGCCCGCGTTTCGACCCAGGTGAGCGGACGGGCGGGCGCGCCCTCGGCCCAGGAAACGGCCCCCTTGACCGCAAGGCCCCGCACACCGGCACCGAACAGGCCGGCCCCGGCCAGGGTGGGGCTGTTGAGCACAAGTGTGCGGACCTGATGCTCGGAGGACGGATTGATCAAGGACACCATCAGCCAGCGTCCCGTGGCGAGGTCACGCTCGGGCGCCGGCACGACCGTTGCCGTGCCCGCCTCCTCATGGGGTGCGGCGGCGGGCGGCGCGATGGTGATATCGCGCAAGGCGGGCTTCAGATTGATGGCCGTCGCATCCGGATCGGCGACGATCCGGGCAAGGCCCTTACGCATCAACAGTGTCGAGGACCGTCCATCGCTCCGCCGGGCCGGCGTGGCAGGGCCAGCCGCGGGCGGAGCCTCCGGCGCGGCGGCATCGAGTGCGGGCTGTGCCGGCACCATCCGCGGCGTCGCATGGCCGGGAACGACAAAGGACACGAGGGCCGCACCGGCCACGAGCAGGGCGAACAGGCCCGCGATGACCGACAACAGGGCCTCCACTCCGCCCAGTCGGGCCTTGCGGTTGCGGCGGCGATGCAGAACGGACGCCCTGGCCTTGGGAGAGGTGGGAGTGCCGGCCCTGGGTCCGCGCGGGCGGCGGCGGGGCTGGTCCGTCCCGCCCCGTTTCGGGGCATGCGGCGCACCGGTGAGGGCACGCGGACGGTCAGACCGTCCGCTTCTCTCCGCACCCCTGGAGTCTGTCTCGCGCACCAAACGCCAACCCTCCCGCCAAGACTTACGGCACGTCCCAGACCTCCGCAGTCCCGGGCCCGTCCCATCCGTCCATGAGCATCCAAAAGGGTCCCGCCATCAGATCCCGGACGCCAGGCCGGGTCTGTGACCATTCAGGAGGCGCGGTCATCCTCCGCGAGGAGAGCGAACAGCACATGGTCTTGCCAGCGGCCATTGATTTTCAAATAGGCGCGGGCAAGGCCTTCCTCGCGAAAGCCGCAGCGGCGCAGAACGCGCCGGGACGGTTCATTCGTGGGGATGCATGCTGCTTCGATTCTGTGCAGGCGCAAATCACGGAATGCGTAATGGCACAGGCGACGCACCGCCGCCGTCATCAAACCCTGGCCCGCATAGGGCTCGCCGATCCAGTAGCCAAGCGTTGCCGCCTGGCTGACCCCCCGGCGCACATGGGACAGGGTCAGAGCCCCCAGGAACGCATCGCTGCGCCCGGCGAACATGAAAAACGGATAGGCCGAATCCTCCCGGATGTCCCGGTGATAGCGCCGGATGCGCCGGCGAAAGGCCGTCCGGGTGAGGTCATCGGGCGGCCAGACCGGTTCCCAGGGTTCCAAAAACGTCCGGCTGCGCCCCCGGACGGCGGCCCATGCTTCGTGGTCGGAAAAGTCCGGATGACGCAAATAGAATCCCTCGCCGTGGAGCACCACGGTGTTTTCAGGGCCGGTTCGCGGTCCAAGGCCGGGCATGATGCGGCGAGACCGGGCGCGCGAGCGCGGCCTAGCGCCCAGCGAAGGACGCGACCATCGCGTCATAGGACCCCGCACCCGCCGCATCGCCGACGGCCGCGAAGGCCAGCGGCGGGCCTTGCAGCACCCGCGCCGCGTAATCCCGGATCGCGCCGGGCTCCACCGCATCGATCCGCTCGCGGATTTCCGCAATGGGTACGAGGCGCCCTTCGTTGATGAGGTCCGAGCAGGCCCATTCCGCCCGGCTGGCCGGCGATTCCAGGGCCATCAGAATGCCGGCGCGCATCTGGGCTTTCACCCGGTCGAGTTCTTCGTCCCGCACGCCGTCCTGGGCCATGGCGCGCATGGTGCGCGCCACCGCGTCGATCACGGGCGCCACCGTTTCCGGCCCCGTGCCCGCGTAAATGCTGACACTGCCCGTGTCCACATAGCTGCGCGAGCCGGCATGGACCGCATAGGCAAGGCCCTGGCGTTCCCGGATGTCCTGAAACAGGCGAGAGGACATGCCCCCGCCCAAGATGTCTCCGTAAGCCCAGGCGGTGTAGTAGGCCTCGTCGTGGATCGATGCCCCCTCGAAGGCCAGGGTGATATGGGCCTGTTCGGCGGTGCCCGTTTCGCGGCGCTCCCCGCCGATGAAACGGGCGGGCTCCGGCTCGGCCGGCGCGGGGTTCGCCGGCATGTCGCCGAAGGCGGCTTCGGCGAGGCGCAACAGGGTCTGGGGCTCCACCCCGCCGGCCGCCGAGAGGATCATTTCGCTCGGGTGATAGTAGCGCGCGCGATAAGCCCTAAGGTCTTCCGTGCTCGCCCCGCCGACGCTGTCCACCGTGCCCAGGATGGCGCGCCCGAAGACTTGATCCGGATAGGACGCCTCCTGAAGAAGGTCGTAGACCATATCCTCGGGCGTGTCGTTGGCCCGGGCAATTTCCTGCAGGATCACCCCGCGCTCCCGGTCGAACTCGTCCGGCGCGAAGGTGGGCCGGCGCAGAATATCCGCCAAAAGATCGACACCGAGCGTCAGATCGTCCTTCAGCAAGCGGATGTAATACGCCGTCTGACCGCGGCTCGTATAGGCATTGATGTAGCCGCCCACGGCTTCGATGGTTTCGGCGATTTCAAGGGCACTGCGGCTTTGGGTGCCCTTGAAGGCCATGTGCTCCAGAAAATGCGCAAGACCATGCTCTCCCCTGGCTTCGTGGCGCGCGCCTGCGCCGACCCAAACACCAAGGGCGAGGCTCTCCAGCCCCGGCATGGGATCGCACACGACCCGGAGGCCATTCGACAAACTCGACACTTCGACGGCCATGGAGACCCCTTATTCCTTGCCTGCGGCGGTGCCGCCCCCGGGCCACCCAAGGCGGCCCTGCGCCCGATGATAGGCGCCGTAAACGAAAACAAGACAGAGCGCGAAGCCAAACCACGTGATCGCGTAGCCCAGGTGATTGTTGCGCAGGCTCGGGATCGACACGCCGCCCTGGGGCAGTCCGCCCTGGGGTGTCGCCGACGCGGCCGCGTCGAGGCTGAGCGGCAGGGCCTCGTCGAGGCCCGCGGTTTTGGCCATGGCTTCCAGATCGCGCCAGTACCAGGCGTTTTTGTCCGGTTCATTGTCGGGCGTGAAGGGCCCCTGGCGCGCGCCGCGCCGGATAAGGCCCGTCACGGTAACCAGCCCTTGCACCTGCCCGGCGGTCCGGGTCGTCGGATCGGCCGCATTGAGCGGTACGAACCCGCGATTGATCAGCACGGGACGGGCGCCCTGCCGGATCAGCGGTGTGATGACGAAATATCCCGGCCGGCCTGCCCCCTGGTGCCCGAACAGGAGCATTTCGCGCCCATGGGCGAAGCGTCCCGTGACGGTCACGGGGCGGAACTCCAGGGTTTCAAAGGGATCGGCTTTAGGGTCGGCGGGCGGCCAGAGCGTGCCAAGGGGCACCGGATCCATGGCGGGGCGCGCCTCGAGCCGGTCGAGCAGGTCGAGCTTCCAGACCCGTCGTTCCAATTGCCATTGACCAAGATAGAGCAGGATCGCGAGGGCGATGCAGCTTGCCACGGTCAAGACGGGATAGGGCTTGAAATAAAAACCGGTCATTGCGCCCTCATTTTAGACGCCCTTCATCCGCGTCGTGACGGTAGTGCTCGGACACGAGCCATGCCTTCAAAAGCCGAAGCACGCCAAGCGACAGCAGCGGAACGAGGGGAAGCCAGATGAGCGCCTGAAGCCAGTAAGGGGCCTTGAAAAGGACTTCCACCACGATCACGCCGGCGACGGCAAGGGTACCGAGAATGAAGATCGCAAAAACGGCGGGTCCGTCCCCCTGATCGAAGCGGGCATAGGACAATCCGCATGCGGTACAGGCCGGTGCGAGGGACAGGAGGCCGGAAAACAACCGGCCCCGTCCGCAGCGCGGGCAGGCGCCGGTCAGACACAACAAAAGCGCAGAGCCGCCGGCCACATCCCTGGGCCCCGAATGTCTGGGATCGGTCACGCGGAGGCACCGATCGCGCAAGGCCGGCTCTGGATCGCGCAAGGCAAGCTCTGGGAGGTGCGGTTGGGCAGGCCAATAAGCCGCCGGCACGGACCACGCTTCGTCATTCCGCGCCATCCGTGCCGTGTTTGGAAGGCCCGCGCGGACCTGCGCGGGCTGAAAATCAGATCAATGGCCCGCGGAAGCACCAGCACCCCAGACATAGATCATCGCGAAGAGGAACAGCCACACGACATCCACGAAATGCCAATACCAGGCAGCCGCTTCAAAGCCGAAGATGTTGCCGTCCTTGAAGTGGTCCGCATAGCCCCGGATCAGGCACACGATCAGGAAGATCGTTCCGATGATCACATGGGCACCGTGGAATCCGGTCGCCATGAAGAAGGTGGCGCCGTAGATGTTCCCGGAAAACTCGAAGGCCGCGTGGGTATACTCATAGGCCTGCACGCATGTGAAGCAGATGCCCAAAATGATCGTCAGCCACAGGCCGTTGATGTAGCCCTTGCGGTTGCCGGTCTCGAGCGGGTGGTGGGCCCTGGGCACGGTCGTGCCGGCGGGCAGAAGGG
>CAYYTT010000080.1:0-17457 GCA_964474635.1 uncultured Alphaproteobacteria bacterium | reverse complement strand
GGAGGAATCGGCCTGGGTGAAACTGCTAAAAAGGCGCGGGACCACCTCCGCCGGAATGCCGATCCCCGTATCCACAACCTCGATCCGCAGCGTGCGGATGTCTCCCACGCCATCCGCCCGAACCTGCAAGACGACCTTGCCGGTTTTGGTGAACTTTAACGCGTTTCCCAACAAATTGAGGAGCACCTGACGGATACGGACGGGATCCCCCTCGATCCATCGGGGCACGCTGTCATCCACGTCCAGGTGAAGGGCAAGACCCTGGTCGAGACTGCGCGGCTCGAACAGGGCCACCGCATCGCGCAAGAGCGCCGCAAAGTCGAAGGGGATCGCCTCCAATGTCACATGCCCGGCTTCGAGCTTTGAGAAATCGAGCGTATCACTGATGATCGAAAGCAGACTCCGCGCACTGTCCCGGGCCACAAGCAGTTTGCGGTTCTGATCCCCGGTCAGCGGCGTTCGCAATACCAGATCAAGCATACCAAGCACGCCATTCATCGGCGTCCGGATCTCATGGCTCATGGTGGCGAGGAAGCGGGACTTGGCTTCGCTCGCGGCCTCCGCCTCGATTTTCTTCTGCTTGAGATCCTCAATCAGGGCTCGCGTATCGGCCAGCAGGCCGGCACGCATCTGGGCCGCGGCGATGATATCGAGCGCACCGTCAGAGGGCGCGAAATCGGACATGCGTAAGGTCTTCACGTGGTCGCCCACCTCAAGGCCGGGAACATGGCCCATCAGAAGGTGCACCGCGTCGTCCTGGAGCAGAACGGAGCCGCGCAAATGGAGACATGGACTGTCCCCGATGCTCTCGATCCAGAGCTTGCGGCAATCCGTCAAACCGTCTACGGACGAAAGGTCGAGCGGCCTCTTGACCTTAAAGACGGCGAAAAAATCACGGCCGAGAGCATCCTCACCCAAATGTCGCTTCAAGGAGGGACCGAGACCGCGCACCTCTCCCGTTGGCCCGAGCGACAGGCGAGCCGGAAACAAAAAATCAAGCTGCGCCGTATCAAGGGTCAAGAGCATCGGGGGCGCCGGGTGTTGGTCAGGCAACGGCGCTTTCGGCCGCCTTGTGGATGGTGAACCGGGTGCCGGTTGCATCGGGACAGGAGGCCACCGTCCCTGTTTCGCCGAAGTGGCGCATAAGGCCCTGCAACAGCCCCTTTACAAAGGGCTCAAGGCCAACGCGTTCCGACCGGTAGAGAACGTCGATACGCTGTGCCTGACAGTCGATCAGCTCAAAGGAGGGCATGCGGGCTCCCGGCATGGTCGATTGAATGCTGGCGTGCATGGCGTCCAGGTTTTCCAGAAGCTCATCGAGCGTTTCGCCGGCCACATCAAACATGGGCCCGTAGGACGACTGGAAGGCGAATGCGATCCAGAATTCCCCAAAGGCTTCCAGCAGAGGCGCGCTGTCCATGCCCGACACCTGCGAAAGCGTCGCCACCAGGTCCATCGTGACCGCGTCGTCATAGACTTCGCTGCTGAAAAAATGCTCGTCCGTCAGGCCGCTGCGCTCCAACACGCTCAACCAGGCCTCCTCGCCCAGCAGATCGAGCGCCATGGCCCTCACCGCCGTGTGCACCATTCCGTACATGATCCCTCCCGTGGCAAGCCCGGCGTCGATCTTGGTCCGAAAGATGGAAAGGGGAGATTAAGTGCAGGCTTTAAACACGGGGTCTGACTTTCCCCCGCCGCGCGCCTGTGACAGGCTTCGCGCGAGACGGGACGGTCGCTGTGTCAAGCGGCGAACCGGGCCCTGGCAAGCCATGGGAGGCCCCGATGACCCTGACTTCGCGCCTTGCAGCCCTTCTTTTCACGCTGATTTTGGGCCTTGCGGCCTGCGAACCCGCCCCCGAGGCCCCCACCGAACAAGTTGACGCCGAATCCGACGCGGTGAGCGCGCCCCAAAGCGCTCCCAGCGACGAGGACGCCGGTGAATCGGCTTCCATGGGGCTCGAGATCCCGCGCCTTGCCTACCGGACCCGCACGCTGGACAATGGCCTGCGGGTCTACGCCATGCGCGATCCGAACACGGCCAATGTCTCCGTTCAGGTCTGGTACGACGTGGGCTCGAAGGACGATCCCAAGGGCCGCTCGGGCTTTGCCCATTTGTTCGAACACATGATGTTCAAGTCGACCCGCAACATGCCGGACGAGTTTTTCGACCGGCTGACGGAGGATGTGGGCGGGTTCAACAACGCCTCCACCTATGACGATTTCACCAATTACTACGAAGTGGTGCCCGCCAATCACCTGGAGCGTATCCTGTGGGCCGAGGCCGAGCGCATGGGCTCGCTGGTGGTGGACGAGGCCGTGTTTGCCTCTGAACGGGACGTGGTGAAAGAAGAGCTGCGCCAGGGCATCCTGGCCTCGCCCTATGGCCGCCTGTTCGGCCTTTATCTCGCGCAGGCCAATTTCGACGTGCACCCCTATGGTCGCCCCGGCATCGGCTCCATTGAGGACCTGGATGCGGCCACGGTCGATGAAATCCGCACCTTCCATTCAATCTACTATCGTCCCGACAACGCGGTCCTGGTCGTGGCCGGCAATTTCGAGGACGCCGATCTTGACCGCTGGGTGGACGCCTATTTCGGCCCCATTGCCCGTCCCGATGGGGAAATTCCCCGGGTGGAGGCGGTCGAGCCGGAGCGCACCGAGCCCAAAAATCTAAACGCCTACGCACCCAATGTGCCCCTGCCGGCGGTGACCATGTCCTGGCCTGGGCCGGCGGCAAGCAACGAGGACATGGCGGCGCTGCTGGTGCTCGATGCGATCCTCGCCAATGGCGAAAGCTCCCGGCTTTATCAGTCCCTGGTCTATGAGCAGCAAATCGCCGCGAATGTTTTCACGTCCTATGAGCCCACCCAGGACCCGAGCCCCTTCACGGCGGCCATGATCCTCAGCGCCGGCAAGGGTGTGGATGAGGCCATCGCCGCCATGGAGGCCGAAATCGAGCGCCTGCGCAGCGAACCGGTCTCGGCCGGGGAACTCGACGAGGCCAAGAATGAAATCGTCATGCAGACCCTGCGCGGGCGTGAGACAGCCTTCGGCCGGGCCTTCGACCTTGCCGAATCCGTGATCCGCTACGGCGATGCGGACGCGGCCGATGACTTGGTCGCCGCCATCCAGGCCGTGGACGCGCCCGCGCTGCAGGACCTGGCCGGTCGTCTGTTCGACGATCAGCGCCGGGTTACGATCCGCTATCTGAACGAAAGCCTGGAGGAGGACGGCGCACCCGGCGACACCATCGCCACGCCGGCAACCATCGTGGCCCGCCCGCTCGAAACCCCGGCCGAGGACATCACCGTTGTGGAGCTGGCACCGGATGAAGAGCGGCTGTCTCCGCCTGAACCGGCCACACCCGTCAGTGCACAGATCCCCGACGTCTCAAGTACCACACTGGAAAATGGTCTGAAGGTTCTCGTGGCGACCAATCCAAGCCTGCCGCTTATTTCGGCGACGCTGCGCTTTGCCTCCGGGTCGAGCGCGGATCCGGACGATCTGGCCGGCCTTGCCGATTTGACGGCGGAATTGACCACCAAGGGCACGGACACCCGCTCGGCAACGCAGATCGCCCGGGATATCGAATCCCTCGGCGCGTCCCTGTCGGCGGGCGCGAGCGATGACAGCTCGTCCGTGTCCGTGCGCAGCCGCGCCGACCGCATCGACGATGTGTTCGCCATCATGGCCGATGTGACCCGCAATCCGGTCTTTGCCGAAGAGGAACTGACCCGTGCGCGCCAGCAGGCCCTGGACGGCCTTTCGGTCGCCCTGCGCCAACCGTCCGCCATCGCCTCACGGGCCATGACCCGGGCGGTCTTCAAGGACCACCCCTATGGCGCAGTAGCATCCGAGCGCAGCCTGACGGCCCTGAACCCTGAAAGCGCCGCCGCGTTCCACGCCGCCCATTGGCGTGCGGACAATGGGGTGCTCGTCATCGTCGGAGACATTTCAGCGGACGACGCCGTGGCCCTCGCCTATCGCCATTTCGGAGACTGGACCTCCCAGTCCGCCCAAGACAGCGGCGCGGACACGGGTGACGTCGAGCAACCGGCCCGCCGGATCGTCATTGACCTGCCCGGCACGGGCCAGGCGGCGGTCAGCTTTGGCAGTCTTGGTCCGGCGCGCGGGGAGGAGGCCTATTTCCCCACTTTGCTCGCCACCAATGTGCTCGGCGGTGGCTATTCGGCCCGGCTGAACGCGGAAATCCGCATCAAGCGCGGCCTGTCATACGGTGCGCGCACGGGCTTTCCCCAGCGCCTGGAGCGCCCCTTGATCGTCTCCAGCGCCCAGACCCGGAACGACGCGGCCGTCGAAGTGGCCCGCCTGATGGAAGAGGAGTTCGCCAAACTGCGCACCGAGCCCGTGCCAGAGGCGGAGCTCTTGGCGCGCAAGGCCGTTCTGATCGGCGGCTTCGGGCGCAGTGTCGAAACAACGTCAGGCCTTGCCGGAGAGATTTCCACACTCGCGCTTTTCGATCTGCCGCCGGAACGTCTGGCAACCTATGTGGACGAGATCCGCGCCATTACGCCCGAGCAAGTGCGCGCGGCCGCCGAAGCCTTTCTTGATCCGCAATCGGCGACCATGGTTGTGGTCGGCGACGCGGCCCAGTTCTACGACGGGCTGAAGGAGCGCTATCCGGATGCGGAACGCATCCAGATCGACGATCTCAATCTGGACACGGCCAGCCTGAAGTGACGCTAAGGCGCGCATGGTCCGGCCCCGCCGGACCATGCGCCGTGCCCCAATCCTTACGCTGCAGCGATCCCTACGCCGCAGCGATCATGGCGTCGCGGGCGGGCTGGTGCAGGGGCTGTGTGCCCTGCTGAGCGTTCGACAGGAGCGCCACGGTGGTGCGGGTACGCGGGGCGTGGAGCAGATAGGCCGTGAATCCGTCGATCAGGCCCGCGTGGGAGAAGAACCGTTCCCCGTGTTGCACCCAGGTGTTGATGCCGAGGCCATAGCCCATCTCCGTCGTGCCTTCCGGCCAGTCCCCTTGCGTGCTGCCGTCCCCTTCAAAGACCGCGTCCTGCACGAGGCGGCCGTCCTCGGTCCGTCCGTGGGCGGTCATACGCGCCAGACCATCCTGGTCGAGAAGTTGCGCGTGGAAGAGCGCGTCGGAAAAGGCCAGCAAATCGTGCAGGTTGGAGCGCAGCCCTCCGGCAGCGAAGGGCATGGGTGTGCCCGCCACGGCCCGGTCCTCGCCGCGGATGCGCTGATAGCCGGTCGCCCAAAGCGGTTCGGACGCGCCGGTCTTCTCAAGCTGTATTCCGGCCGCGCCGCAGCGCGAGAGCAACAGATCGTCGATCGCGGCCGCATACGGAACCCCTTTGATCTGCTCGATGATCTCTCCCAAGAGCAAATAGCCGCTGTTTGAATAACTCCAGCGCGTGCCCGGCTCGAACAGATAGGCCGGGCCATGGGACCTTGTGAACCACCGCACGGCCTTCAGCGCGCCGGCGCCCGGCGATAGCTGAGCGCTTCGGCAATGTGGGAGCGGCCCACCTGCTGCGCGCCGGCAAGGTCGGCGATGGTGCGGGCCACGCGCAAAACCCGGTGATAGCCACGGGCCGTCAATGCCATGGTTTCGGCGGCTTGCGCCAAGAGTTGCGCGCCGGACGGATCTGGTGTGGCAATGGCCTCAAGGGCGCGGCCCTCCAGAACGCTATTGAGGGGCGGCGGAGCATCGGGCTCGACACTTTCGATGCTGTTGCGCGAGGCCTGGCGCGCCCGAGCAGCCGAAACGCGCCCCGCCACCGCATCAGATCCTTCCGACGCGGACGGTTTGGCCAGATCCGCGACGCTGACCGCCGGCACCGAAACATACAAATCGAAACGATCGAGCAAGGGGCCCGACAGACGGTGCTGGTAGTCCGCGCCGCATTTGGGCGCCTTGCTGCAGGCGAGGTGAGGATCGCCCAAATGGCCGCAGCGGCAGGGGTTCATGGCGGCAATCAGCTGGAAACGGGCGGGGTAGCGCACATGGGCATTGGCCCGGGCGACCACGGCCTCGCCGGTTTCGATGGGCTGGCGCAGGCTATCGAGGACAGGCCTGGAGAACTCAGGAAGTTCGTCCAGGAACAAGACGCCGCGATGGGCCAGCGTGACTTCGCCAGGCTTGGCGTTGCGCCCGCCGCCCACCAGGGCCGCCATGCTCGCCGAATGGTGGGGCGCGCGAAAGGGACGGGTGCGGCCGATTTTACCGGCAGGCAAATGTCCGGCCACGGAGGCAATCAGGCTGACCTCAAGCGCCTCCGCCGGCTCCAGCGGCGGCAGGATGCCCGGCAGGCGCGCGGCGAGCATGCTCTTGCCCGACCCAGGCGGCCCGCACAGCAGCAGATTATGCCCGCCCGCCGCGGCGATCTCCGCGGCGCGTTTGGCCGTTTCCTGGCCCTTGATATCGGCCATGTCGGGCGCTGCCGGATCGGCGGCCGCAATCGGCGCTTCGGGCGGGGTGAGCACCTGGGTGCCCTTGAAATGATTGACGAGGCCGAGCAGCGTTTCGGGCGCCAGCACCTTGATCCGCCCCGCCCAGGCCGCCTCGGCGCCGCAGGCCTTGGGGCAGATCAGGTCCCGGTCGGCCGAAGACGCGGCCAGGGCGGCCGGCAGGGCCCCATTGACGGGCAAAATCGATCCGTCCAGGGCCATTTCGCCCAAGGCCGTGTAGCCCTCCAATTCCTCCCGGGGCAGAACACCCATGGCCCCAAGGAGGCCAAGCGCGATGGGCAGGTCGTAGTGGCTGCCCTCCTTGGGCAGATCGGCCGGCGCCAGATTAACCGTGATCCGCTGGGGCGGCAGGCCAAGCCCCATGGCCCCAAGGGCGGCGCGGACCCGCTCCCGGCTCTCGGCCACGGCCTTGTCGGGCAGGCCCACGACCGTGAAGGCCGGCAGGCCATTGGCCACATGCACCTGCACATCCACATGGCGGGCCTCCACCCCGATGAAGGCGACCGTATGAACGCGCGCCAGGGTCATGGGGTGACCTTGGCCTCAATGGTGTCCCAGATCTGCGCGGCGATGTTCACGCCATCGAGGCGTTCGATATGGCGCAGGCCCGTGGGCGAGGTCACATTGATCTCGGTCATGTAATCGCCAATGACATCGATCCCGACGAAAATCAGTCCGCGATGCTTCAGGGCCGGCCCGATCCGCTCGCAGATCTCCTGCTCGCGCGGCGTCAGGCTTGTCTGGGCGCCCTTACCGCCGGCATGGAAATTGGCCCGCACTTCTCCGGCGCCCGGCACCCGGTTCACCGCGCCCACGGGCTCGCCGTCCACCAGGATGATGCGCTTGTCCCCCTGCCGGATGGCCGGCAGATAGGCCTGCACGATCACCGGGTCCCGTTCGATCTGGAAGAACATTTCCAGGAGCGATTTCAGGTTTTCATCGTCCTGGCGCAGACGGAACACGCCGGCCCCGCCATTGCCGAACAGGGGCTTTACGATGATGTCTTTGTGCTCGGTGCGGAACGCAACGATGGTCTCAACATCGCGCGTGATCACGGTCGGCGGCATCAGATCGGGAAACTGTGTGACGAAGAGCTTTTCGGGCGCGTTGCGCACGCTGGTGGGGTCGTTCACCACCAGCGTTTTGGGGTGAATGTGCTCCAGCATGAACGTCGCGCTGATATAGGACATGTCGAAGGGCGGGTCCTGACGCATCAGGACCACATCGACCGTACTCAGATCGATTTGCTGACTGTCACCTGCGTCGAAATGATTGCCGATTTCATCGCGCAGGCGCAGGGGCCAGGCCCGCGCCATCACCCTTTGGCCGTGCAGGGACAACCGGTCCGGCGTGTAATAGACCAACTCGTGACCGCGCGTTTGCGCCTCGAGCCCCAGGCAAAAGGTGGAGTCCTGCGTGATGTCTAAGGCCTCAACGGGGTCTGTCTGGATGGCGACGGTCAGGGGCATGGGGGTCTCCCGCTGGGCGCGCCATCGGGACGGCGCGGCCGGTCAGTTCAGGCGCCGCTTCACGGTCTCAAGACTGTTCAAGGCCTTGCGGCGAAACGGTTCGCTGGTGGCATACTGCGCCGCGTTGTTCAGGGTGTCGAGAGCCAGAGCCAGGTGCCCGGCCCGCGCGCTGAGCATGCCGAAATCGTACAAAATGGCCGAGTGGCGCGGCGCAATGAGGACGAGACGTTCGGCGATTTCGAGGGCGCGTTCCTCTTCCTGGGCCTTGAGGGCGCGCTCCTTGATATTGTTCAGGAGGCGGATCGCGACGGCCCGGTTCGTCATCATGCCAAGGTCCTGGGGGGTCAGATGCACCGCCGAGCTTTTGACCCGCTGCAGATAGCCCTGCAATTCATGCTCGGTGAGGACCCGGCCGCCATGGAATGGGTCGAGCACGACCATGTCGTCCCCCTGGCCCACACAGACCAGGAAATGCCCCGGATAATTGAGGCCAGAGACCGGCCAGCCCACGGACCGTCCGGCGTGGAGATAAAGCACCCCGAGGGACACGGGCAGGCCGCGACGCCGATCGATCACGGAAATCAGATTGGCGTTGTGCGGATTATCGAAGGTCAGTTGGTCCCCATCATAGCCATAGGTGTCGGTCATCACCGTGGACAGGCGGCTGGCCTGTTCATTGGCGTCCTCGGCGCCTGGAGCGACCTCGGCAAGGTCGTCGGCAATGGCGGCCATATGATCGCGATACGTGCTCAGATCCAGGTCGGGAAAGTCGAGGGCGGCGAGCAGCAGCGCCGTTTCGGTCAGATCAATGCCGTTGTCGTCGCGGCTTCCCTGATCGCGCAGGGCTTCCAGGATGTCACTGGGATTGGCCACGGGGCCACCTCCATGTCAGGGCGGGGATATGAACACGGGGAACCGCGTTCGACCCTGTCGACGGGTCCGGCGCCGCGGGAAGGCCCCCCGCGCACCGACTGGCCGTATACACACCGTGCGCGCTTGCCCGTCAACGCCGGCGGTTCGACCGCCCCATATCTGCCCGATCACGTCACGCTTGCTCGATCACGTTGCGCCGATGGATCGGCCAGCGCCAGGGCACGACCGCGATAACGTCAAAGCGGGCCGGCGCCGCGGCCCAGGCAGTCCGGCTTGCCCGCACATGCTGGGCGGCCCGAATGAGGCGGGCTTGGGCCGGACCGGTGACCGCACCCAGCGCGTCTTGAAGGCTCGGCCGGGCCTTCACCTCCACAAAGACAAGACAGGCGCCGCGGCGCGCGAGGATGTCGATTTCGCCCACGGGCGTGCGCAGGCGCCGCGCCAGAATACGATACCCCTTGAGCCGCAAGGACAGGCTCGCCAGCGCCTCGGCCCAATGGCCCCGTCCGAAGGCTTCCCGGCCCCGCTGGCGCCGCCGTGACCGACGTGCCGCCCCGCCGTCACGGGCCGACATCGCCGGACCCATCACGCAAGCCAAGGGCGCGCTGGTAGACCTGCCGCCGGGGCAGCCCCAGGGCCGCCGTCACTTCAGCCACGGCGGCCTTGAGCGGCAGACGCGCGAGCGCCTCCTGAAGGGCCGCATCGAGGGACGCCTGGTCCGGCTCCCGCGCCGGCGATGGCGGGCCAATCAGAATGACAAGTTCCCCCTTGGGGGGCTGCTCCGCCACGGACCGGGCCAGGACGTCGAGCGGCGCGCGGCGCACCTGCTCGTAGGTTTTGGTGAGCTCCCGGGCCAGGGCGGCCGGCCGGGGCCCGAACACCTGCGCCATGACCTCAAGACAGGCGGCGGCGCGGGGTCCCGTTTCGAAAAAAATCAAGGTCGCCGGCACCGCTGACAGCTCCTGAAAGGTCTCGCGGCGCGCCTTGTCTTTTGTGGGCGCGAACCCGGCAAAAAGGAACCGGTCTGTGGGCAGGCCCGCGACGCACAGCGCGGCCAGGGGCGCGGAGGGCCCGGGCACGGGAAACACGCCATGGCCCGCCTCCAGGACCGCTTCGACGAGCCGGTAGCCCGGATCGGACACAAGCGGCGTGCCAGCGTCCGATACAAGCGCGACCACGGCCCCCCGGTCGAGTGCGTCCAGAATGCGGGGCCGCATCTTGGCCCCGTTGTGGTCATGATAGGCCAGCATCGGGCGTGATAACCCGTAAATCGCAAACAGGCGCGCGGTCACCCGAGTGTCTTCGCACACGACCAGATCCGCGGCCTCCAGCGTGTCCAGGGCGCGCAAGGTAATGTCATCGGCATGGCCGAGGGGCGTGGCCACGATATGCAGGCCCGGCGCCGGAACACGGCCACGGGGGCTTGTGTTCACAAGTTTACTTCGCCAGGTCGCACGGCTAGGGTCAGTCGCGATTTCCGGGGACGCCGCATACTCAGAGGACGGAGAAGACCGTGTTTCAGGCTTTTCTTTTCGGGAAGGTTCCATTCACGGATCCGCTCGTTGGTCCGCGCCAGGGAGCGCGTGCCCAGAAGGTGACGCATGGGCCGGCCGTTGAAAAGGGCACGGGCCTCTGGCGACAAGGGGTGGCCGCGGTCATGCTCGCGGGCTTCGTTGCCGCCTGCGCCTCCTCCCCAACGCCGGAGCCCCAGCCGCGCCGCCCTTACACGCCGCAAAACCCGTCCCGCCTGACCCTGCCCGAGGATGACGGCTGGCGGGAGCAGCCGGGTTACGTCCAGCCGCGCCACATGCAAGGCACACGCCCCACCCGCATCGCCATCCTGCTGCCCTTCTCGGCCGACGACCCGGGCGTGCAACGGGCCGCGAACGGCCTGCGCGATGCGGCCCAGCTTGGCCTGTTCGAAGTGCGGCGCGACGAACTCGTCCTCATCCCCAAGGACACGCGCGGCACGCCGGAGGGCGCCGCCGTGGCCGCCCAGGAAGCCCTTGCCGAAGGCGCCGAACTGATCATTGGGCCGTTGTTTGCCGGCTCCGTGTCGGCGGTCGGCCAGATTGCGCAGCCGCGCGGCGTGCCCGTGGTCGGCTTTTCCACCGACCGGCAGATCGCCCAGCCGGGGGTCTATCTGTTGAGTTTCCAGGTCGAAGAGGAAGTCAGCCGCGTCGTGGGCTTTGCCGCGAGCCAGGAGCTGACGACATTCGCCGCTCTCGTGCCGCGCAACCCCTATGGCGAGCGTATTCGCGGCTCTCTAGAGCAGCTTGTCTTGGAGAACAACGGCAATCTGCGCCACATGATCGCCTATGATCCGCTTGCCGACGATTTTCGCTCGCAGGTGCGCCAGCTCGCCGAATATGCCTCCCGCCGCAGCGCCCTTGAGCAGCAGCGCCGCGCCCTCTCCGTGCGCGAGGACTCCGCATCCCGACGCGCCCTGCAGCGCCTCCAGGATGCGGAAACCTGGGGGCCCGTGTCCTTCCAAGCCGTGATGCTGCCCGCCGGCGGCACCACCTTGCGCAACCTCGCCGCCACCCTGCCTTACTACGACATCGACAATCGCACCGTGCGCTTCCTGGGCACGGGGCTGTGGGACGACCCGAGCCTCTGGAAGGAACAGGCGTTGCAGGGCGGCTGGTTCGCCGCGCCGCCGCCGGAGGCCCGCACCGATTTCGAGCGGCTGTTCCAGGAGACCTTCGGCTATATGCCGCCGCGCATCGCGAGCCTGGGATATGACGCCGTGACCCTGGCCGCCGCCCTGTCGGACGGGCCCGCGGGCGAGCGTTTCAATCGCCAGCGGCTGACGAACCCCAATGGTTTTGCCGGGATTGACGGTATTTTCCGGTTCCGCAGCGATGGGTCTGCGGAGCGCGGCCTCGCGGTCCTGGAAATCCGGGACGGCAGCGTGACCGTGGTCGGCCCCGCGCCCACCCAGTTCGACATCAATCCCAATCCGTTCTGGGGCGATCCGGGAACCTAAGGTCCTTTGTGACAGGCCCGATGCGGGAGCGATTGGACGGATGAGCGAAGCGGAGATTTTGGAAAATCTCTTTGAGCTGAATAACTTGCTTGTCGGCTGGCTTTCGCTCGCGATTACCCTGTTTTTCGGTTATCTCGTCGGCCTTGCCTATATGGTCTCCACCTGGGGCCGGATCATGCGTGCCCTGTCCTTCATTGTCTTTAGCATGGGGGCGGGGTTCATCGCCCTGCTGGGGCGCAACGTGGGCACAATGTTTGATGGTCTGACGACGGAGTTACAGCGCCTCCTCGCCGAAGGCACCTTGAGCGAAGGCGGGCAGATCATCTTGCGCACGACCACCGACCAACGCTGGGAAGTCACCGCGCTGTTCTGGGCCATCTATGTGCTTCTTTGGCTGGCGTTTGGCTATCTCACCCTGTTTCACCGCTGGACCACAACGGATCGCGGCGCACGGCTCGCCGCTCGCTCAAGGGCCGAGACCTGACCCTAGTGCAGCGGCACATGTCGATGATTCAGGTTCATGCCGTCGTCATGGCGAGCAAAGCGAAGCCATCCAGGGCAACGAAATCCCGAGCCAGTGGCCCTGGATCGCCGCGCCGCCCAAGAGCGGCTTGCGATGACAAGGCTGCACCATCTGAAAGGATCAATGCATTAGCGCCCTATCGCCAGCACTGGGGCGCATAGCTCCACTGGTGCTCGTGGTTGAGCATCCACGCATAGGTATCGATCCCGTGCCAGCACAGGATCTGATCGCCCTTGCCGTCCACATCATTGATCAGCGTCGTCTCGTAATCGAAGGAGGAATACCGGGCCGGTTCGCCGACATGGACATAGGTGATGCGCTTCGTGCTCGGCGGAACCATGGTGACGAGATCGGGCATGTTGCAGACCCGCACCGCCGAACTGATTTTCCCGGCCACATCCCGAAACGCTTCATTGCCGACCCGGGGCGAGGCAACGGTGACGAGCCTTGTTTCGGACCGGTCATCGAACCGGGCAATGTCCGTGGCCGTCAGAACCGCAAGCGCGCCTCCCAGACTGTGACCGGTGATCACCACTGGGGTATCGGAGAATGCTCCGGCTTTCACGGCATCCACAAAGTCGCCCTCGAAGGGACCGCGATCGAGTTTGAAGCTTTTGTAAATGGCCTGGAAGCCCTTGTGCACCTTGGCGCCATTATCCGCTTCGGGAAGGTCGCGCTGGGCCGCCTGGACATTGCGGACCCATTCGCGCGGTGTCATCGTCCCACGGATCACGATCACATCTTGTTCCGTCTCAGGATCATTGGCCCAGAACCCGTAGAGAGTACGGTTGCGCCGGGCACGCAGCCCCCGTTCCGTGGCCCGCCCGGGATTGCCCATGATCAGGGCCTTCAAGGTCAAGCGATCCGAGGGGAAGGCACTCTCCGGGTCCTCGCCCTCGTCGAAGGCATCGTACATCTGGTAGACTTTGAGCAAGAACTGGACGGTGTCGAACAGGGCCGGATCTTCCGCACCCTGCGCAGATGGACGCACACTTTGCAGACTGGTCGTGTCCTCATCGCTGCCGTCGCGCACGGGCAAGCCGACTTCATCGGGGCAGGTCATCCAGACCGGCTCACCCGAGGCCGTCATCTCCACCTCGCCGTCCGGCCCCGTCACAACACAGGCCCCAAGGGCAAACAGGCCCACGGCCAACAGGCCACCGCGCAGATGGCCGGAACCCTTCACCATGTCAAACTCCCACCAAATCCGCCGTGCTGCCCGCTTCTGGTGACGGGCGAGAAATCCACATCAGGCCGGGTCCCGGCACGCCAGTGCTCCCGTCCCCTCACGCTCCAGGGGACGGGCCAACTTTCTACTGCCGGTTATAGTCGAAATTCTCCACCGTCATGCGCACTTTCTTTGATGGCACGCGAATGATGGACCGGGCCTGATAATTCAAGCCCGAAGCCAGGCGATCGTGATTGACGTCCATCAGGACCACATCATCTTCAAGCCGGGTCCGGACCGTCGTCTTTTGCAGTTCCTTGGAGTCCGCCTCGACAATCATCACCAGCTCATCGCCCGGCTTGACCACATTGGTGCCCACAATCCGGATCGTCCCCTTCGTCTTTCCGCGCCCGAAGGTGGCCTTTTCCAAAAAGTCCAGCACCTTGCCGGTTGTGGGGAGCGAGTATTGCCGCAGGAGGCGCTGAAGATCAGCCTGCCAATCTTTTTGCGCCTCGACCGCGCGCCGTTGCATCCGCCCTCTGATGCCGCGCATCTGCCGGCGCTCTTCCTTCTCCTCACTGATCGTTGTCGTCTGCAGACGACCATCGATATCGTACCGTACAAGTTCCAGCTTGGTGAGCTGCACGTCGCCGTCTTTCACGACTTCCGAACGCCGCTTCCAAGAGTAGCGCTTCATTTTCTCGCTGTTTTCCGCACGCCCCTTTGAGATCTGCACGGCAAGGTCAGCAAAATCCGGCATGCCCTGGGCGAGGGCGCCGACGGTTGTGAAACTCAAGACAGCCAGCCCGAAAAGTGTTTGTCGCAACATGTCCTGTACCCCCCTTCACCCAATCGGTTAAGCACGGGCACTCGTGCCGTGCGAGATATGCTCGGAACGCTGCCATTTCGGATGATTTAATGCAATTACATTAATTTGGGCTTGTGGCCAGAACCGCGAACCGGTAGGGCTGTCAATCGGAAAATTTCGGCTGTGAGGGTACCATGAGAAGTCTCGTCTCGATTTGGCTGGCCGCCACCGTGTTCTGGATGGCTGGCCTATCCACCGCGCCTGCCAAGCCGCTGGAATGGCCCCGTGAAATTCAGGGCGCCGCCGGAGGGAGCATCACCCTCTATCAGCCGCAGGTCGATCGGTGGGACAACTTCATTTCCCTGGAGTTTCGGCTTGCGGCCGCACTGAAATTGCCCGGCCGGGATGACACGATCCCCGCCGCCTTGAAGATGGCAGCATCCACGACGACGGACCTCGCGGACCGCACCGTGCTCGCCTACGACCTGAAGGTCGTTGATGTGGATGTTAGCAGTCCGGATGAAACCATCGCGGCGCGCCTGAGCGAGTTCATCACGGAGTATGTCTCCGGAATGACTCAGACCCTGTCGCTCGACACGGTCCTTGCCCATTTTGAAAAAGGTAGCGACCGGGAGCGTCCCAAGCCGACTTATGGCCCGTCGCCGGCGGAAAAGCCCGTCGCAGAGCTTAAAGTGGCACCGCCGAAAATCATGGTGAGTTACACGCCGAGCATCCTCGTGCTGTTCGACGGTGAGCCGCTCTTCGTTGATGCGGGCACAGGCGAACTTGAATTCGCGGTCAACACGAATTGGGACATCCTCCACCATGTCGAGTCGTCTACGTATTATCTTCTCTACGAAGAGTCGTGGCTGAAAGCATCCGACGTGACGGGGCCCTGGGTGCCCGCCCGCAAGCTGCCGCGGAAGATCGCCAAAAAAATTCCGGATAATGACAGTTTTAAGTCCGTGCGCGAGCATGTGCCGGGCGAGAAACTCTCCGACGACGAGGCGCCGAAAGCCTTTGTAAGTTTCGAACCGGCGGAACTCATCTACATCAAGGGTCGCCCGGTTGAGGACCGTATTCCGGGCACGGACCTTATCTGGATCAGCAACACCGACAGCAACCTGATCCGCCATGCGTCCAGCCGAGAATACTACTACCTCGTTTCCGGTCGTTGGTTCCGTGCAAAAACCTTGCAAGGGCCTTGGGTGCCGGCGAACGCCGAGCTTCCCAAAGACTTCGCCGCCATTCCAAAGTCGCACCCCGCCGCCGTGGTCCGCGTTTCCGTGAAAGGAACCGACGAAGCGGATGAGGCGGTCATGCTGGCCAACATTCCGCAAAAAGCGGAAGTGCGCCGCTCCGACACGACCGTTGTCATCACCTATGACGGCGATCCGAAATTCGTGAAGATCGACGGCACCTCGGTTTACTACGCGACCAACACGGCATTCGATGTGTTCCGCGTGGGATCCAAATACTATGTCTGCTTCAATGGCGTGTGGTTCGTGGCCAAATCGCCGACCGGCGTGTGGGTCGTCAGCGACGACGTGCCGGCAGCCATTTACAAAATTCCGCCCTCAAGCCCGAAATATCATGTGACCTATGTCCGCGTGTATGACTCCTCGCCGGACGTGGTCGTGGTCGGCTACACCAGCGGCTATACTGGCGTCTATGTGTCGGGCGGCGTCGTGGTCTATGGCACGGGTTATTACTACTCGCCCTACATCTACTATCCGCCGGTCGGTTACCCCGTTTATCGGGCCTACCCGTGCAGCTACGGCGTTGCGGCCTACTACAGTCCGTATACGGGTGGATATGCGCGCGGTGCCGCCGTGTACGGCCCCTATGGCGGGGCCGGCTGGGGCGCGGCCTACAATCCCCAGACCGGCACCTATGCGCGGGGTGTGTCCGCCTGGGGCCCCTATGAGTCGGGTTATGCGCGCCAGGCCTACAATCCGCGGACTGACACCTATGGCGCCTCCTACCAGCGCTCGACCCCCTATGCCAGCTGGGGCGAAAGTGTTGTGACCCGAGGCGATGAGTGGGTGCGGACAGGCAATTACTCGGACTCGCGCGGCTCGGTCGCCGGGGTCGAGACCTCCAAAGGCGGCAAGGCCGGCGCGGTCCAGACGGATCAGGGCACGGCCTATGCCGGGCGGGACGCCGACAACAACCTCTATGCGGGCAAGGACGGAAACGTCTACAAACGCAGCGATGACGGCTGGTCGAGTTACAGCGACGGCACCTGGCAGGCGGTCGAGCGCCCTGAAGCCTCCAGCGAGGCAGTCCAGGAACGCCAGAGCACGGCCGAAAGCAAGTGGTCGGATCGTTCGGGCACGGTGGACAGTCTTGAGCGAGACTGGAAAGCCCGCGAAAGCGCGTCCCAACGCTCCCGGAACTTCGAGTCCTTCCGCAGCGGCCGCTCCCGCTCCTCATCCCGCGGCAGCCGTTCGCGCCGGGGCCGGCGGGGCAATTGACGCGGCGGCCGGCAAGCCGCTGTTACCAGCGTTGCCCAAGGCGGCATCTTTAAGACTTGTGTGCGAGGCCCTGCCACTCGGCGGGGCCTTTGCTTTGCGATCTTGGCCCAAGGAAGCCTTCAAAACCGGCCGGGTCAGCTTCGCGTCTTGCGCGTTTCTGCTTGGCGTCCCAGTCGGCACAGTCCGTCGCCTGCTGGCGTGTTTGTTCGTAGGCAATGATCCTTAAGCCGAGATCTCGCGCCTTATAAAGCAGCAGCGCCAACATCGGATCATGGACATAAAGGGGGGCGTCCCAGGTCAGCAGACGGCCCTCGTTGAGATCGCGCGCCCTTTCGGGTGTCAGCGCCTCGACGGCAAGATAGCCATACCCTTCGGCGGCGAGAGACGGCAGAAGACCTGCATGGTGAGCATGTCCTCAGGCTGGCCGATGGGACGCGGTGACAGTATGCTGGAAGCGGGCGAAGAGGCCTCAAAGCAGGCTTAGTTGGGGACTCTCCGTGCCAAGAGTGGACGCGTCTGGCGATGCTCATCCCAAAAAGGGAGCCGGCATGCGCGCCGCCTAACTTTAGGCGAGTGGATTGAGTCATTCAGATGGTGCAGCTTGTCATCGCGAGCCGCTCTTGGGCGGCGCGGCGATCCAGGGCGACTGGCTCCGGATTTCGTTGCCCTGGATGGCTTCGCTTTGCTCGCCATGACGGCA
>CAYYTT010000079.1:7441-17562 GCA_964474635.1 uncultured Alphaproteobacteria bacterium | reverse complement strand
CCTCACGGCGCGTGGCGCCTCCGGCGGGGCGGGCTGACCGCCCGGCGCCCGGTCGGGGGGGGGCGGACAAGCCATTCAGCGCTCGTCACTGCTGTGCCCCACTTGATGCGTCGGCTACCACCCCCCGGCGCTGGCGCCAGAGGATGTTGTGGTGGTGCCGGCGGCGGTGCCCGTGCTTGCCGCGATGAACGGGACGAGGGACGCGGTCACGGTCGTGTCCTCCATTCGGCGGAAGACGCTGTACCAGGCCATCAGATCGTCAACGCCCTTGGTCTGCTCCAGCCCCTCGCCATTGGGCCCGAAGCGGGCGCGCCATTCCTTTTCCACGTCTAGCGCGATGGCATAGGGCAGATAGGCCATGAAATTGGCCGCCGTGGCATCTTCCGCATAAAGCGGCGTCGGATCGGACAGCCCCAGCTTCAGCCCCTCGATCTCGTCCATCAGATGACGTCCGGCCACGGTCGGCGCCTTCATCTGACTGTTGTAGAGAAGGGGAACGAGCAGACTGAACCCGGCGCCGAGCACCGCGACACCGATGGCCACCTGGTCCTCGTCGTAGTTGCGGGTTTCGAAAAAGATCGCCGCGACCAATCCACCGGAAAACACCGCAGCCATGATCATGATGGTGGTCCAGATCCGGCGATTGCGCACCCAGTTCGCCTTCTGATATTCCGCGCGCAACACACGCAGATGAGACATCAGCGTTTCGTTGATCCGGTCATCGGTGCCGCGGATGATGGCCGCCTCCTTATTGCCCAGCAGCCCCTCAAGAACGGCGAGGTCTCCGGGCGCCTCCGGGGTCGGCCCGGACCCGCGCGCGAGATAGGCCGTCTTGCCATTCTCAATCGATAAGGTCAGCACCCGTTGGCTCACCAGGCTGACAAGCGCCGCAGCGAAACACTGGGCGTCGTAACTCATGCGCGAGACATAACGGGCCGCCGCCGCCGAGACATGGGCGGGCGGTTCAAGGGTCGGTTGTACCGCACCAGACCGGCGATCCCGGCCGATCCGCATCCACGTCAAATGCATGGTGAGAACAATCCCGATGGTGCCCAGCAGCGCAACCAGACGCATGGTCTGGTTGACCGACGGCACGCGCACGGCCTCGGCCGGAAAGGCCGAACGGGTCCAACGGATAATCATTTCCGGAACAAGCGCGCCGGATCGGGCCGTCCACGTCATGCTCGTGTCATTGTTCCGCATGCCCGGGACAAAGGCATCGCCCTCCAGGCCATCGCGCGGAACGCTCTCCGGCCAGACGATCGCAACCGAGCTTTGCCGCCACGGCAAATCGAATTCACCGATCAGGGGCTCCCAGGTCAGCACGACCGCATTGTCTTCCTCCCGCAGCAAAAAGGGCGTCGGCGCCGTGTAGCCGATCTCATAGCGATAGGGCCCGGGGGCAAGCACCACATCCTCATCGCCAATACGCAGCCTGCGCTTCTTGAACTCCCAGGGCTCGTCCGCCCCTTCGCGCGTGACCGTAATGTCCTCAACCGGACCAATGGGCTTGGGAACCTCAAAGTAGATGCCATGCTCGATTTCATCCGCCTCGGCCTGGACCTCGATGACATGACTGATCCGTGCACGGCCCGTCTCGTCAATCTCGATACGCGTGCGCAGGTCCAGAACCTCCTCTTGCGCCCACGCAAGGGAGGGCAGCGCGCACAGGGCCAAGGCCACGACGATCAGCCCCATGATCGATTGGATAGACGCGAAGAGTGCCTGAAACGCAAAAAGCCCTGATGCGGAGAGCCGGAAGAGCGAGAGAACGGCAACGCACATGAACAACAATCCCCTGCTTTGCGGATCTGATTGGCCAGCACACTAGCAATCCATGAATTGGTGCGACATTGCCGTTCAGAAAGATCTTTTGGCCGTTCAGACCAATCACCGGCGCGGCGCTTCTTTCCAAAGGGGCGCGGCCTCGCGGCGGCCAGACCTGAATGCACCGCTCAGAACTACCATAGAGCCCCCCGATTGGGGCGAACGCATCCGTTTTGCGCGCCTTAACGCATCCGGGTAAGGCTGACGCCGAAGCGGCGCCGGATCCAATCGCCCAAATCCGTTCGCCTGACGACCGAAAACACCCAAGGAGGCCCCATGTTCGCACCCTCACGGATCGCGCCGAGCCTTCGTCGCATCGCGGGTCTGCCCTGGCGCCGCTGGCGCCGGGCCAGCCTTCTGGGCATTGCCGGTCTCCTTGCGGCGGTTTGCGAAAAGGCACTGCCCGCCATGGCCCAAGACGCCTTCACATCGCCCGTCACCCCGGAACGCTGGAGCCGTCCGGACCCCGCGCTCGCCCCCGATCCCGCGCTTGAGGCCCGTATTGGGCAGATCCTTGCCGCCATGTCCCTGGAGCAAAAAGTGGGGCAGGTGATCCAGGCCGACAGCGCCTCCGTGACGCCCGAAGACGTGCGCCGCTATCGGCTCGGCTCCGTGCTGAGCGGCGGCAATTCGGGCCCGGGCGGCAAACCCTATAGCACGGCCACCGCCTGGCTCCGCGACGCGGACGCCTATTTTGACGCCTCGGTCGATCCGGCGGGGGTGGCGGTGGCTGTCCCCGTGATCTGGGGCATCGACGCGGTCCACGGCCACAACAACGTCATCGGCGGCACTCTGTTTCCGCACAATGTGGGGCTCGGCGCCGCCAACGACCCGGACCTGATGCGTGCCATCGGCGGTGTGGTGGCGCGGGAGCTACGCGTCACGGGCCATGACTGGACGTTCGCGCCAACCCTCGCCGTGCCCCAGGACCTGCGCTGGGGCCGCGCCTATGAGGGTTTCAGCGAAGATCCCGCTCTCGTGGCCCGCTACGCACCGGCCCTGATCGAGGGCCTGCAGGGCGCACCGGGTGCGGACGATTTCCTCACCGGCCACCATGTCATCGCCACAGCCAAGCATTTCATCGGTGACGGCGGCACCCAAGGCGGCCAGGACCAGGGCGATACGATCCTGACGGAAACGTCCCTGCGGGACATTCATGGCGCCGGCTACGGACCGGCCATCGGCGCCGGCGTGCAGGCCATCATGGCGTCCTTTTCAAGCTGGAACGGGCGCAAGGTGCATGGAGATAAAGGCCTGCTGACGGATGTTCTGCGCGGCGGGCTCGGCTTTGACGGCCTTCTTGTGGGTGACTGGAACGCTCACGGACAAATTTCCGGCTGCACCAACGAGGACTGCCCGGCCACGTTCCAGGCCGGGCTCGACATGGCCATGGCGCCGGACAGTTGGCGCGGCCTTTATGCAAGCACGCTCGCCCAGGTGCGTGCCGGCACGATCCCCATGGCACGCCTTGATGAGGCGGTGCGGCGCATCCTGCGAGTGAAACTGCGCGCCGGCCTGTTCGACGCCCCCCGCCCCTCCGCCCGTCCCCTGGCCGGCGATGACGCCGTACTCGGCGCACCGGCCCACCGGGCCCTTGCCCGCCGCGCCGTGCGCGCCTCCCTCGTGCTGCTGAAAAACGAGGGGGGTCTTGTGCCCCTGACGCCGGGCCAGCGGATCCTCGTGACCGGAGATGGCGCGCACTCTATCGCCAAGCAGTCCGGCGGCTGGACCCTCACCTGGCAGGGCGGCGTTCCCGAGCGGGCCGCTTTCCCCGGCGCCACCACCATATTCGAAGGCATCGCGGCGATTGCCGCGCAGGTCGGCAGCACCGCCGTGCTGCACGAGGGCGGTCCCCTCCCACGCGGCTTCGACGTGGCCATCGCAGTCTACGGTGAAGATCCTTATGCGGAGTTTCGCGGCGATATCGAGAGCCTGTCCCACAGCGCGCGCCGCCCGCAGGATGTCGCCCTCCTGCGCCAACTCAAGGCCGCCGGCTTGCCGGTGGTCTCGGTGTTCTTGAGCGGGCGGCCCCTTTGGACCAATCCGGAACTCAACGCCTCGGACGCCTTCCTTGCGGCCTGGTTGCCCGGCAGCGAAGGGGCCGGCATCGCCGAGATGCTGCTGGCCTCGGCGGACGGCACGGCGCGACACGGCTTCACGGGCCGTCTGCCCATGGCATGGCCGGCCCGGCCCGACGCCTTCACGGTGGCCGACCGCCGGGGGACCGGCGCCCTGTTCCCCCTCGGCCATGGCCTTGATATCGGCGAGGCGGGATCGCTTGCCGTTCTGCCCGAAGACTTGGACGCGGCGTCAAAGGGTGCCGGGCGCTTTTTGATTTTGGAGGACGGAAAGCCCGGCGTGGATCGCCGGATTGTCGCGCTGAACGCCCAGGGCGAGGCCCTGGCGCTTGGCGAGACGCAGGCTGTGCGCGCGCAACCGGTGAACACGGACCGTCAGGAAGGCGCCCTCGCAATCGCGTTCCTCTCGGCCGGCGCAGCCGTCGCCATCGCAGCACCGACCCCGGAAGATCTGCGCCGGGAGGCCAACGCGGATTTCGAAATCGAACTGGTCTGGAGGGCCGAAACGGACGCGCCGCCGCTCCGTCTTGCCATGGGCGCGGCACCGCTGCACTGGCTGCCCGTCGGTGCCCCTGTGCCCGCGCCAGGCGACGCGTGGGCGCGCACCCGGGTCAGCCTGTCCTGCTTCGCGGACGCCGGCGCGGACCTTGGCCGGGTGAGCCTGCTGCTGGCTGTGAAATCGGCAGAACCGGCGCGCCTTACGCTGCGCGACATACGCCTTGTGCAGGACGCGGACGGAGAGGAAACCTGCCCCTGACAGCGGAGCGCGCGTGTCATCAGGGGAAGGCCGGAATTGGGGCGTCCCCCGCAACGCTCGCGCCATGAAACTCGAAGGCGTGGGTGGTGGCCAGATGATCGGGCCGAACCATCGTGCACCGATTGTCCCAGATCACCACATCGCCGGGGCGCCAGACATGCCGATAAAGACTGGCCCAGTGGGTGGAGAGCGCGTAGAGCCGGCCCAGCATGCGCGTATCCGCATTCTGCGTAAGGCCGCTCAAGGCCCCACATCGTTTCGGTGAGGACACATAAAGGGTGATCCGCCCCGACAGGGGATGGCGACAAAACAAGGGATGGCGTGCGCCAGTTCCAACGTCCCCGTCCCGGTCCTCGCCCTCCCCTGGCACGCGCCCATGGTGCAGGGTCGCCAGCCGCAGACGCGCCACCACATCGCCGGTCAGGTTGCCGAAGGCCTGATATTGGTCCGTGAACAGCGTCTCGCCGGCCCCGCCGGGTAGTTGAAGCGCGCGCAAGGCACCAAAAGCCGGCGGCTGTCGCATCTCGCTGCCCAGGGACCGGAAATCGGTGTGGTCACGCCCCTTCTGGGTCTCACCCGTGATCAGACTGAGCATGGGATGGCCCTCGACGGGCGTTTCCCCGGACGCCAGGCGCACCGGACCAAGCCGCGAGAGAAACTTCACAAACTGCGTATCCCGGCCGGTCTGGCCGCGCAAAATCACCACCCCATGGTCGGCAAGGGCACCGCGCAGATAGACAAGATCACTGCCCCGCGCGGCGGCCATATCGAAGCCGTCGACATCGAGGCCGAAGGGACGAAGCGGAATCATGGCCATCGGCTGCGTTCTCCCGCGCGCGGCATGGGGCCTTGGCGTTCTCCAGCCCCGCCTCTATAAGCGACAAAATGTCGCAAACCGGTCGCGCGCACTGTGCCCTCCAAAGTCCAAACCGGCACACGACAGGTTTTTCTCGCCCCGATCACAAGTCTTCGCGCAGTAGACCAAGCGCGGGGGTCTTCGAGAATTATCGTCAAGATTTGCGGTAAATCTAGCCGACCCCAGTCGATCCTCCAAAGCCGCACGCCCGGCGGGCGGTCCTGACCGCCCGGCTACAGCTTCAGCCGCGCCCCATGGCCGAAAAAGCTGCCCCGCCCCCTTTTTCACCCGCCGTGAGCCCGGCCAGGGGAGGACGTATTCGGCGCCCATCACGGGCCTAGGGAAGCCTCGCGCATCAGATCGTTTGCCCTCGACCGGCCAGCCTCGGTAAACCCGTGGGCATGATAGGAGCGTTGGAGCGGGGTCCGGCAGTGAGCGCCCCCGCGAGAGGAGACAACCTGATGGATATTTTTCTCGACACCGCCGATGTGGGCGAAATCCAGGACATGGCCAGTACGGGGCTGATCGACGGGGTCACGACCAACCCGTCCCTGATCGCCAAGAGCGGCCGGCCCATTCGCGATGTGCTTGCCGAAATCTGTGAGGCGGTGGAGGGCCCGGTGAGCGCGGAGGTCACAGCCACGCAAACCGACGCCATGGTCGAGGAAGGCCAAAGCCTCGCGGCCATCGCCGACAACATCGTCGTCAAGCTGCCCCTCACCTGGGACGGGCTGACGGCCTGCAAGCGTCTGACCACGGACGGCATCGACACCAATGTGACGCTGTGCTTTTCCGCCAATCAGGCCCTGCTCGCGGCCAAGGCCGGCGCGACCTTCATCTCGCCCTTCATCGGCCGGATCGACGATGTGGGCTTTGACGGTATGGAACTCATCGACGACATCCGGACGATTTACGATCAGTATCCCGAGTTCGAAACCCGTATTCTGGCCGCCTCGATCCGCCATCCGCTCCATGTGCGCGATGCCGCCAAGGTGGGCGCCGATGTGGTGACCCTGCCCACGGCGGTCTTGAAGTCACTTGCCAAACATCCGCTGACCGACAAAGGCCTCGCCGCCTTCCTGGAGGACTGGAAAAAGACCGGACAGTCGATCCTGGGCAAGGGCGGGCCGGCACTCTGAGCGCCGCGACGGCACGGTGAGCGACACAAAAGCCGCAGACCCCGCGGACGCCCCTCCCCTGCCCGCGCGGGACGATCTGTCTGCCGCCTATGGGGCCTGGCTGGCCTATCTGCGGGCCGAAAAGCGGGTGAGCGATCACACGCTTGAGGCTTACGGGGCCGAGGCGCGGCGCTTCATCCTGTTCCTGGCCGATCATCTGGGCGGTCCGCCAGGCCTTGCCGCGCTGGACGAGCTCAAACCGCGTGACTTTCGCGCCTTCCTGGCGCGCCACCGGGAGAGCCGGACCAATCGCTCACTGGCGCGTCTTTTGTCCTCCGTACGGGCCTTTTACCGCTATCTCCACCGCCATCACGGCACGGACATGTCGGCCATCGCGGCTGTACGGGCCGCGAAAGTGCCCCACACCCTGCCCCGGCCCGTGAGCCCCGGGCGCGCCCAAGAGATGATCGATGAAGCCGGTGCGACGCACGATGAGGACTGGGTCCAGGCCCGGGATGTGGCCGTGGTAACCCTGTTGTACGGCGCAGGCCTGCGCATTTCCGAGGCCCTGGAGCTCAACCGGGGTCATGCGCCGGCGGGCACGATGGCGAGCCATCCGGAGGACTGGCGCGCCTGGCAGGCCCTGCGGGTGCGCGGCAAGGGCGACAAGGAACGGATCGTCCCCCTGCTGCCCGTCATCGGACTGGCCCTGTCGGACTATCTGACACGCCAACCCTATCCGCTTACCCAGGAAAGCCCCCTGTTTGTCGGTATTCGCGGCGGGCGTCTGGGCGCGCGCCAGGTGCAGGCTCTCGTTGCCGAGATCCGCCGGCGCCTCGGCCTGCCGGACCGGATCACGCCCCATGCCCTGCGCCACGCCTTTGCCAGCCATCTGCTGGCCGGCGGCGCGGATTTGCGGGCCATCCAGGATCTGCTCGGCCATGCCCATTTGAGCTCAACCCAAATCTACACCGAGGTGGACACGGAGCATCTGCTTTCGGCCTATCAGGCCCATCCGGGCATGCGAGGCCATTCCGGTACGGATGATGAGCACCAGGGATGACCAGCGCAAGATGACCGATATTGCATCCCGGCCGTCACACCCATTGGTCTCGACACTGCAGGGACTGTCCCTTTAGAGTGCGGAATGATTAATCGGCACCGCGCCCAAGGCCGCGACAGCGGCCCCGACGCCGTTGCGCCGCCCTCGCGGAGCTCAACAAAACCAACCCCTCGCGGGGCGTAGCAAAACCAACCCCTCGCGGGGCGTAGCAAAACCAACCCCTCGCGGAGCGTAGCAAAACCAACCCCTCGCGGAGCGCAGCAAAACCAACGCAGTGGTACGCTGGACGCAGACTGATCTGGATTTCCCGCCCGCTGCTGTAGACTGGCGCCCGGGCGGGGGCTTTGGCTCCCGGCCTTCAGGTGGCGTGCTGGCGGGCGGCGGAATTTGCAGGGGTCTGGATCATGGATTGGGCGAGCATTATTGCGGCTGCGATCGGAGGAGGGCTCGGCGCCCTCATTGGCGGGGCCCTTGGGCATTGGTTTTTTCCCAAAAAGCCTGGCGTTGAAGATCGGCGGGCCACCGTGCGCACGGTGTTGTTGGTTGTTTTCATGATCGTCGGCTTGCGGGCCGCTCCGTCGCTAATGAATGCCTATTTCGGCGAGGCGCTGCGGGACCTGACGGGACAGACGGCCGCCGTCGAAAGCGAACTCGATGAGTTCATGGCCTCGCCCTTCATCAAGGCCATTGTGGAGGCAAACCCGGCCGCGGAGGCGCAGATCCGCAAGCGGATGCTGGACGCCTTCCGCAGGGACGGCCAGGATGGTCTGTCTGAAGAGGGTTACCGCATCGGTCAGGACTATGCGACGTCCCTGTTCCCGCAATTTGTGCCGCGCGCGCGGGCCGAAGACCTGCTCGCATTCGGCCAGGCGTCCGTCGATGTCACCCGGGTCCTGTCGGAACGGGCGCCGGAGCTGTGCTACGCATGGCTTTATGATCCGGCGTCTTTTTCCCAAACGCGCTTTGCCGCCACGGTGCCGCCCGAGACCTTGGAAACATTCGTGGGGACCTTGACGGCGATCATCACCGAGGCGCAAGACACCGCGCCGCAGTATGATAGTGCGGCCGTACAGATCGCTCTGCAGCGTGTGGTCCTTGCCCTGCAGGCGGCCTATCCGCAATCGGCATTCGCCCTTATCTCCCAGCAGCGCAAGCCGGCCTCCACGCAAGAGAGCAGGCAAGCCTGTGATCTGACGGCAGATATCTATGCCGGTGTGCTTGAGCAGGACAATGCCGCCGACATTCTCCGCTTCATGTTTTCATCCGCAGGCTGATCACATTCCGGCCGCGGTAGCCGGCATGCCCTTTAACGCGCCATCACGGGCCGCACCCGCCGGCCCTGTGGCCGAGTTCTTTATCGCCAGAGCCGGTCGACAACTGGTTTTGTGCGCTCCGGGATACCGTCCAGGACGTCGCGCGCCTGCGTGATGAGGGCTGGTGTCAGGGTCCCGCCGCTCAACCGCGCGAGGGCCTGCCCGTCTGCCTCATCAAGGGTGCCCATAGCGCCGACAAGATGGCGCAAACAGTCGCTCCGGTAGGGCGCCACGGGGACGCGCCAGGGCACGCCCTGGACCTCAAAGGCGACCTGCGCGCGCCCTTCCCGCAGGGCGGCCCCATTGGCGATGAGATAGGGGACATAGTCCGCACCCGCCATGCGCAGAAGCGGCGCCAGATCCTCCGGTACTTCATCCGCGGGGTGCGTTTCGCTCAAGTCTTCCGGCCGCGTGGCCCAAAGGCGCGCCGTCCAGGCCAACACATTGGGCGCGCGCTCGCGCATGATCGCGGCCGGCGTCGGATCGATGGAGAAATGCCGGAACATGGGGCCAAACAGGCCGAAATCGGCTTCGCAGGGCCGATTGCCGAACAGGAATGGCCGCACACGGAAAATCGGCTCCAATATATCGAGAACATCCCCATAGAGCGCCTCGACCTGAGGCGCGGTCTTGCGCGTGACCCCGTCGCCTGAAAGGAACTCGCGCCGTTGGCGCATGAGGATGAAACGCCGGCGGATCCAAAAGGGAAGCCGCCAGTCGCGCAGGAAGCCCCGGGCAATATGGGCACTCATAAGGCGATTATCGTCCGGGAAGGCCCAGCGATAATAAAGCGCCGGGCGCCACAGCCATTCATCGAACAGGTCTTCGAGGATGATGCTGCACACCCGGGCCAAAGCGCCGGACGGCCGCAGGGATAGCCCCACGCCCGTCCGGTCGGTCTCATCCTCGAACCGGGCAATGATCGGTGTTGTGTCCGTCAGCCATGTGCCGTCCGGAGCCTCGACCTGCGGCATCTGGGCGATGCCGGTTGCCTTGGCGCAGGCCTGAAAGTCACCCGAGTCCATGTCGATGAAGGTGAAGGGCACGCCCTTCACCTGGAAATAGGCCTCAAGCTTGCCCGTGAAGTAGGACAGCTTGACCCCGTGGAG
>CAYYTT010000079.1:0-7341 GCA_964474635.1 uncultured Alphaproteobacteria bacterium | reverse complement strand
TTCTTGTTCAAAAGGCCCTACGGCGCTTACTGGAAATTGATTTTCAGTTCCGCACCCCAGAAACGCGGCTCTCCCGGGAACACGCCGAGATTGTTGATCTGTTCCGGGAAGGCAAAGGCCAGCACGTTGAACTCCTCATTGAAGAGGTTCGTGGCGAAGGCCGACACTTCATAACGCCCGTCGAAGGCCCGCAGACCGATGCGCGCGCCAACCGTGGAGAAGGCATCGTTGCTGGCCAGGGCATTGGCGAACTCATTGGCCACGATGTTGGTGGCTGACTGCCAGCGCACATTGGCGTGGACGAACGCCTCCAGGTCCGGCGTGATGGGCCGGACATATGTCGTCGCGCCCGTGAGGACATATTCGGGCACATTGCCGAGCTGCTGGCCATCCGTTCCCGGAACGGTGGGCAGATCCTCGGTGCGTTCCGCGATCGTCCAGGCGAAACCGTATTGCACGGTCAGCCCCTCAAACGGGTTGGCAAACACGTCCGCTTCGACACCGTAGTTGATCACATCCACACCGGTCGTCACAAAGTTCGATCCAGTGAAGATGAGTTCCTGAAAGCCCTTAATGTCCTGATAAAAGCCGGAGGCATTGACGATCAGCGCGCCATCGAACCACTCGGACTTAAATCCGCCCTCGAAGGAGTTGATCTCCTCTTCTTCGAACTCAAGGTCGGAGGCTTGCGGGCCGTCGGACAGGGGCTGACCGGTCGCCGGATTGAGGGGCGCGAATACGGAACTTTCAAGACCCTGCCGACCCAGATTGAAGCTGCCGGACTTGAAGCCTCGGGCAAAACCACCAAAGATCAACAAGTCGTCCGTTGCCTGATAAGCGAGGCGGAAGGTTCCTGTGATCTCGCTGTCGGTGCGACTATCAGAGAGCTGACCGTTGAACTCGGTGTTGATGGCCGGGTTACAGGCCAGCAGACCGCCGAGGTTGAAGGGCTGCCCAGTCCGGAACACGGCTCCGATCTCCGGCGGCAGAGCGGCGATGGCATCGCAGGCCGGCACGGCCGACACCAGGTCAGCCTCCAGATCCCGCTCGTCATAGCTGTAGCGCACCCCAATGGTGGCGCTCAGGGCATCCGTGATTTCGATCTCGTTGTGCGTGAACACAGCGAAAGAGTTCGTGTCGAGATCGAAGCGGTCCCGTTGACCACCGCCCACGGGCGACCCGGGCAGGAAGCCCTGCGGCGTCAAGATGCCGGCCTGGATCAGCCCGCCCGTGACCTGAGGCCCGAAGACGGCCGGGAAGAACGGCAAGGCGCCCGGCAGCGTGCCGAAGAGTTGAAGCGGCGCGCCGACGACCGCGGGGCTGCCCGTGAAGTCGGCAAAAACGGAATCGGTGAAAAAGTCCCCGTCCGCGCCGAGCAGAATACTGTCCGTGAAGTCGATCCGCTGATTGAGGAAAAAGCCGCCGACAAGCCAGTCAAGCCGGCCCCACTTATTCTGCAGGCGGATTTCCTGGGTGAATGTCCGGTCCTGGTTCATCGACCCCGTGCGGAAGGCCCGGTCAAGGCCAGTGAAATCGATATCCTGGTTCCGGAAGGTGCTGAAATCCCGGTAGGACGTGATGGAGGTGAAGCGGCCAAATTCGAAGCGGTTGTTGTATTCGGCCGAAAAGCCGAACTCTTCCACATCATCCGCAAAGGCGCGGCCGGGCGTGTAGGCGCCGTCGAACGGGCTAAAGCCGCTGGCCTGGTCGACAGTGCCGATCAGGCCGTTCGCCGCCGCACCGGCATTGATGGCATCGGCCGTTGAGGAGCCAATGATAGGAACAAGTGGCGAGGACCCTGGGACGGTCGCGGGCGCGCCGGCCTGGATCAAGGTCGCGGCGCAGCAGTTTTCATCCGTGTCCGCGAAATCGGCGATGAGGCGCAGGGACGCTTCGTCTTTCTCCCACAAAATTTGAGCGCGGGCGAAGAACCGGTCGATATCGTTGAAGCGCTCGCCGGTGTTCAGATCGTTGATGAAGCCATCGCGCTTGCGGTAGCGGGTGTCGATCCGGAACGCCAAAGTGTCGGACATGGGTCCCGAGACGGTCAGTTCGGCCTCGACGGAGTCGAAATTGCCCGCACCAATGGTGAGCCGCGTGAAGGGCTCGAAGGTCGGCATGGCCGTTTGAATGTTAATCACGCCGGCGGAGGTGTTACGCCCGAACAGGGTGCCCTGGGGGCCGCGCAGTACTTCCACGGAGGCAAGCTCGGGCAGTTCGGAAATCCCGATGCCCGTGCGCGTGCGATAGACACCGTCGACGAAAATCCCCACGGCCGGTTCAAAACCGAAATTGTCAGAACTCGTCCCGATACCACGGATCGACACAATGGTACCGGCACTCGCTGATTGACCTTGGGAGATCTGGATGCTGGGCGACAACTGCTCCAGGTCGTTGACACGGAAGAGATTGGAGTTCTCCAGCAACTCCGCATCGAAGGCCTGCACCGAAAGCGGCACGTCCTGCACGGTCACATTATCGCGGCGCGTCGCCGTGATGACGAGCCGCTCCGTATCCCGGTCCCGAGCGGCCGTCTCATCCGCCGCGGCGGCCTCGGCCGCGTCACTTTCTGGTGCGTCGCCCTCCTGCGCGGCCGCAGGCCCAGCGTAAATTACACTGGCCAGTGCAAACCATGCCGCGCCGCGGAGCAATGCCGCCCGCCGCGCAACCCAGGGCGTAGCACCCCTAAACCCCTGATTTGCAACAGAATTCAACTGTTCGGCCACGCCGTCCAAAACCAACCCCCGTTTCTCGTTCTCACGCGCGTAAAAAAACCACCCCATACCTCCTTCGCACCTTAGGGCAAAGAGGGCATCGAGGGCCATGCGCGAAAGGCGACAAATCTTAGTGAGGGCGCACGTGATCTTTGGTGCGGCCGGAGCCGGCACACGCGTTCCCAAAAGGCACTCCTTTACTTTGTCACCAGTCAGTGACTAGATTGCCAATGAGCCGTGACAGAGGGATAGGCGCGATGCCTGACGCCAGCCGACCGGTCCGCAGCCGGAACGACACGCAAGCGCGCATCATCGGCGCCGTGGGCGACATGCTGGCCCGCGACGGCTTTCGCGCCCTGGGCATCAATGCCCTTGCGCGGGAGGCCGAGGTCGACAAGGTACTGATCTATCGGTATTTCGGCGATCTCCGGGGACTGATCGATGCCTATGCCCGGCGCGGGGATTTCTGGTATCGGGCCGAGGATATCGTGCCGCCGGGCCCACCCATCGCGCCGCCGGCTGTCGGCGGCTTTGTGGCGGATATCTTCCGTAGACATACGAACGCTCTTCTGGTGCGGCCGCAAACCCTTGAAATCTTGGCTTGGGAGACCGTGGAGCGCAACGCGCTGACAGCGGAACTTGAGACGGTGCGCGAAAGCGTCGGCCTTGAGGCCCTTGCGCATGCCGCATCGCGCCTCCCATCCGGGCATGGCCTCGATTTGGAAGCCTTCGCCGCCCTGATGGCCGCAGCGACCAACTATCTTGCCGTCCGCTCTCGGAGCATCAAGACCTTTAACGGCGTCGACATTGGGAGCGCCGAGGGGCGCGAACGCCTCTTTTCGATCATGGGCCAAATGGCCCAGGCGCTCCTGGGACATGGGGCCCTGGAACGCAAAACGACACCACAACCGGGAGCCACGCACGATGACTGATGAGACAAAAAGAACACGGGCCGGCACCACGCGGCGGCGGATCTTACAGATCGGCGGCGCCGCTGTCGTCCTGGGTGGCGGCGCGCTTACCTGGCGCGGGCTCGACCGGGGGGCCTTCTCGAGTGCGTCCGGCCCAGCCTATGCGCCCTGGGAGCTTTTGGATGACCCGGATATTCAGGGCACACCGCTTGCCATCGTGGCGGCCGGTGTTCTTGCCGCCAATGCCCACAACACACAGCCCTGGCTGTTCGAAGTGGGCGAGACGGAAATTGCGGTCTACGCGGATTTGTCGCGCCATCTGGGCAGTTTCGACCCCATCTTGCGGGAAATGCATTTGAGCCTGGGCTGCGCGCTGGAAAACATGATAGTCGCGGCCCCAGCCCAGGGCTATGCGGCTGACCTGCTCCCCGAAGGCGGCACCCTGGTGAACACCACCGCGCGGGATGGGCGCCGCCTCACCGCTCGCTTGCGCCTCAACCCCGTGCGTAGACAGGTGCCCTCCCCCCTCGCCCAGGTCCTCACCAGGCGGCACACGGACCGGGGCCCGTTCGATGTGGAAAGACCGGTGCCCCCCGCACTGCAAGAGATGCTCAGCGGGCTCGCCGAACGGCCCGAAAGCGTGCGTGTGCGGTGGGTCGAAGGAGGCACGGCGCGGGCGCGCTTTGACGCGCTGACGGTGTCTGCCACGGAGCGGATCATCCGTGACCATCAGATGGCCGCCGACAGTGACCGCTGGTTCCGCCTCACGCAAAGGGAAATCGATGAGCACCGGGACGGGCCAACCATCGACGCGGCGGGTTTGCCCGCCTCCATCCGAGTGATCGCAAAACTCCTGCCGCGCATGTCGGCCGAGGACGCCCATGCCGTTTGGCTCCAGACGACCCGGGATGTGCATCTGAAGACCGCGCCCCTTGTCGGCATGATTACGGTCACGGACCTTTATGACATCCCCCAGGCCCTGGAGGCGGGGCGCCTGTGGCAGCGCTTGCACCTTGAGGGCACGGCGCAGGGCCTGTCCCTGCATCCCATCAATCAGACCGTGGAAGTGGTGGACCGGGAGCGGGAGCTGAACGCCCCTGCCCGCATGGCCGAGGACCTGGCCCAACTCATCGGCACACGCACAGAGCGGCCAACCTTCGTCTTCCGCGCCGGGTATGGGATGCGCGACACGTTGCCAAGCCCACGCCGGGCGCTTGAGGACGTGGTCCTGCCGTGAGCGCGGGGGCCTACCGCGCGCCCGGTGCGGGCACTTTGGCGACGAAACGGGGCGGAGCCGGACGGTTGGTCCCAGGGTTGCGCGTCTGTTTCGGCGCGCTCTGCTCGGCCGGCTCGCGTGCCGATGGGTCGACCTTGCCGAACACCTCCGGCGTTTGGCCAGCAATGCTTTCCACATAGACGGACTGGCTTGGATACGCGAATTTCGCGCCGGCGCCCTCGACGATGTCCATGAGCCGGAAGGCAAGGCGCTCGCGGATTTCCAGCCATTCGCTCCAGGTCGTCGTGCGCGTGAAGCAATAGAGCATGATATCGATGGAGCTGTCGTTGAACCCTTCCACCCGGACGAAGGCGGAGGCCTGGGCGGGCCGGGCAAAATCGTCCGTTGTGAGAATATACTCCTCAAGCTCCTCGCGCACCTGGCGCAGGGCCGCGGCGCTCGTATCATAGGTCAAACCGATGACCCAATAGATCCGCCGATAGCTCATCAGGGAGAAATTCGTCACCGGATTGTCCGACAGGAGGGCATTGGGCACCTGCACCGGCGCCTTGTCGAAGCGGCGCACCTTCGTGGAGCGAAAGCCGATATTCTCCACCGTCCCTTCAACCACCCCATCGACCTTGATCCAGTCATTCTTGCGAAAGCGGCGCTCGGTGAGGATCAGGACGCCTGCGATCAGGTTCTTGAACAAATCCTGCGCGCCGAGCGCCACGGCAACACCAAAGAGCCCAAGACCGCCGATGATCGGCGCCACGGGAATGCCGAAACTTTCCAAAATGCCGGCAATGCCCAGCAGCACAACGATGAGTTTCAGGCCCCGCTGGAACCAGTCCGCGATGGCGCCGCGCAGAAAACTGATCCGTGTGCCCATGGCCCGGATCAAGGGCGATACCGCATTGTAAAGCCCCCAGAAGAACACCACCAGCAGGAGCGAGGCCACCAGCTGGTCCGCATGGTGGTCCCAGGTCTCATTGAGGGGCAGGATCTGGCTCGCCGAGAAGACGCCAAGCACGATGAACATGAACTTCAGCGGCCCCTCGAGGGCATTGAGGATCACATCATCCACATCCGACTTGGAGCGCTCCGTCACCACACGCAAGAAACCCAGGACCCAGACCGAAAAGGCCCGCCGCAACACCCAGAAGACAATCACGACAAGCAGCGCCGCGACGATGCTGCCCAAATCCGCGCCCAGAACACCCGTGTCCCAAACATCATGCGTTTTGGCCCAAAAGGCCTTCGCCTGATCCAGCAGCTCCTGCGGTGACATCACGCCCTCTCTCGTGTTGCGGTGAGCTGAATATCCGGCCATTTCTCGGTCGTGTAGCCGATTTCCCAGGCGCTCTTGGCCAGGAACACCGGGCTGCCGTCCCCGTCCTCGGCCATGGCGCTCTTATGGTTGTCGATGAAACGGTTGAGTTCCTTGGGCTCGGCGGCGCTGACCCAGCGGGCGCTGTCAAAGGGCGCCGGCTCGAAATCCACATCAAGGCTGTATTCGGCCTTGATCCGTTCTTTGAGCACATCGAGCTGCAAACGCCCCACGACGCCGACGACCCAGTTTGCACCGATCAGGGGACGGAAGACCTGGGTCACCCCTTCTTCGGCGAGGCTTTCGAGGGCCTTGCGCATGTGTTTCTGCTTCATCGGGTCGCCAAGACGCACCCGGCACAGGATTTCGGGCGCGAAATTGGGGATGCCCGTGAAGCGGATGTCCTCGCCCTCGGTCAGCGTGTCGCCCACCCGCAGGGTCCCGTGGTTGGGAATACCGATGATGTCGCCGGGATAGGCCTCGTCCACCAGGTCCCGGTCCTGCGCGAAAAACAGGATCGGATTGTGCACACCGATCATTTTTCCGGTGCCGGACTGTTTCAGCTTCATACCGCGCTTGAAGGTGCCGGAACACAGGCGGAAAAAGGCGATCCGGTCCCGGTGGTTCTGGTCCATATTGGCTTGGACCTTGAACACAAAGCCCGTGACCTTTTTCTCGTCGGGCAGGACCTCGCGCCGGTCCTCGCCGCCCGGCAGGGCCGCCGTCTGGGGCCGGGGCGAGGGTGCGAAGGTCCCCACGGCGCGCAGCAATTGGCGCACGGCGAAATTGCGCAGGGCACTGCCGAAATAGACCGGCGTCAGGTGGCCTTCCCGGTAACTTTCCACATCGACCGCCGGATAGCCGTCGCGCACCAGTTCCACATCCTCACGCAGCTTTGCAAGGTCGTCCGCCGCCAGAACCTCGCCGATGCGGTTGCCATTCAGGTTAAGCCCGACCTCATCCTCCTCGCCCTTGCGCTCAAACAGCATCATGTGATCCGCCAGCAGATCATAGGAGCCGCGAAAATTGCGCCCCATGCCGCAGGGCCACATGGCCGGCGCCGTATCGAGCGCGAGCTTGTCGGCGATCTCGTCCATCAGCGTGAAGGGGTCCTCGGCCTCCCGATCCATCTTGTTCACGAAGGTGATGATGGGAATGTCGCGCAGGCGG
>CAYYTT010000078.1:0-17673 GCA_964474635.1 uncultured Alphaproteobacteria bacterium | reverse complement strand
GTTTGGGTCCATCTCCGTGCACAATTTCCTTATGCTGATCGAGGGCTTGGGGCTCGAGAAGGATGTCGGCGAACAGGATGGCCGCGTCGAAATCGTACCGCCTCAGGGGCTGGTGCGTGACTTCCGCCGCCAGTTCGGAGTTGTAGCACAGATAGAGGAAACTCCCCGCCTGCGCCCGTGTCTCCCGGTACTCTGGCAAATAGCGTCCGGCCTGCCTCATGAACCAGACTGGGGGGCGATCCACCGCCTGGCCATTCAGGGCCTTCAGGAGTCGCTTGCCGCTTTGCACCGGGTTGGACGTGGTCATCGATCTATCCCCTTGGGCCCGTTCCGTCTCTTAAAGTCTTTTGATGATGCTGTTGGAGGCCCGAACAATGGGGATCCCCATCAGGTTGCGATTTCATGCCCATGAATCGCCATGTGTGAAAGGTCGATGACAGAGAACGGACGGCATGTCCATATCTTGCCGCAAAAGTGCCTAAAGGCTTGATTTTCGGTCATGTGGGAGTTGGGGACAGTGTGGACGAGCAAAAAGGCTCGTAAACCATCCCCACCTTTACGCGGAGACGCGGACCGTTTCGTCCTCATTGCACAAGGCCTGTGCCAAACTGGGGCAAAATCGGGCGAAGGAGCACAAAATAGCCCCAAAATGACCTTGCGGAGTTTTGCCCACATATCGTGCACCGGTTACCCCGATACGTCTCCTTAATGTCTTGTCATGTTGGCTCCACGGACCGACTGCTATGCAGCCAAGAACCGTCGGGTTAGCCTTTTGGCCGATGGCACCTGTGATGAGTGGGAATGACCCGATGGCGAAGCGTCCCAAGGCAGAGACTTACTTTCATCTGCATCTGGTCTCCGATGCGACCGGAGAGACGCTGAACACCATCGCAAAGGCCGCCACGGCACAATTCGTCGGCGCCCGTCCCCTTGAGCACACCTATGCGCTGGTGCGCTCGGAACGGCAGATGTCCCGGGTCCTTCAGGAGATCGAGGCCGCGCCCGGCGTCGTCATGTTCACCCTCATGAGTGACAGTCTGCGCCACATGCTGGAAAACCGCTGCCGCGAACTCATGGTTCCGGCTATTCCCGTGCTCGATCCGGCGATCGAAGCGCTGGCGAAATATCTGGAGGCGGATCGCAGCCACAAGCCCGGCGGCCAGCACGAGCTTAACGCGCGGTATTTCTATCGGATCGAGGCGCTCAACTTCACGATGGCCCATGACGACGGCCAGAGTGTGGATGATTTAGAACATGCGGAAATCGTCCTGGTCGGCGTCAGCCGGACTTCGAAAACCCCGACCTGCATTTATCTCGCCAATCGGGGATTTCGCGCCGCGAACGTGCCCATCGTGCCCCATGTTCCCCTTCCGGCTGGCCTCGAAGGCCTGCAAGGACCGTTGATCGTCGGATTGACCGCCAATCCCAGCCGGCTTGTGCAAATCCGCAAAAACCGATTGCTCGCCCTTACGCGTGAAAGCCTGCCTGAAAGCGATTATGTGGACGAGGATTCCGTGCGCGAGGAAATCCTCTATGCCCGCCGCGTTTTCGAGCGCAACAACTGGCCCGTGATCGATGTCTCCCGCAGATCTATCGAGGAAACGGCCGCCGAAATCCTCAATCTTTATCAGGCCCAAGGTCCCACCGAATGACGGGACCCCGGCCAGGGGGACCATCAACCATGACCGTGCAAACGCCCCAAGGCGCGCCCGCCCTCGTGCTGGCCTCGGGATCGCCTGTGCGCAAACGCCTCCTGACCGATGCGGGCTATGATTTTTCCACCGATCCGGCGGATGTGGATGAAACCGCCCTGATCGAGCGTGAGCGCACCGCCGGACGGGCAATCCGCGCCATTGCGGGCGTTCTGGCCGATGAGAAGGCCCGCATTGTCTCAAAGCGCAGTGCTGTGGAGAGCCTTGTGATCGGTTCGGATCAGATCCTTGAGGTCGGCGGCGCCATTCTTCAAAAACCCCAGTCCATTGAGGAAGTGGAGGAGCGGATCGCACTTCTGCAGGGGCGCACCCATACCCTCTATTGCGCGGTGAGCGTGGCGCGGGGCGGATCGATCCTCTGGCGCCACACCCAAAGGGCCGATCTGACCATGCGCGCGCTGGACCCGGACGCGGTAAGCCGCTATGTGGCCCGGCATGGCCGCGATGTCATGAACAGCGTCGGCGCTTACCACCTTGAGGGCTCGGGCGTGCATCTCTTCGATCGACTCGACGGCGATTATTTCGCCATTCTTGGGCTGCCGATGGTGCCGCTCATCGCGCGGTTGCGCCGCCTCGGCATTGTGTTGCCGTGAGCGGTGCCGTGACGCAGGGGCGTGTCCGATCCTTGACCGGCGCGGCGCGGGTCGCCGCCGTCATCGGCTGGCCCGTCTCCCATTCCCTGTCTCCGCGTCTGCATGGCTATTGGTTGGCCCGGCACGGTGTCGATGGGGCCTATGTGCCTCTGGCGGTGCGCCCGGATTCCCTGGCACAGGCCGTGCGGGCTCTGCCCCATCTGGGTTTCGTGGGGGCCAATCTGACCCTGCCCCATAAGGAAGGGGCCCTCGACATCGTCGACAGCGTCAGCGATGCGGCGCGTCTGATTGGTGCCATCAATACCCTGATCATCGGTTCCGACGGTCTCATCCGCGGCCACAATACGGATGCGGAAGGCTATCTGGCGAGCCTGCTGGAGGCCGTTCCGGGGTTCGACGGGCGCCGGGCCGTCATTTTGGGCGCCGGCGGAGCGGCCCGCGCCGTCGCCGTGGCCCTTGTCGAACATCGCGTCACGGATCTTTTGATCAGCAATCGGACAGAACAGCGGGCCCGTGAGCTTGCATCCCATTTGAACCGGCATGGTGCGGGGTCCGCGGCAGCACGGGCAATTCCCTGGCCGCCGCGGCCATCCGATCTGGAAGGCGCGGCCCTTCTGGTGAACACGACAAGCCTTGGCATGGTCGGTCAGGGCCCACTGACGCTGGCGCTTGAAGGTTTGCCGCGCAGCGCCGCGGTCAGTGATATTGTCTATGTGCCCCTTCAAACGCCGTTGTTGCAGGAGGCTGCCGCCCGCGGCCATCCCGTGTGCGATGGGCTCGGCATGTTGTTGCACCAGGCGCGCGCCGGTTTTGAAGCGTGGTTCGGTCTGTGCCCGGATGTGACCGAGGATCTCCGGCGTCACATGCTGGCGGGCCTTCAGGGAGAGTGATCATGCTGCTGATCGGTTTGACAGGGTCCATCGGCATGGGCAAGACCGCGACGGCCAAACTGTTCGCCGAGGCGGGGGTGCCGGTGTATGACGCCGACGCTGCTGTCCACGCCCTTTATGCGCCGGGCGGCGCGGCCGTCGCGCCAATTGGCGAGGCGTTTGCGGGCACGGTGCGCGACGGGGCCGTGGACCGGGCCGCGCTTGGCGCTGCCGTTCTGGGCCAACCGGACGAATTGCGCAAACTCGAAAGCATCATTCATCCGCTTGTCGGCGCGGTGCAGCGTGCCTGGCTTGAAGAGCAGGATGCGGCGGGGGCCGCGCGTGTGGTGCTCGATATCCCGCTGTTGTTCGAAACGGGCGGGAACGCCCGCGTGGACGTGATCGTGGTCGTCAGTGCGCCGGCCGATGTGCAACGCCGCCGCGTTCTGGAGCGTGACGGGATGACCGAAGACAAGCTCGACGCCATTCTCGCCAAACAACTCCCCGACGCCGAGAAGCGATCCATGGCCGACTTCATCGTGGAGACCGATCAGGGCTTCGACCATGCCCGGCGACAGGTCACGGCGATCCTGCGTCAACTCGATGGCCGGGAGGGGACGCTTTGGCCGCCCCGGGACACGGCGCCCCAGAGCGGCTGAAGGCGCGGCAAACCCGCATATTTTTTCCAGGGCCGCAGCCCGCGAGGGCGACAAATCAGGTTAGGATTCTGATCGTAAAATGAACGGCCAGATGTCCGGGGTTCTGACATGCGCGAAATTGTTCTCGATACGGAGACGACGGGTCTCGATCCCAATGATGGGCACCGCATTGTCGAAATCGGTGCGCTTGAACTCATTAACCACGTCTGGACCGGCGAAAAGCGCCACTATTATATTAATCCGGACAGGGACATGCCCGAGGAGGCCTTCCGCGTCCATGGTCTGTCAGCGGAATTTCTTGGCGATAAACCGCGTTTTGCCGAAGTGGCGCAGGATTTCCTGGACTTTGCTGGAGACGCGAAATTCGTGATCCACAATGCCCAATTCGATATGCGTTTTCTCAATTGGGAATACAAAAACGCCGGCTATCCAGTGTTCGCGGCGGACCGGGCCATCGATACCCTGGCCATGGCGCGCAAACGGTTTCCGGGCGCGCCGGCATCGCTTGATGCCTTGTGCAAACGCTTTGGCGTTGACGCATCGAACCGGCAACTCCACGGCGCGCTGATCGATGCCCATCTGTTGGCGGATGTTTATCTGGAACTAAGCGGCGGGCGCGAACCGGGCCTTGTCCTTGCCATGGAGGCGGGCGATGCGCGGGACGGCGTGACCCGCTCACGCCCTTCATACGGCCCGCGGCCCAAGCCCTTGTGCTCAGCGGTGAGTGCAAGGGAAGCTGAAGATCATGCGCGCTTCATTGAAAGCATTGGCGGCGAGGATACCGTCTGGTCCTGGCCCGCCGCCTGAGGTGTGTCACCCTGACTTTAGAGAGTTAGGCGATTACTCGGCCCGCGTGCTCACTCAAAAATGGGACGGATCAGGCGCTGCCGGCCGCCGGCGAACTCGCACCCTCACCTTGCGCCTGGGCGGCCATTTGCCGGCGGAACAACGCCGAAAAATCCACCGGGTCGAGCAGCAAGGGCATGAAACCGCCATCGCGCGTCATATCCGCGAGCACGCGGCGGGCGAACGGGAACAGGGTGCGCGGCGCCTCGATCAGCATGACGGGCTGAATGCTCTCGGCCGGAATGTTCTCCACCGCGAACAATCCGCCATAAACGAGTTCCGCAATGAACAGGGTCTTGTCGTCGCGCTTGGCGGACGCGGAGATGTGGAGCAGGCACTCATAGGCTCCGTTGCCGCCGTCGCGCGCCTTCACATCCACATTGATGGACACATCGGGCCCCTTGGGACCGGCGGCCAACGCTAGGGATTGTGGTGCGTTCGGATTTTCAAAGGACTGGTCCTTGATGTACTGGGCCAGAACCCGGAGCTGGGGGATCTTTCCGTTGGCGTCGTCCTCAAGGCCTTGGGGCGGCATGGCGCTGGCGGTCGCCGGTGCATCCGCCGCGCCGTTGGCGCCCGTTTCCTTGGCGTCGCTTTTTTTGGTGTCGTCCTTGGTCTTGTCCGTATCGCTCATGGGAAGCCCCCGATTGTGACCTGCCGGTCGGTCATAGCGTGGCGGCGCGAAGCCGGCCTGGGCACCGATCCTGGCCCGGTGGCTGCTCAGCCGCATCGGGCGGGACGTATCACGGCCCGCTCCGATCCTCAAGAAACCGGGTTGGGCGGCCAAAGGCGTGTCTCAGCCGGACCCGGAGGTCCCGGGCTTGTTTGAGGGACCCCAACGCGTCTCAGGGACCCGGTCTGCATCCGGCGGCGTGTCGCTCGGTTCCTCGTCAATCAACTCGTATTCCGCGTCGATGGCCGGCTGGCGCGATGGCCCGGGACCGCCAGGAGCGTCCTGTCCCTGCCGGGGTTTTGGGCCGTCCGGGCCGGTCGGTCCCGAACCGGGACGGGAGCCATTCGTGCCCTGTGCCTGTTTCATGACTTTTCGAAACACCCAGCGCCCGACCGTGCGCCGCACATAGGGCACGAACAACAAAAAACCCATGGCGTCAGTCAGAAAACCTGGCGTGAGCAAAAGCGCGCCAGCCACAAGAAGAAAGACGCCGGTGAAAACCTCTTCGATGGGCATTTGTTGCTGGTTCAAATGGGCCTGGGCCCGCGCGAGCGTTGCCATGCCCTGGGCCCGGAACAGGGCCGTGCCTAAAATTGCTGTTAGCACCACCACCGCGAGGGTCGGAAACAGGCCGATGGCCTGACCGGCCGCGATGAAAATGCCGATTTCAATGATGGGAACGGTGGTCAGGGCGAGGAAAACGAGTGGGATCACGAGGGATCGCTCCTTGGCAGGCGGCGCCGTTGCTTAAAGCGACATGGGCATTGGAGGACCGGCTTCAACGGTTCGGCTGGCGCCGTCGCTCGCCAAACGTCGCGCTCGAACGCGATACACGACATCCGGATTTAAGGGTCCGGCCGCCCGGTCGGTTCGAAAAGTGACCATGTGGCGCGGGCCGGACTTGTTGTGGCCCCGCTCGCGGACGTAATGTGCAGTTTATCCGGGTGTGCAAGGGTCGGTTGGCACGAGGTAATCGACCCGGTGCCGCATCGTGCGGCACACAGGGTCCTTCTTCTCTCCCGTCCGATACCTATGTTTCATCGGGTCTGGACGACGGGTTGATCTTGGATCACCTATGTGTGTCGTAGATATAAAGTCTGTGGCTGACAGTTTTGTCAGTCGCGGGGGAGGATCTGACCGGTGTCAACAACTGGAATAGGCGCGGACGTGGCATTCCTGGAAATCATTGTTCTGGCCGTGCTCCTGGCCTTTATCGTCATGAAACTGCGCAGCGTTCTGGGCCGTCGGACCGGCGAGGAACAGCGTCGAACGGATGTGTTCACCGAACGCTCCCACAAAGGGCAGGACGATCCGGACGATAATGTCGTGGCTTTGCCGCGCGCCTCCGGCATGGCGGACGAGCCGGCTGTCGAGGATCGCATGAGCCAGTACGCGCCCAAGGGCTCGCCCCTGGCGCAGGGCCTCATGGATATCCAATTGGCCGACCGCAGTTTTGAGCCGGGCCGGTTCATCGATGGTGCCAAGTCGGCCTATGAGATGATCGTGACCGCGTTTGCGGCCGGTGACCGGAGCGCGCTCCAGCCTTTGCTCAGCACGGATGTGATGGCCGATTTCGACGCGGAGATCACCGCCCGTGAGGGTCGGGGCGAGACCATCGAATTTCAGTATGTGGGGCTGATCTCGGCCAAGATGATCGAGGCGTCCCTGGTGGATCGCGTTGCCGAAGTGACGCTGCGCCTCGTCAGCGAAGTCATTTCGGTAAAGAAAAACAGTGATGGTGCGGTTATCGAAGGCGATCCGGCATCTGTCCGCCAGGTCACCGATGAATGGACGTTCGCGCGCGACACGCGCAGCACCGATCCGAACTGGGAATTGGTCAGTACCGCCGGATAAGGCGCCGAACCCCCCGCGCTGTCCCTGACGGGGCCGGGAGGGTGGCACTGAACAACGCGATGGGCCGGTGCATCACGATGCCCGGCCTTCTTCCGTGGCATCTTGGTTTTGGGCCGACTTGGTTTTGGGAGACCGGACGATGGGCCGCGCGCCGGACGATTTTTCGCAGCCACCGCGAGGACCCGCGCGGGCCAGGACCGAGGGGCCGCCGTCCTCAAAGGACGGGACTGGCCACTTGCGTCCGGATTTCGCCAGCCTGTCCGCCTTTACGGCGCCCCTTGAGCACCAGGGCGCACGTACCCCCGCGACCCCGCCCCAGTCTGTGACCAAGTCTGAGACCCAGTCCGGGCCCCAGCACAAGTTCCAGTCCGCCCCGGACCGCCCCCTCACACGGGTCAGAGGCTCTCTGATGGGGCCCGATACGCTGCCCCCATCGCCGGAACAGCCCCGCAAGCCTGGAAAACCCGGTCTTTCGCCATCGCGGAAACCGAGCAAGCCCGCTGGTGGCGGAGCGGGCGAGGCGAAACGGGTCGTGTCCGGCCGGTCCTGGGCCGTGGAACTCGATGAGACGAGCGGCCCCTCGGCAAAACCGAAGGCGGGTGCGATCATCACTGCCGTGCCGGTTTTTCAGGCGACGAGAATGATCCTGATCGCGGTGTTTCTGCTCGCGGTTTTCGGGGCCATCCTGTCTGTCTGGGTCGAAACCGTCTTCTTGTCGGGACCTCCGGCGGAGCGCCCGTTGACCTATCACCCGCTGGGCTGGCACGAAGTCTCCGGTTGGGCGGACGACCGTCACGACGAGGCCCTGGTGACCTTCGCCCGCTCCTGCGACGCGATCGGCCGACGGCCCGGCGACCAGGCATTCAATGCATCCTACCCCATTCTTGGCTCGGTTGGGGATTGGCAGGGTGCCTGTTCGAAGGCAACGGCCCTCCTGTCCGCATCGGCGCCCGTCACACCGGCGGCGGCCAGGGCATTCTTTGAGCAGACGTTTTTTCCCGCCCGGGTGACGCGCGGCTCGGCCATCCTCTCCGGGCGGATGACGGGCTACTATGAACCTGAATTGAACGGCAGTCTGGAGCCGACCGAGATCTACTCCACGCCTATCCTAGGGTTGCCGGATGATCTCGTGCAGGTGGATCTTGGAACATTCCGGGACGACTTGCGCGGACGCCGGGTCGCTGGCCGGGTCGAGAATGGCCGCCTTGTGCCCTACGATGACAGGGCGCAGATCCAATATGTCAATGCCCAGACGCCGCGGAATGTCCTCGCCTGGGTCGACAGTCCGGTGGACGCATTCTTCCTGCACATTCAGGGTTCGGGCCGCCTGCTGCTGCCCAATGGCACGGCTTTGCGCGTTGGCTATGCCGGTCAGAACGGTCATCCTTACACGGCGATTGGCCGGGTGCTGATCGAAGAGGGCTCCCTGCCGCGTGAAGGCATGAGCATGCAAACAATCAAGGCCTGGCTTGCCGCCAATCCCGACCGCGCGGAGGAGGTGATGGCCGCCAACGCCTCCTACATTTTCTTCCGTACCCTGGAAATCGGCGACGGACTTGACGGCCCGCTCGGTGCCCAGGGCGTGTCACTGACGCGCGAGCGCAGCCTGGCCGTGGATGCCCGGTTCCATGCCTATGGTACGCCGCTGTGGCTTGAGACGACCGTGCCGGATGCGAGCGCAGACGCCATGCCGTTCCGCCGGCTGATGATCGCCCAGGATACCGGCGGTGCTATTCGGGGGCCGATGCGTGGTGACATCTTTTTCGGCTCCGGCGCGCAAGCGGGTGAACGGGCGGGGCGGATGAATGCGCCGGGCCGGTTCCTGGTGCTCTTGCCCAAAGCGCTGCCCGGCGCGCGCGCGCAGTGAGTGGTTCGGCACGGTGGCAAAGCGGCGCGGACTGAGCGCGGACGAAATCGATTTGTGGCGCCGAGCCATGCGCAGCACGGAGCCACTGCCTGGCCGCCAATTGCCCCCCGCGCCCCAAGCGCCTCAGGCTGCCCGTCCGTCCGCCACACCGGTCAGCCCGGTCAAAAGTCACCATGATCCGGCCTGTCCCGCACCGCCCACGCCCCAGCGCCAACATGAAGGCCGGGCGCCCTCCCGCCCCCAGTCCCACGGTCTCGATGCCGCCACGGCCCGCCGCGCCCGGCGGGGGCGCCTGATCGTGGACCGGCGGATTGACCTTCACGGCATGAGGCAAGACGAGGCGCACAACGCCCTTGTCCGCTTTGTGCTGGCGAGCGGTGCGCAAGGGTGCCGCTGTGTGCTTGTGATTACCGGAAAAGGCGGGCGCGCGGACCGCGATGCTGGAGACGCCCCGTTCATGGGCCGCAAGGGGCAGGGCCTTGGCGTGCTCAAACGCATGGTCCCGGTCTGGCTCTCCCAGGAACCCCTGCGCTCGCGGGTTTTCACCACTGAAACCGCCCATCAAAGGGATGGCGGCGCGGGCGCGCTTTATGTTTTTCTCCGGCGCCAGCACGGCTGACCCGGCGCCCAAGGGGCTGGCTCAAATCCGGTTTCCGAGAGCTGTTCGGCACGGCAAACAGATCTGTTAGGGTCCTGCGGCGGCGCGGCGCCACACCGGTGCCGCGCCCGCGCCCGCGGAGAAGACGATGTTGAAATTCAAGCAATCGGAAAAAGCGCTGCGCCGCATCGGCGAAGAGTTGCTGGAAAAATTTCGCTATATCATCGCCATTGTCTTTGTCGTGGCCGGGTTCTACATGGCCTCTTCTTTCTTTCTGACCCTGGACAAAATCCAGGAGCCCTTGTTCCGCATTCTGTACATCCTCACCGTGGCTGCGCTGATTGTGATAGCGACGGTCTTGATTTTCGGTGGTCTTTTTGGGCGCGCGAAAAAGTCTTCCAAGGATGACAAACCCATCCCCAGGGTTCGTCTCCATCCGTCGAGCGGGCAGGTCTTTGAGCGCACTGAAGGCACGGGTGGAGATGCACCTTTTGAGATGCCCTTCCGCTTTCCGGCCCGGGCCGATCCGGTGCCGGCCCAAGGCGATGGCGAAACCGGTGTGGTTGAGGAGCGCACATCCGGCCAGCGGCTGGTCTTCTGGCGCGGCGCGACCCGGTCGGACGATTTTAAAATCGCCGTGGTCTTTCCGCCGAGCGGCGGGGAAGACCCGCTGGTGGACCGGTTGACGGTCGAGATTGCCGCGCGCGGGGCCGCCGATGCCCGGTGGTCACGGGTTGGCCTGGCGCGCTTGCCGGCCGTCACCGAGGACGACGCCGCGGTGCGCCAGGCCTTGTCCCTGGCCGCGGCCGCGGATCTGGTGTTGTTCGTCTTCGAGCATGATCTGCTGCGCCATGAGACCGATGCGCTTCGCGGCCTTCTGGCCGGCAAGACGCCAGTCATCCTGGTGCTGAACAGAATTGATCGCCTGCGCGACCGGGAGGCCGGCGAGTTGGAGGCCTCCATTCGCGCCAAGCTCGCAGACCTGCGCCGCCGGCCACACATTATCACCGCCATGCCCGATCCCTTGCCCCAAAGGCTGGTCCTGATCGGCGCGGACGGCAGCGAAACCGTCGAATACGAAGCGCCGGCCCATGACCTGTCCGCCCTTGTGGACGCGGTCGACAAGGCCATGCGGGCCGCCCGATGACACGAGGAGCCCTGCGGCGCGATCAGGAGATGAAGGAACCCTCTGCCATGCCGGCACCGTCCAATCCCATTCACGATCAAAATTATCAAGAGACGATCGAGAAACTCCGAAAACTGAAGAGTGACAATAAGGACCTGCCCGAAGCTGAGGCCCGCGCGGTGGACGAGGCCCTGGACTCCATTTCCGAGTTCGAGACCAAGCTTGGCCAGTTCCAGTTCGGCATTGCCGCCTTCGGCGAAGTGAATGTTGGCAAGAGCCGCCTGCTCAATGCCCTTGTCGGACAGGAGGTCTTCGGATTTTCCGAACGCGGAGGGGAGACGCGCGAGGCACAAGTTGCCGAATGGGTGCCCCATGCCATGGAAAATCGCAAACGCGAGCTTGATGACTACAAGCTCTATGTGATCGATACCCCCGGTATCGGGGAGTGGCAGGGCGAGGATCGCGAACGCCTGGCCCGGGACACGGTACGCTATGCGGACATTGTGCTCTATGTGGTGGCCGGCGACATGAAGGCCCATGAGGTCGCCGCCGTCGAATGGCTCGATGTGTTCAACAAGCCGATCCTCCTGGTGCTGAACCAGATCGACAAGATGCGCCCCAGCGAGATCGAACAGGCCCGCGCCTCCATCGCGGACAAAGTCGGCCACATCATCCCGAAGGAAAACTTCGTATGCGCGGCTGGCGCGCCCCGCCCGGAAATGGAGACGGTGATCCACCCGGATGGGCGACGGGAACGCCGGGAGTTCCAACCGCCCCCCAATATCGAAGATCTGCAGGTGCGCATCCTGGAGGTCATTGCCCGGGAGGGAAAGCTCGTCGCGGCCCTCAACGCCAGTCTGTTCGCCGATGATGTCTCGACACGGATCGCCGAACTGAAAGAGGAGTTCCGCGGGCAGGCGGCCCAAAGTGTGATCCGCAATCACATGCTCACCAAGGCCCTTGCCGTGGGCGCGAACCCGATCCCGATTCTCGATATCATCACGGCCTATTCGTTCGACGCCCATATGATCGTCCGTCTGGGGCTTGTCTATGGTCAAAAAGTTGATCTCAAGACGGCGTCGTCTCTGGCGCGCGAAATCATCGGGGCGTGGGGTCTCACGGCCGTGGTTGAATTGATGACCCACATGGTGGCCTCTTTCCTGAAGGCATTTACCTTTGCCGGCTCGACCATCCTGTCCGCCGGCCCCCAGGCGCTTGTGGCCGGGTGGAGTTCTTATGTGGTGGGCAATGCGGCCGCGGTCTATTTCCGCGATGGCGGTTGGGGCAAGGATGGTCCAAAGGAAGTGATCAATCGCATTCTTGAGGAGGTGGACCGGGAGAGCATCTTGCAGCCCCTGGCCGAAAAACTCCGGGGACAGAGGGTCGGTGGAGGTTCCAGCTCTGCATAGGGCACGGGGCTACCGATCCATAGTGCGCCAGCGCGCAGGCGAACCCAGGGGGGCTCATCGGCAAGGTATTGAGGAGTGTGCGAGATGGCTGGATCAATTGAAATCTCGTCCCTGACGCGACCAGCGCGATGCCTGGGTGAACCATTACCGGCGCCCTGGCTCGTCATTCCTCTCACGTTGGCGGTCTTTTTTCTCGCCGATAACGGCCGGGATCTTTTGAGTACCCATTTTGGTCTTGGGCGAGAGCAGTTCACCGGATATCTGGATCGGTTCGTGTGGATTTATTCCTGGTACGCCGTTCCGCCGCTGGTGCTGGCGGTGATCCTGTTTCAGGGCCGGGCTCTCGCCGCGCTCGGTTTATGGGCGCCGATTGGGTTCGGAGTCCTGGTCGGATTTGTCGGCACCCTGCCCATGTTGATCGGTTACGCAGGTTTCGGGTCGTTGCAATGGCCGAACGATCCGGCCCTGTCGTTAACCCGGGCCACCCTCGCCCCCGGTGTTTTTGAGGAAATTCTTTATCGCGGCCTGCTGTTCGGCTTCTTGTATCGCTTTGGCGGGGTGGGGTTCCTGCCGGCCGCGTTTCTGGTCAGTCTGGTCTTCGGCGCGGCCCATGTTTATCAAGGCGGGTCGCCTACGGAAAGTCTCGCGATTTTCGCCATCACGGGCATGGGTGCGGCTTGGTTCGCATGGCTCTACATCGAATGGGACCATAATCTGTGGGTGCCGATCAGTTTTCATGTTCTGATGAACGGCTATTGGCACCTGTTCGGCGTCGGCGATACGGCCCTCGGTGGAATGACCGCCAATATTTTCCGTGTGGCGACCATTGTCCTGTCGATCGTGTTGACCATCGCCTATGCGCGCCGGACCGGCGCACTGGCGATCAAGGGCGGCTCTTTGTTCCTTAACCCATCACGGGGCTGACGACCGGAGCCGTCAGGCGTTGAGTGTCATCAGAACGGGAACGTGGTCGGACGGTCGCTCCCAGCCGCGGGCATCGCGCAGGATTTCCACGGGGCCGGCGCGGCCCTGCAGGGAGGGCGTAACCCAGATGTGGTCAAGGCGCCGTCCCCGGTTGGAGGCTTGCCAGTCGCGCGCGCGGTAGCTCCACCAGGTGAAGACTTTTTCCGGCTCCGGCCATTGGTGGCGGGTCACGTCGACAAAATCACATGCGGCTTGAACCCTGTCCAAGTGGTCCACTTCGACTTGCGTGTGGCTGACCACGTCGCGCATCTGCTTATGGCTCCACACGTCGTTTTCCAAGGGGGCCACGTTGAGGTCCCCAACAACGACTTTGTGATCGGCTTCTTCGCGGGCTCCCAGCCAGTCCGCCATTTCGGTCAGGAAGGACAGTTTGTGGGCAAATTTTTCATTTTTCTCCGGATCAGGAACATCGCCGCCGGACGGGACGTAGAAGTTATGGATTTCGGTCCCGTTGTCGAGGATCACCGAGACGTGGCGCGCGTCCTTCTTGCCGCAGAATGACTGGCGGTGCATGGACGCGAACGGACGTCGCGAGACGGTGGCCACGCCATGGTAGCCTTTCTGTCCGTTGATGGCCTGGTGCTCATAGCCCAGTTCATCGAAGATTTTCTTCGGAAACTTCTGGTCCGGGACCTTCGTTTCCTGAAGACACAGAATGTCGGGATCATAGGTCCGCAGAAATTTCTGAACGAGATCCACCCGCAGGCGGACGGAATTGATGTTCCAGGTCGCAAGTTTCAACGTGGCCATAAAGGGGAACTCGCCGGTCTCTTGTGATGGACGTGCAAAGGATGGGTGTCGTGGGTGTTCGGATAAAGGTCGTCAGAACAGATTGAAGCTGCTGCCGGCGATGCCGATTGGCCAGCGGCCCGCTTCAAACAAGGCGAATTTGGCCGCGAAGGGGTGGTCGGTATCGGCCCGCCCGGTGATGAGCGTAAGGCCCGCGAAGTGGCACACCTGGATCGCGCTACCGGCCGCGGCGTTGATGACGGCCTGGTCGTCGATGTCCCACAGGGCGGCGATTTCGGCGATGGCGCTGCGCACCGGTGGGCCGGCTTCGGCCGCCATGTGGGTGAGGGCGAGCTCGGCCACCTCCTCGCCCAGAACGTCCACGGCTTCGACGGTCAGCGCCGCACGCAGCTGTTCCTCCGCTTCCCAGGCCGGGCTCTCCAGATCGAAACTCGTGGCGGCATCCGCCGCGTCGTTCCAATCGGCGATGGGCGTCAGGTGCACGTCTGGAAACCCGAGCCCGTCCAGATAGCGCTGGGCCTGGTCGCGGACCGTTTGACGCGGCGGGCGGCCAAGATCGCGGAACCACGCGGTGCGTCTTAAGGTTTCCACGAAGGGGCGGATCAAGGTCAGGCGCGGATGGTCTTCGATAAGGTCCTGCAGGTCCTCATCGGACAGGGGCGCGGGCGCTTCCCCGCTGGTGTAGGGGTCTATGTCGAACGGCGTTTCGGTCATAACGCGTTTGTAGAACGGGCGATTGCGTCTGTCACCGCCAGTGCGGGCGCGCGACACAGAAAACGCCCGGCCGCAGGGGGGGCGTGCCGGGCGTTCCGCGCTTCAGCGCAGGGGCGCCGGGAGGGGACCGGCGCAAGAACAAGGCGATCCGGGGAGGGGGGCATGCCGGATCAAAAGCCTCGTCCCTTAGTTCCCAACAAATAAAATCTTGATCTGGCGATTCAAGAGATTTCGTCTCAAAAAACAACACCAGCACTACAAACCTGGACTTATGGGAAAATTTGCCACTGCTTGCACAAATTTTGAACAGTGGTCTCATCTATCGGATCGGTCAGGCTGGACTGTTTTAAAGACCACAATCGGTGTGGTGTTTCACACGTTCAACAACAGGTGTTCCCGTTCCCAAGGACTGATAACCTGTTGGTACGCATCGTGTTCTTCGCCCTTCACATCCAAAAAGAGCGTCGAGAAGTCACGCCCAAGAATGTCCTGGAGGGGTTCGCATTCGCGAAGCAAATCCATGGCATGCAGCAAGTGGCGCGGGAGCGCATAGGACTCAAGTTCATAGGCGCTGCCCTTGACCGGCTCGGTCGGCATCATGTTCTGCTCAATGCCCAGATAACCGCACGCCAATGAGGCCGCGATGGCCAGATACGGATTGGCGTCGGCGCCGGGCACCCGGTTCTCGACCCGCCGTGCGCCAGGTCCAGAGTCCGGCACCCGCAAACCCACCGTGCGGTTCTCATAGCCCCAATGGGTGTTGATGGGCGCTGAAAAGTATTTAAGCACCCGCCGGTAGGAATTCACGTAGGGCGCAAACAGCGCCATGGCCGCAGGCATGTAGCGCTGCATGCCCCCGATATGAGCGCGGAACATGGGCGTGTCCGCATTGGTGTCCATGTCGGCGAACAGGTTCCGGCCGGATGCGGCATCGAGCACATTCTGGTGAATGTGCATGGCGCTGCCCGGCTCATGTTCGTAGGGCTTGGCCATGAAGGTGGCATAGACGCCGTGCTTCAGGGCCGCCTGGCGCACGGTGCGTTTGAAGAGGAACACCTGGTCGGCGAGCGTCAAAGCCTCATCGTGGTTGAAGTTGATCTCCACCTGGGCGATGCCGGATTCGTGGGTCAGGGTGTCGATGTCGATCCCCTGGGCATCGCAAAAGTCGTACATGTCCTCAAACAGGGGATCGAACTCATTGACCACGTCGATGCCATAGGACTGGCGCCCGGCTTCTGCCCGTCCCGAGCGGCCCACGGGGGGCTCCAGCGGATAGTCCGGATCCGGGTTTGTCTTGGCCAGAAAGAACTCAAGCTCCGGCGCGACGATGGGGCGCCAGCCCTTGGCCTCATAGAAGTTCAAGACACGGCGCAGCACATGGCGACTGGCAAGCGTCACGGGCGTGCCGTTGGTGTAGACCGCATCGCAGATCACTTGCGCGGTCGGTTCTTCATACCAGGGCACGATGCGCAGGGTGCTGAAGTCCGGCAAAAGCGCCACATCGGGTTCGGTTTCCGAAATGACGGGACTGTCGGCCATGTCCCCGGTGACGAGTTGGCCATAGACCGATTCCGGCAGGCGGAGGGCCCTCTCGCCAATGGTGCGAAGGAATTTTTGCGTGGGCAGGATCTTGCCCCGGGGAATCCCCGCGATATCGGGGATCATGCACTCGACCTCCGTGACGCGCCGCGACCTCAGCCAGTGCTCGAACTCATCCATGGATTGGTCTTTCCGGGAGAGCACCGCCCATGACAGGCGGGTGCCCCTCAACGCAGGGGAATGACCCTGCTCAATCGTCCCAGCCGTCCTGCTCCTCAATGCGGAACATGGAGCGGGGCAGGCGCATGCCCTGTTCGGTGTCCTGAAGCACGATGCTCGTCTCCACACCTTGGGCATCGACAATGATCCACTGGCGCAAGGCAAGTTCGGGCTCCTGCTGGAACACCAGCGTGATCTGACCCGTGGCGATCCCTTCGTCTTCCGTCGCCGTCACCAGCAGCAGGCCCTCCTGGCGGCGCACGCCCGTGATGTCCACGTCCTCGGCCAGATTGATCCGGCGGGCGAGGACGATTTTCAGCGGCGTGGCGCTTAAGGGATAGGTGTTGACGGTTTCCAGCTCCTTGTCGATCACCGCGACGACCGTGCCGTCGGCGACGAGTTCGATCTGGGCAGGGGGATCGTAGGTGAAGCGCATGCGTCCGGGCTTGCGCAGCCAGAACTGGCCGCTGGCGACCTGGTTTCCCGAGGCCTGGATGAAACGGCCGCGCATGGTGCGGATATCATTGAGGTAGGCGCTGACCCGCTCCAGAGTGGCCACGTCCTCGGCGCTCAAATCCTGATTGCGCTCCCGGGCCTGCGCGGTTTGCGGCGCGATCGAGACAAGGGCAAGGGCCATCACGGCGGCGAGCGCTGCGGCGCGGATCGGTTGGAAAAAAGTCATGGGTCGGCGTCCATCCCCCGGCGGTGTTTGACGGTCGGCGCGTCGCGCCCCGGGGCCAAGCTTTCGCCCGGCCCCGCCATGGCGTCAATCACACTCTATCCGTGCCGAAAGATAGCGGCATTGCGGCGAAACCGAGATGGCCGTCCGCGCTCTGCGGTCAGGCGTCGTCCTCGCCGTCTTCATCGCCATGGTCGGGCAGCAGGACTTCCCGTTTGCCCACATGGTTGGCGGGGCTGATCATGCCCTCCTCCTCCATGCGCTCGATCAGGCGGGCGGCACGGTTGTAGCCGATCTGCAGCTTGCGCTGGATGTAGCTTGTGGACGCCTTTCGGTCCCGCGCGACGATGGCCACGGCCCGGTCGAAGAGGTCGTCTCCGCCGCCCCCGCCGCTGCTGTCGTCGGAATTGGCCAGCATATCGAACAGGCTGTCGCCCTCGCCGTCCTCGGCTTCCTCCAGGATCGCGTCCACATAGGCGGGTTGGCCCTGGTCCTTCAGGAAGCCGACCACATCCTCGACTTCCGCGTCGGACACGAAGGGGCCGTGGACCCGGCGGATCCGTCCGCCCCCGGCCATATAGA
>CAYYTT010000077.1:0-17888 GCA_964474635.1 uncultured Alphaproteobacteria bacterium | reverse complement strand
CCTTGGCCACGACCTCGTAGCCGTGGCTCGCCCAGTGGGTGCTCAGGTGGGTCGTCTGGCGGCGGGGGCCGCCGAAGCCGTGGGAGAAGACCAGGGCCGGATGGTCCCCGGATCGAGCCCGTGCGTCCCGGGCGGCGTCCTGGGGGACCTCGGGCGCGAAGGCCATCACCCGGAAGCGGTCCCGCTGCTCCGGGTCCAGGTCCTGGCCTCGGTGGGCCTCGTCCGCCGGGTACCAGACTTCGACGTGTAGCAAGCGCTCCCGGGCGTCGTCGACGAGGGAGGCGCTGCGGACACCGACCGGATGGGGGCCTCTCGCGAAGGGGTCGTAGGAGCGGGCTGCGGACAGGGGGGCTCCCGGGCGGCGCCCGCGGGAGTCCAGACGATGTCAAGTCGGGTGTCAACCGGGCGCCGGGGGGCCGGGCGCGAGGGGGGGCGTGTGGCGCGCGGCATGGGGGACGGGTTGGGGGGCGGGCCTTAAGAATACCCATGTGGTGCGCCCGCCCTTTAGCCCCGCGCACCACATCGGTATTCTCAAGGCCCGCCAAGCGGCGGATACCCGCCCCAGACGATCCTTCCCCCGGAGTTCCCCATGGCTGCGCCTTTGTCGATCGTCATTCCCTGCCTCAATGCGGAGGGTCATCTGCCCCGCTGCCTGGAGGCGCTCGTCCCCGCGGCCGTCGCGGGCCTTGTGCGTGAGGTGATCGTGGTGGACGGGGGCTCGCAGGATGCCACCCTCGAGATTGCCGACCAGGCTGGCGCACGCATCCTGCACACCGCGCCCGGCCGGGGCCATCAGCTGTGCGAGGGGGCCGCCGCGGCGGTCGGCGACTGGCTCCTGTTCCTCCACGCCGACACGGTGCTGGAGGCCGGCTGGATCCGCGCCGTACAGGACTTCATGGACCGGGCGGAACGTCAGGGGGCTGAGCAGGCCGCTGCGTTCACCTTTGCGCTCGATGATTTTTCCCCCGCCGCGCGGCGTCTGGAGCGCATGGTGGCCTTGCGCTGTTCCTGGCTGCGGCTGCCCTATGGCGATCAGGGCCTTTTGATTTCGCGCGCCTTTTATGACGCCGTGGGCGGCTTTCAGAACTTGCCCCTCATGGAGGACGTGGATCTGGTGCGCCGGATCGGGCGGCGACGCCTGACCATGTTGCCCAACAAGGCCGTCACCAGCGCCGAGCGCTTCCGGCGCGGCGGCTATCTGATGCGCTCGGCCCGCAATCTGTCCATTCTGGGGCTGTATTTTCTGTCCGTGCCGCCGCGCTTTCTGGCCCGCCTTTACGGGTGAGGATATGGCGCCCACGGATCGTCATCTCATTGTCTTTGCAAAGGCGCCGCGCCTGGGGCTCGCCAAAACCCGCCTGGGGGCCGATATCGGCGCCTTGCGCGCCTTGCAGGTCTACCGGGCGCTGACCGCGCGGCTCATCCGCCGCCTGGGCACGGATCCGCGTTGGACCACTTTAGTCGCGGTCGCGCCCGATGGCGCGCGCGCGGTGCTCGGTCGGGGCAGCGATCCCTGGCCGGCCACGGTGGGTCGCATGGGGCAGGGCAGTGGCGGGCTTGGCGTGCGCATGGAACGGGCGCTCGCCGCGCCGCCGCCCGGGCCCGTGGTCCTGGTGGGCACGGACAGTCCCGCCCTCTCTCCCCGCCATATCGAGGCGGCCTTTCGTGCGCTCGGGGCCGCCGATGCGGTGTTCGGTCCGGCCGCCGATGGAGGGTTTTGGCTTGTGGGGCTTAAACGCCGGCCTTTCCCGCACGGACTGTTCGGCGGCGTGCGCCTGTCCACCCCTTACGCCCTGGAGGACAGCCTTGCCAATTTGCTGGCCCGCCCGCGCATTCGGGATCGGGCGGCCATCCGCCTTTTGGAGCGGCTGGAGGATCTCGACACGGGCGCCGATTGGGAGCGCTGGCGCGCCCGGTTCACCGCTCGGTGAGGCGGGGCTTGATCTCGACGAGATTGCAGGGCTTGTGCCGGCTGTCGAGCTGGTACTGGAGAATGCCGTCCCAGGCGTCCTTCACGGCGCCCGTGGAGCCGGGCAGGGCGAAAATGTAAGTTTGGCCGGCAAGCCCGCCGCAGGCCCGCGACTGCAAGGTGGACGTGCCCACCGTGCCGAAACTGATTTGGTGGAAGACGGCCGAAAAGCCGTCGATTTCCTTGTCGAACAGGGGGCGCACGGCTTCGACGGTGACGTCCCGTCCCGTAAGGCCGGTTCCGCCTGTCGAAATCACCACGTCCACCTCGTCGGACGCAATCCAGGCTGCCATCTGCGCACGGATGGCCCCCGCATCATCGGCCACGATGGTGCGCGCGGCGACACGGTGGCCCGACGTCTCGATCCGCTGGGCGAGTGTGTCGCCGGACCGGTCATCCTCTGGGGTGCGCGTGTCCGACACCGTCAGCACGGCAATGTTCAAGGGAGTGAACGTCAAGGTTTCATCGATACCGGCCATGGGGTCCTACCGTGTACTGCTTGCCGCCGCGAGGGACGTTGTCTCGTCGGAACGCCCATCCAGGGCCACGTAAACAGGCCAGGCACCACCGGCGAGCGCGCTCAGCGACGGGGTCGGTTGGCCCAGGCGCGCCCGGTAAATCCAAAAGCTGGCCATGACCCGTTCCACATAGGCGCGTGTCTCGCGCAAGGGAATGCTTTCCAGGAACAAAAGCGGATCGTCGCCGTAGGGCACGCTGCGCTGCCAGCGGCGCGCATTGCTCGGCCCGGCATTGTAAGCCCCAAGCATCATGAGAAGATTGCCCTCAGGCTCCACCATGGACATCAGGCGCGCCGCGTAAAGCTGGCCGAGCGCGAGGTTCTGGGCCGGGTCGAACAGGCGCTTACGTCCCACGCCCAAAAAGCCCCGGTCACCGCTAACGTAATGCGCCGTCGAGGGCATGAGCTGCATGAGCCCGCGCGCGCCCGCATGGCTTTTGGCGTCCGCGGAGAATTTGCTCTCCTTGCGCATAATCGCAAAAAGCAAAGCCCGGTCCACGGTGTACCCGCCCACAGGACGATAGCCGGGCACGGGGAACAGGCCCGGCTCGGCCCCGTCGCTGTTCAGGCTCATGGCCACGCGAAGCTGTGTATGGGGAAGGTCAAGGCGCTCTGCAAGGGCCAACAGGGCCGGCTCGTCGGCTTCACTCAGACGCCCATGGGCCCAGCTCAACTCATTTTCCGCATCCGGAATACGGCCCAGTTCGGCAAGCGCGATGGCCCGTTCCACGCCCCGGTCCCGGCGCAGACGTTTCAGGCCGGCCGCGTCAAGGGTCGCCGACTGCCAGGGCGGCAGGGCGGGCTGCCCAAGCTGGGTCCGGGCCAGCAGACCGTAAAAACTGGTCGGCGCTTGGGCGGCGATGCGCAGCAGGGGCAGAACGCCGCGCGGTTCGCCGATCCGCAGGAAGGCTCTCGCCCCCCAATAGGCGGCCGCGGAGCGCTCCCAGGCGTCCACATGCTCGGCCTCGGCAAGACGCCGGAATTGATCCGCCGACAGCTCAAATTGACCCAGGCGCCATGCGGCAAGTCCCGCCGTCCAATGCGCCATGGGCACACCGGCCGCATTGGCTTTTACGACCGCGAGAGCAAGATCGAGCGCCTCCTGATCTTTGCGCTCAATGTAGTAGGACGTCGCGATCCAGGACCGGATGCGGTCATATTCCACATCCGTGAGTTTTGACCGCCGCTCGGGCTCGTTGAGCAGGTCCAGCGCCTGGGTCGGGCGTTCCCGGCGCAGAAGGGACCGGGTGCGCCGCTCAATGCTGCGGGCGGCCCGGCGGGCCTGGGCGCTGCGGGCCGGGTTGTGGATTTCAAAAGCCGTTCGATCACGCGTGCCAAATCGCCAGCGCCGGGTCAGGGGCGCCTTGGGCGGGGCCGCGCCCTCGGGTTTGCGCCGCAGGGCCAGGCGGTAAAGGCGCACCGCTTCGGGATGGTCGTAATAGGCATCCAGCCATGCGGCGAGCTCCTTGAAGCTTGAGCGATAGGAGCCCGGATGCATGTAGCGCTGAAAGAGCACGTGGCCCAGCAGGACCGTGTTGTCGAGTTTTCCGATGAACCGGTCCGCCGTGCGCCAGTCGGCAACCGCCTGGGCCTTGAAGATGCGGGCATAGGCTGCCCGGTCCGCTTCGGTCAAAACGGACACCGTCTTGGCCGCCCGCTCGGCCCGCGCCGCCGCCGGGGGCGCCAGGGCAGCGATGACGGCAAGGAGCGCCAGGACCAGTACCCGGGCGCGCCGAAGGGCAGGTGAACCACTGGCCGCCTGCGCATTTCCGTACCCGGCAAAATTATGCGGGCAACGAAGACAAAACGAACTCATCCGTGTCTCAACTCTTTAAGCGGCACCGCCCCGACCGGTGCCGTCCCACTCCGGGCCGATATCAGCCCCCAAAAGCCTGAGTCGCGAGCCTAGCGCCGCGCAGACACGCCCGCAATCAATGGGCCAGGCGCACAGATCTCGCAAACGGGCCGCGCGGAACACATGACCGTGTTACGGGCCCCCAGTGGGGGCGCCGCCGGTCTCAAGCCGCTTTTGCACGGCGAGGAAATCGCTCCAGGCAGCCCGTTTGGCGATTGGTGTGCGCAGGAGATAGGCCGGGTGGTAGGTCGCGAGGACCGGCACCGTGTGCCCGTCGAAGGTCTTGTCCACCAGGCGTCCGCGCAAGGATCGCATCGGCCCGTCCTCACCCAGCAAATGCTGGGCCGCCGTGCCGCCGAGGGCGACCACGAGTCTGGGCTTTGCCAGTGCGATGTGACGCTCCAGGAAGGGCAGGCACATGGAGATTTCGGTCAGTTCGGGCTTGCGGTTCAGGGGCGGGCGCCAGGGCAGGATGTTGGCGATATAGGCCTGTGTCCGGTCGCGCCCGATGGCCGCCAGCATGCGGTCGAGAAGCTGGCCCGAGCGGCCCACGAAGGGCAGGCCGCGTTCGTCCTCCATCTGGCCGGGCGCCTCGCCAACCAGCATCAGATCCGCCTCCGGATTGCCGTCGGCGAAGACAAGCGAGCGCGCCGTGCGCTTCAAAGGGCATTGGTCGAAGCCGTCCATGGCCGCGCGCAGCGCCGCGAGGTCCTGGGCGCCGGACGCCAGCGCCCGGGCTGTATTGAGGACGGCTGTATCGAGGGCGGCCGTATCCGGAACAGCCCTATCCGGGTAAGGCGCATCGGGCTGCGGTGCGCGGCGCGGCTGCGCGCCGGGGGATGGCCCGGCGTGCGAGGCGGACGCGGCGCTGGACAAACCCTGCCGTGACGGGGCTGGGGGCGGCGGTTTGGCGCCCCTGTGAACCCGCGGCGCCGTGCCGACAAAATCCTCCACGCCCATGGCGCGGTACCAGCGCAACAGGGCGGCGAGGGCGGCAGACTCGATCTCGGCGGGCTGGGACATGGACGCGCATTGGGGCCAGAAGGGGGGCCAGAAGGGGTGACCGGACGGGGCGAGAGGCATTCGGCACGGGGACACGCGGGCCTGCCGAGCGGCCCATGCGTCGTTATACCCAAGCTGCGTCGGCGTGGGGAGGCCGGGCAGCAGAGCGGTGCAGGGCGGGAGGAGCGTCATTGCGGGCGCGGCTTGGCAAGATCTCCCACACTTTCGGCTGTTACGCTCCGCGCCGCGAGATGCTCAGCCTCATGCTGCGCCAATTGACCCGGGGTTGCGAAGGGCCGATAACGCGGCTCTTGGAGGCGTTTAGGGACAAGCACGCGGTGTTTGGTCCAAGCGAAAAGGTTGCGTTGACGCCCAGGCGGGGCAGACTTGCGGTCAGGCTGATGCCACCTTGATGATTGCACCGGACGGGTATGACGGCCGCGCCGCCCGTCCCGAGAAAAGCTGGGCGCGCGGACAGCGGACATATGAGGGAGGACGGAATGGACCGGGAAGCCATGGAATACGACGTCGTCATCGTTGGCGGCGGTCCGGCGGGCCTCAGCGCCGCCATTCAGTTCCAAAAATTGGCCCAGGAGGCCGGCGCGGAATATTCCGTCGCGGTTCTCGAAAAGGGCGGCGAAGTCGGCGCCCATATCCTCTCCGGCGTGGTGATGGATCCCATCGCTCTCAATGAGTTGATCCCCGACTGGAAAGAACAGGGCTGCCCGCTCACGGTGCCCGTGGTGGAAGACCGCTTCTTGTGGCTCACCGAAAAGGGCGGCGTCCGGCTGCCGAACTGGCCCATGCCGCCGCTGATGAGCAATCACGGCAATTACACCGGATCGCTGGCCAATGTGACGCGCTGGCTTGGGGAGCAGGCCGAAGCGCTCGGCGTGGAGATCTATCCGGGTTTTGCGGTTTCCGAAGTGCTCTTCAACGACGATGGCAGCGTCAAAGGCGTCGCGACCGGTGACTTCGGCATCGCCGAGGACGGCTCCCAAAAGGACAGCTACACGCCGGGCATCGAGCTCCATGCGAAATACACCCTTTTCGCCGAGGGGGCCCATGGCTCCCTGACCAAGAGTCTGAAAAAGCACTTCAAGCTCGACGAGGGCCGGGAGCCGCAGAAATACGGCCTTGGCATGAAAGAGATCTGGGAGATCGACCCGGCCAAGCACAAGCCGGGTCTGGTGATCCATTCCATGGGCTGGCCGCTCGACGATGAGACCGGCGGCGGGTCGTGGATGTACCACATCGAGGACAATCAGGTGTCCATCGGGTTCGTGGTTCACCTGAACTACAAAAACCCCTACCTGGCGCCCTTTGAGGAATTCCAGCGCTTCAAGAACCACCCCAAGGTGCGCCCCTTCCTGGAAGGGGGAAAGCGCATCGCCTATGGCGGGCGGGCCATCACCGAAGGCGGCTTCCAATCCGTTCCCAAGCTGACCTTCCCCGGGGGGGCGTTAATCGGCTGCTGCGCGGGCTTCGTGAACGTGCCCCGCATCAAGGGCAGCCACAACGCCATGAAGACAGGCATGTTGGGCGCCGAGGCGGCCTTTGAGGCCCTGCAGGACGGCCGGGCGAACGACGAACTGACCGCATATGAAGAAAAGTACCGCAAATCCCACGTCTATAAGGATTTGAAGCGGGTCCGAAACGTGAAGCCCCTGTTGTCGAAATTCGGCACCACCATGGGCACGGCGCTCGGCGCGCTCGACATGTGGACCAATACGCTGTTCGGCTTTTCGTTCTTTGGAACCATGGGCCACGGCAAGCCGGACCACGCGACCTTGCGCCCGGCGGCGGAGTCAAAGCCCATCGAGTACCCAAAGCCCGACAATGTGATCACCTTCGACCGCCTGTCTTCGGTGTTCCTGTCGAACACCTACCATGCCGAAGACCAGCCGGTGCACCTGACCCTGAAGGACGCCGCGGTGCCGGTGGAGCGCAATCTGCCGCTTTATGCCGGGCCAGCCCAGCGCTACTGCCCGGCGGCGGTCTACGAGTTCGTCTATGACAAGGACGGGAAAAACCCGAAATTCGTCATCAACTCGCAAAATTGCGTCCACTGCAAAACCTGCGATATCAAGGACCCAAGTCAGAATATCCACTGGGTCGTGCCCGAGGGCGGCGGCGGGCCCAGCTATCCCAATATGTGATCCGTCGGAGGACGTGTGCTGGCCAGCGAGTGGAACGGGTCCATCGGTGATGCGCCGAGCGGACCCCAGCAAAACGAACCATGCCCAGCGACGGCTTGCAGGCGGCGTGACAGGGGTTCGGGGGAACGCGGGTGGTGGGCTCGAACGGCTCGCTGCGCGCTGGGCTTGGCGCTTGTCGCCGCGACGGCGGCGTGCGCCAGTATGGGCGGGGTCCCGCAGGGAGAGCCCGGCCGAACCGGCCTGTTTGCGCAGCCCACAAGCCTGAGCGGCGATTATCTTGCCGCGCGCCACGCCGGCAAGGCCCAGGACACCGATACGGCCGCGCGGTTTTACGCGCGGGCCCTCGACAAAAGTCCTGAGGATCGCTCGATCCTTGAGCGCGCCTTCCTTCTCGACCTCAGCAGCGGGCGTATGACCAGTGCCGTGACTCTGGCACGTCGCATCGTGCGGGTGCGCAGCGACGACCGGCTTGGCCGCCTCGTGCTCGCGGCCCACGCCATGCGCTCAAAGGCCTATGGCACGGCGCGCAGCAATGTGGGCGCCGCCGGCAGCGGCCCGCTGACCGACCTTATCAACGATGTGATCGAGGCGTGGGCGCTGGCCGGCAATGGGCAGACCGATCTTGGCGTGGCCAAGCTCTCGCGTCTGGGCGAGGGCGCGGGATTCACGCTCTATCAAGCCTATCACTCGGCGCTGATTTTCGATCTGGCGAGCAATCCGGCCCGGGCCGAGACCTACTACAAGGACGCCATGGCGGCCTCGGGCGGGGCGAGCCTGCGCGTGGCGGAGGCCTACGGACGGTTCCTGGAGCGTGCCGGACGCCGGGACGAAGCCGAAGCGCTCTACGCGACCTTCCTGACACAAATCGGCGCCCATCCGGCGATCAGCGGGGCCTTGTTCCGTGTGCAGCGGGGCCTTGCCGCGCCGGACCGCCTTGTGCCCTCGCCAGAGGCCGGCGCGGCGGAAGCGATCTTTGCCTTCGCCGGCGCCCTCGCGCGCCAGGACGACCGGGCCCTGGATCTGCCCATCGTCTATCTGCAAATTGCGCTTTATCTGCATCCGGATTTCCCGGTGGCCCAGTCCCTGCTCGGCGAGATCCTCGACAGTGTGGGGCGCTATGACATGGCCGCGGAGATCTATCGCTCCGTGCCGCGCTCCTCGCCCCTATGGGCCAATGCCCAGATCCAGATTGCCCTTGGCCAAAGCCGGCAGGATCGCACCGAAGCGGCTATCGCCACCTTGCGCGACGTGATCGACGTGGCGCCGAACAATATCGATGTGCTCGGGACCATCGGCGATCTGTTCCTGGCCGACCGCAACTACACCGCCGCCGCCGATTACTATGCCCGTGCCATCGAGCAGATCGATGACGAGCCGAACCGGGGCCACTGGGCACTCTATCACCAGTACGGCATCGCGCTGGAGCGGTCCAAACGCTGGGAGGCGGCCGAAGCGGCGCTGAAAAAGGCCCTTGCCCTGCAGCCCAACCAGCCCTTCGTCCTCAATTATCTGGGATACTCCTGGATCGACCGGGGTCTGAACCTCGATGAGGCCATGGCCATGATCCGCACGGCGGTCTCCCTGCAGCCCGAGAACGGCTTTATCGTCGACAGTCTCGGGTGGGGCCTTTACAAGACCGGCGATATCGCCGGCGCGGCTGAGCAGCTTGAGCGGGCCGTGTCGCTCGAGCCTGGTGATCCGGTGATCAACGATCACTTGGGTGATGTCTATTGGCGCCTAGGTCGGCGGATCGAGGCGCGCTTCCAATGGAACCATGCCCTTGGCCTTGATCCGGATGCCGATCTTCAGGCTCGGCTGCTCGACAAGCTGGACCAGGGGCTTGCGGGGGACGAACGGATATGACCGCGCCGCTCAGTCTATACGCGCCCGCGAAGGTCAATTTATTCCTGCACGTCCTGCGCCGGCGCGAAGACGGCTATCACGATCTGGAAAGCCTGATTGTCTTTGTGGATACGGGCGACCGCCTCACGGTCTCGCCCGGCCCTGAGTTCACCTTGACCATCCGGGGACCCTTTTCGGGCGCCCTGGCCCATGAACCTGTGACGGACAACCTCGTTTACCGGGCGGGCCTTGAGCTGATCGAGCGGGCCGGCGCCGCGCCGCGCGGGGCACATCTTGAACTTGAGAAAAATCTCCCCGTGGCGGCTGGCTTGGGCGGCGGCTCGGCCGATGCTGCCGCGAGCCTTCGTGTGCTGATGACGGCGTGGGATCTCGCCTTGCCCCAAGCAGAGCTTGAGGCGCTGGCGCTGTCGCTTGGGGCCGATGTGCCGGTCTGTCTAACCTGCCGGCCGAGTTTTGTGGGCGGTGTCGGGGAAATCATGACCGACACGCCGCGCCTGCCGCCCCTGTGGGCCGTTCTTGTGAATTCCGGGACACCGGTGCCGACGGGCCGTGTGTTCAAAGGGCTCGATCCGGAGGCCCTTGCCGGCGTTCCGGGTCCCGACGTAGCGGCCGCGGCCTTTGGCGACCGAGAGGCTTTCATTGCGGCTCTTGAGAAGACCCGCAACGATCTGGAGCCCTCCGCCTTGCGCGTGGCGCCCGACATTGCCGAGGTGTTGGAGGCCCTTGCGGCCGAAGACGGCTGTCTTCTTGCGCGCATGTCGGGCAGTGGCGGCACGTGTTTCGGCCTGTTTGCAAGCGCGGTCGAGGCCGAAGGGGCGAGGGCGCGCCTGGCCAGCCGTCATCCCGCATGGTGGGCCGAGGCGGGCGCGGTGCTCCAGGACGCGCCGGATATTCGCGCCGCGACGTCGGAGCGAACGACTGCCGCCGGCGGATAATTACAGGCCGGCGCTTGCGGGTGGTCCCTTCACGAAGGGTCTGATTGCATCACCCACGAATAATTGGGGCTCGGACGGGGTCAGACGCTTGGCCTGCTCGCGGCGCGCCACGCATGCCCTCGTTGCCTCGGCAAGGGCGAGCCAATCCTGGGTTTGCCCGGCGGGTGCGCCATCGGCTGCTTCCAGAAAACAGGCATCGAAATAAGGATAGACATCGTCCTTGCCGCAGCCAAAGGACGTCCGGTCCGCGCGCGCCGCCGTGAAGATAAAGCGTGCCGGCGCCTGAAAGCGCGGTTCGGCAAACACCCCCGAATGGCAGGCGGAGACGATCGCGATCACCGGCTGGCGTGCGCACAGGCGGTCGACCGCGTTCCAGAATTCATCCGGAGACAGCAGACCGTTGTTCACGGTGATCCCCGCCTGGGTGCCATGGGATGTCATGTAAAAAAGGCACCCCTGGCCCGTCGCCATCTTCAAGCGCGCCAGATCGCGGGCGAAGCGCGACGGCGTGATCCGCAGCACCGGCTCTTCCGGATAGCGCTCGGGCATGATGGAGTACTGGCGCAGGCTCTGCGCCGGAAAACCCCATTGCAACAGGCGCTTTGCGACATCGCGCCGGGCATTGTCGAAGGCTTCCGTCAGCTCTCCCCCGGTGGCCCGGTTGTCGGCGGCGATCACCATGCCGCTCCAGCCCGCATAGCGGGACGGGGTTGCCGGCTCGGCCGCTTCCTGCTGGCCGGGGCCTGGTGCTGCGACGGTCTGCATTCGCGGCTCCAGGGCGGGCGAGGGAGTGTCTTGGGCTCCCGCGGGGGCCCGCGCGGGCGTGTCAGAGGCCGGCAAGGCGGCCTTTGAGCGGCCCGGATCACCGCCGGGCGCCGCGCACGCCGCGAGGAATGCGGCAAGCGCGACCGAAATGAGCATGGGCAGTCGCATGGGCCCGTCCTTTGCGCGCTGGATGGTTCGGGCGGGCGTCCTCAACCGGAGCACCTCACCCCTTATCCTGGCTGGACGGGCTGGCGAGATCAAATCTCCGGCGTGCCGGCGTAGGGGCGCCCGATACAGTGATAATCGAAGCCTGCCTGACGAACATCTTCCGGCGTGTAAATATTGCGCAGGTCGATGAGCAGCGGCGTGCGCATGAGTTGTTTCATGCGTGCCAGATCCAGGGCCCTGAATTCGTTCCATTCCGTAAGGATCGTCACGGCATCGCATTCGCGCATGGTATCGTAGGCGTCCTGGCAGAAGTCCACATTGCTGAAGAACTTGCCGGCTTCCTTCATGCCCTCCGGATCGAAGGCACGGATTTTGGCGCCGCCGTTCTGCAGGATCGGGATGATGTCGAGGCTCGGCGCCTCGCGCATATCGTCCGTGTTCGGTTTGAAGGTCAGGCCGAGCACGCCGATGGTCTTGTCCTGCACCGACCCACCGCAAGCGCCGATGATCTTCTGTGCCATGCGCTTTTTGCGCTGGTCGTTCACGTCGATTACGGATTCGACGATGCGCGAGGGCGCACCGGCCTCGCGCGCGGTCCGCACCAGCGCAAGGGTATCCTTGGGAAAACAGGATCCGCCGAAGCCGGGACCGGCGTGCAGGAATTTGCGGCCGATCCGCCCGTCAAGGCCGATCCCCTTGCTGACGTCCTTGATATCCGCGCCGACCTGCTCACACAGATCCGCCATTTCATTGATGAAGGTGATCTTCGTGGCGAGGAAGGCGTTGGCGGCGTATTTGATCAGTTCGGAGGTTTCGCGCGTTGTGAACAGAATGGTCGTCTCACGCAGGTACAGCGGGCGGTAGAGCTCACGCATTACCACGCGGGCCTGTTCACTCTCGGTGCCGACGACGACCCGGTCGGGCCGCATGAAATCGTCAATGGCCGAGCCTTCGCGCAGGAATTCCGGGTTCGAGGCCACGTCGAACTCCGCATCCGGACGGGTTTTCTTGACAATCTCGTGGACGCGCTGGCCGGTGCCCACGGGCACCGTCGATTTGTTCACGATCACCGTGTAACCGGACAGTGAATTGGCGACTTCTTCGGCTGCCGCAAACACATAGGACAGGTCGGCGTAGCCATCACCGCGCCGGCTGGGCGTGCCCACGGCGATGAATACCGCATCCGCGCCCGGAACCGCCTCGGCCAGATTGGTCGTGAACGACAGGCGGCCGGCCTTCACATTATCCGCAACAAGAGCATCAAGACCCGGCTCATAGATGGGGATCCCGCCGGACTTCAGCGTATCGATCTTGGATTGATCCTTGTCCACACAAATGACGTCGTGGCCGAAATCCGAGAAGCAGGCGCCGGACACCAATCCGACATACCCCGTGCCAATCATTGCGACGCGCATCGTAAATCCTTCACGTTCCGATCGAGAGCCCGGCCTGGCGAAAGTGATGCCGGGCGGGCCCCGTCCTGTCTACTCGGCGGGCTGGCTGACCCCCTGCCACTGCGGGCCCGGTGGCCATGGCATTCCCACAAAAAAACTGCGCAATCGCCGTGTCCGGATCCCGGACACGACCCCACGTCCCCTAAATTGGCCTTGGCACCCATGCCGGCCTTAAAACCGGCAGTCGCCCGGTTCCAGTGGCCCGGTTCTCGTCGCCCTACTCCAATCGGACGGGCCGATCTGCTCCGGGCTGTAAAGGCAATGGCCCTGACGGAAATCGCAGGTCCCGGCGATCAGAGTGCAAAAGGCCATTCCCCGGCCCATCGACCTTGCGGCCGTCTCGCTTTCTACACCATTGCTGCACCGCACGACAACAAGACGCGGAAGGCCCCGGTGGCCAAAGAGCGGACTTTGCTTGGCGGTTTACTGGGCCTTTGCGCGCTCGCCGGGCGCAATCGTCCTGGCAGGTGGCTGTTTGTGTCCTATTTGTTAAAATTAATCGTTCTGCGCCCGAATCATTGCCCCCTGGGAAGGACGTCGCAGCGCCGTATGAACACGGGTGCGACGGATGGTTCCCGCCAAAAGCCGGGCAGGCGATCTCATTCGGCGAAAAATGGCTCGGCGGCACACGCTCACGTTCAAGTCATCGCGCCTGAGTGGCCCGCCGGACCGGTTTCCAGGATGTGCACGGTTCACGATATACTTGGCATTGGTCTTAAACGACGTTTGCCGCAAAGGGCCACAATCCCGCGCCGAGGGCACCGGGGCTCAAGCAACGAGACGGCTTTGAAATGACCATGGTTCAGACTTGGGGGAACAAAACGGATGAGGCGCTGCCAGGGCGCGCCCGAACAGGCGGCTTTAGCCCCATGGCGAGGGTGCCGTGCGCTCCCGAATGGCTCCGCGCCCGACAAGGCCGGCATCCGCCGCGCCTTTCGCGGTCGCTGAGTGGGCGGTCGACGGGGGATGCGCGGCCGTGAAAATCCTCGTGACAGGGGCCTGCGGTTTTATCGGGTTCCACATGTCCAAGGCGCTTACCGCCCAGGGCCATGATGTGGATGGCATCGATATCCTCACGCCCTATTACGCGGTGACGTTGAAGGAGCGGCGTCTGGATATCCTCCGGCAATGTCCCGGGTTCACCTTTTACCGGCTCAATATTTGTGACCATGAAGCCGTTTCGGATCTGTGCCGCGACCGGGGCTATGACGTCGTGCTCCATCTTGCCGCCCAGGCCGGAGTGCGCCATTCCATCGATCATCCATTCGACTACGCACAGTCCAACGTCACCGGTCACCTGTCGATCCTTGAAGCGTGCCGGCACATGTCCGCGCGCCCGCTTCTGGTCTATGCGTCCTCAAGCTCCGTATACGGTGTCAACGCGTCGGTGCCGTTCCGCGAGACCGAAACCGTGGACCAACCGATCTCGCTCTATGCGGCCACGAAACGGGCCGACGAATTGATGAGTTCGACCTACGCCCACCTGTATGGTCTCAACCAGATCGGCCTTCGATTTTTCACGGTCTACGGGCCGTGGGGTCGGCCGGATATGGCATATTGGAAGTTTACGGAACAAATTCTCAACGGCGAACCCATCGAAGTCTTCAATAACGGGCAGATGGAACGGGATTTCACTTACATTGACGATGTGGTCAAAGGGGTCGTCGCCGTGGTGACGGGCATACCCGATCTGCCTAAGGATCGGCCCCACCGGATTTACAATATCGGCAACAACCGAGCCGTGAAGCTCAATGATTTCATCGCAGTGCTCGAAACGGCTCTCGGCCTGAAGGCCGAACGGCGGCATCTGCCGATGCAGCCTGGCGACGTGCCCGTGACCCGTGCGGACATCGATCGTTTGTCCCGGGACTATGGTTATGACCCGCGCATTCCCATCGAAGATGGATTGCCGAAGTTTGTGCAATGGTACCGGGAGTACCACGAGGACCCCCAGAGCCGGCCTGCCTCGTCCGTCATGGCATGAGCCTGCTGGCCTAAATTTCCAGTCTTTTCAGCAGGTCCGTTGCCACATCGCGTGCCGCGCGGAAGGGCGAGCGCATCGGCCCCAGGGTGAGACGCCCCTGCCGGCGCGACCAGGTCACGCCCTCCCGCCCGAAGCGATCCTGAATGGTTTGCACAAGGAAAGTCCGTGCCTGGGCCTCGCGCTGGGCCGCGAGGCGGGCCGTGCCGGCTTCGCCGAGCCAGGCGCGGTGCCGCTCAATGGCCCCGCCCAGATCCTCAAGGCCCGTTGAGTGTTGAACCGACACGAGCACCACTTCGATGGGCCAGTCCGCGCCGCGCTGGACGGCAAGGCCAAGGGCGCCTTCGAAGTCGGATTTGGCGCGCGTCGCGACCGCGCCCATATCAGCCTTGGTCACCACGGCAATGTGGGGCACTTCGACGATACCGGCCTTCATGAATTGAAGGGCATCGCCCGAGGCCGGCTGTACGCAGAACACCACCGTGTCGGCAAGATCGGCGATTTCCGTTTCGGACTGGCCCACGCCGACCGTTTCCACGATGATCCGGTCATAGACCGCACGCAGAAGAACGGCAGCCGAAAAAGAGATATCGGCAAGGCCGCCGAGCCGGTCGCGCGCAGCCATGGAACGGATGAAAATGCCCTGGTCGTCCGGATCGGCTGTAATCCGTGTCCGATCGCCAAGGAGCGCGCCGCCGGAACGCCGGGACGACGGATCGACGGCCACAACCCCGACCGTGAGGCCCTGACCGCGCCAATGGCCGATCAAGGCGTGGATCAGGCTCGATTTGCCCACGCCGGGCGGGCCCGTGATGCCCACCACATGGCCCTTCGGCTCGGCCCAGGCCTTGTCGAGCAGGTCGATCAGGGCCGGGTCGTCCGCATCGGTTTCAAGACCCGCAAGGGCGCGCGCCACGCTGACCTTGCGGCCTTCACGCAACGCCTCGAAGGAGGGCAGGGCCCGAACCGCCATGGCGCGCTCCGCCCTCAAGACTTGCGGATCGCGGCCTGCGCCGCGGCCAGGCGGGCAATCGGCACACGGAAGGGCGAGCAGGAGACGTAGTCCAGATTGAGGCTTTCGCAGAACTCGATGGAGTCCGGATCGCCGCCATGCTCGCCGCAGATCCCGACCTTCAGATTGTTGCGCCGCGAGCGACCCCGTTCAGAACCGATGCGCACAAGTTCGCCCACGCCGTCCTTATCGAGGCTGACGAAGGGATCGGCGGAGAGGATCTTCTGATTGACGTAATCGCCCAGGAACCGTCCGGAATCGTCGCGGCTGATCCCAAAGGTGGTCTGGGTCAGGTCATTGGTTCCGAAGCTGAAGAATTCCGCCGAGGTCGCGATTTCATGGGCCTGGATGGCGGCACGCGGCAATTCGATCATGGTGCCGACGAGGAACTCCACGCGCTTGCCCTTTTCCGCTTCCACCGCATCGGCCACGGCATGGATGCGCGCCTTGATGATCTCCAGTTCCATGGGCGCGGCCACCAGCGGCACCATGATCTCCGGCTTCACCCCGCCCTCGATCGTGCCGGAGACGTCCGTTGCCGCCTCAAGGATGGCCCGCACCTGCATCTCGTAGATTTCCGGATAGGAGATGCCGAGGCGGCAGCCCCTGTGGCCAAGCATGGGGTTGACCTCGCGCAGCTCCTCGAGCCGCTCCGCGAGGCGGGCCGGCGCCACACCCATGGCATCCGCGACCTGCGCGATTTCCTCGTCCCCATGGGGCAGGAACTCATGGAGCGGCGGGTCGAGCAGACGCACCGTCACCGGAAGACCGGCCATGATCTTGAAGAGTTCGGTGAAATCGTCGCGCTGATAGGGCAGGAGCTTGTCGAGCGCGGCACGCCGGCCGTCCTTGTTCTCGGCCAGGATCATCTCGCGCACGGCCTGGATGCGATCGGCATCAAAGAACATGTGCTCGGTGCGGCACAGGCCGATGCCCTCCGCGCCAAAGTCCCGCGCCATACGCGTGTCCTCGGGCGTTTCCGCGTTGGCGCGCACGCCCAGGCGCCGGCGACTGTCTGCCCAGGCCATGATGGTGCCGAAATCGCCGGACAGTTCGGGTTGGATTGTGGGAACCTCGCCGCGCATCACCTGGCCGGTGGCCCCGTCGATGGTGATGATCTCGCCCTTGGCGACGGTCACGGACCCGACGGTGAAGGTCTGATTGGCGTAATCGATCCGCATGGCGCCCGCGCCGGTCACACACGGCCGGCCCATGCCCCGGGCCACGACGGCGGCGTGGCTCGTCATGCCGCCCCGGGCCGTCAGGATGCCCTTGGCGGCGTGCATGCCGTGGATATCCTCCGGGCTCGTCTCATTGCGCACCAGAATCGACGCTGTGCCGGCCGCGTTCATGGCCTCGGCCTCTTCGGCCAAAAACACCACAACGCCGCTCGCCGCGCCGGGGGAGGCCGGCAGGCCCGTCACCAGGATGTCCCGCTCCGCCTTGGGATCGAGGCTGGGGTGCAAAAGCTGGTTGAGCGAATTGGGGTCGATGCGCAGGACGGCCTCTTCCTCGTTGATCCGGCCTTCCCGGCACAGATCGACGGCGATCTTCAGGCCGGCCCGGGCCGTGCGCTTGCCCGCGCGGGTCTGCAGCATCCAGAGTTTGCCGCGTTCGACGGTGAATTCGATGTCCTGCATGTCCTGGTAATGGGCCTCCAGGCTCTGGGTCACATCCACAAGCTCTTGATAGACCTGGGGCATGCATTCTTCCAGCGACGGGAGCTTGGAGCCGCTTTCTTCCTGGGCCGCGCGGGACAGGTTCTGGGGCGTGCGGATGCCGGCCACCACGTCCTCGCCCTGGGCATTGACCAGGAATTCCCCATAAAGACGATTTTCGCCCGTGGACGGATTGCGCGTGAAGGCGACGCCCGTCGCGCTTTCATCGCCCATATTGCCGAACACCATGGATTGGACCGTGACGGCGGTACCCCATTCCTGGGGAATGTTGTGCAGCTTTCGGTAGGTGATCGCACGGGCGTTCATCCAGGACCCGAACACGGCGCCGACCGCGCCCCAGAGCTGTTCCTGCGGATCCTGGGGGAAGCTGTGGCCCAACTCCTGTTCAACGAGCTTCTTGTAGGACTCGATGACGGCCAGCAGGTCCTCATCCGTCAGATCCGTGTCCTGGGAAGCGCCCCGGTCCATCTTCACGTCATCGAGGGCATCCTCGAAGGCGTGGTGGTCCACCCCCATGACCACATCCGCA
>CAYYTT010000076.1:3663-18169 GCA_964474635.1 uncultured Alphaproteobacteria bacterium | reverse complement strand
CCGCCGTTCCGCCCGCGGATCAGGTGCTTTTGTCCTCAAGCCGATAGGTGGTGACTGCGCCGATGCCCTTGAGTGGTGTTTCGCCCAGGGACGTCAGGGCAAAGCGCTTATGCAGGCGCCAGTAGGCGGCCTCGCTGACCCGGATTTCACCCCGTTCGGCCGACCCTTCAAGGCGGGCCGCAAGATTGACGGTCTCTCCCCAGACATCGAAGGCGAGTCGGGATTTGCCGAGCACACCGGCGACCACGGGGCCATTGTGAATGCCGATGCGCACATCGAGCGGATAGCCGAGCCGCTCCGCCAAGGCGCGCACGATAGTCCGCGCATCGAGCGCGAAGGCGGCGCAGCGCGCGGCATCGTCGCTGCCCGTCTCGCCCGTCACGCCGGCCGCCGCCATGTAGCCATCGCCGATGGTCTTGATCTTCTCGATGCCATGGCGCTCGGCCGCCTCATCAAGGTCGCTGAAGATTGTGTCGATGGTTTCGATCAGATGCCGGGCCCCCATCCGCCGGCTGAGTTCCGTAAAGCCCGCGAGGTCAACGAAGACGATGGTCGCCTCGGCGCGGGCATCGGCGATACGTTCCTCGCCCGCGCGCAGGCGCCGCGCCACGGGCCGGGGCAAAATCGAGCCGATGAGCCGGTCGATCTCCTCGATCTGGTGGCGGATGGCCCCGCGCATGCCGACAAGCGCGCGCATCAGCATGGTCAGTTCCGTGCGCCCCTTGATCTCAACGGTGCCGTCCAGGTCGCCTTCGGCAACCCGGGCAGAGAAGTCCGTGACGGTCCGGATGCGCGCCAGGATATGGGCTCCGAACAGGATCGACAGGGTAAAGACAATCACGGTGGCCGCGCCGATGGCCACAAGGCTCGACAGGACACTGCGCGAGACGGCATCGCCCAGGGCAAGGCGCACGCGAAAGCCCTCGGCGGCCAGATCCTGAACGAATAGCTCCACATCGCTTGCAAGGGTATCGAGATCCGCCATGAGATCGCGGGCAGAGGCGCCAATACTCGCCGTCGTTAGACGGTTTTGGAGCGGCGGTCCGACCGCTTCCAGGCGGGTGATGAGGTCCTGGCAGCGCTCCGCCAGGGCCGCCGGCAGGGCGCTGTCGCTCGCCACTTCCAGATTGGCTTGCGCCTCACCGATGTAAAAAAGGGCCGTTTCCGCCGGGGCGCGCCCATAGGCATCGACCGTGAACGCGGCAATTCTGTCCTTGTCCGGCTCCACCGCATCGAGATGGAGGAGGGCGCGCAGACGGACAAGATCGGTCTGCGCGGCCCGGGCGTAACTGACGGACTGGAATATGGTGTCGTAGAGATAAAAGCCGCGTTCAGCGACGCGCTGCTGTGCGGCATAATTGAACCAGCCCGCTATGGCCATCGTGCCGATGACGGCAAGCCCGATGATCAGCATGCGAACGCGGATCGGCAGCCAGTCGGAAAACATCAGTGCGGGGCGGTCCTGGGTCATCAAAACACAAATCTGTATTCAGTCTGGATCATGGTTTCGCTCAAGTTCTGGCCGCCGGCCAGGCTGTCACGGTCGGAGCGAACATGGAGGATTTCCCCGGCAAACCGGTGGTGCGTGCCGAGAACCCCGGTGATGGCCGCCGTGATGCCATAGCCGCGCTCATCCAAGGGGACGGCCGGCGCGGCACGGATGTCGTCCTGGGTGAACACATCACCGCGCAGCGCGAGGCGCACCGGCCCGAGATCACGCGCAAGAAGGCCCGAGACCGTGACGAACCGTGTGCCGAGACCGGGGCGGTTCGACGTTTGGCCCGCCAGCACCGTGGGAATGAAGATGACCTCCAGCGGCAACAGGGTTTCGGCCGAAAAGGCGCCGAACCGGGTGTGCCAGATGCCCCGTCCGGGCGAACTGTCGCCCACATCGCCCCGATTGTCCGAATACAGAAAGGAAAGGGCACCGAGCTGCGTGTGCTGAACGTCGGCCTTGATTTGAAAGCCCGGGCGGTCGTCGAGTTCGCGAAAGGGGCGCACCTCCCGCGGTGGCTTTGGCGTGGGGGAGGGGTTCAGGGGATCGAAGCTGCGGATGCGGCCTGTCAGCGGCGTCTTGATATCATTGAGCGCCACGCCGCCGAGGGCCAATGCTTCGCCGGATGCGTCATTGGCAAAAAACGGCCCGCCTTCAAGGCTCCAGACCCAGGTTTCACCGCGCCGCCCGATGGAGGCAAGCGCGCCCACGGGCCGGACATCCTCGCCGATCCAGGCCACACCGGCATTGTTCGTGAGCGTATAGGTGTTCATCCAGCCCGTGTCGCGGTTTTCCCGGGAGATTCCGGGAAAAAATGCGCCCGCCTTAAGGCCGGCTTGCCAGCCGGACCCCAGGTCGAGCGCCGATTGCACAAAGCCGCGCACGAGATCGAAGGCCTGGTCGTCCTCGGGCTGATACTGCCCGTGCAGGAAAAGGGTGAATTCCGGCCCGGCGGTGACGGTGCCTTCAAGGGCGATTTCGCTGGGTTCGAAAAAGACAGTGCGATCGCCGGAGATCGTGCCCCCGAAGCGCACGCGGCTCGGGCCGCCATTGGCGCGGTCGGGCAGGGGGCTCGACAGCGCCGCGCGCCAGGCCCCGTGGCCCGCGAAGAACACCTCCAGTTCGGCGCGCGTTGGCGTCGCACTCGCGAGGGCGGCCAAAAGGCCGGCGAAAGTTGTCAAAACAACGGTGCGGTTTGTTGTGGCGGCATCCCCGGTGCTCATGGGCGTCCCCTGCCATTGGGTGGCCTTGTGTTTGGCCTTAGCCTATAGAGACGGCCGGTGGAAGTCACGGATCGCCGGCACCGGGCCTTGGGCCCTGTCATGGCGTTACCATCCTGTCAGGGGGCGGATCATGAGAGCACATCGCCGGTTGTTTGGCCTGGGCTTTGCGCTCGTTCTGGTTTTGGTTGCCGCGTCGGCGCCGGCCACGCCGTCGCGCCATGTGATTTCCCAGAAGAACCGGCGGTTCGCGCCGACGCAGATCAAGATACAGCCCGGCGATGTGGTGGTGTTCCAGAACGACGACCTGACCGACCACCACATTATGGTGCGCAAAGGTCCCTCGGAGTTCTCAAGCCGTCTGCTGCAGCGCGGCGCCTCCTTCGAGGTGACCCTGGAGCAGGAAGGGACCTGGACCATCGGCTGCCGGATCCATCCGCGCATGCGCATGAAGATCCGCGCGCGTGCCAGGGAGGGGCAAAGCGATGAAGGCCCTGGGCCCTGATCCGGATCGCGCTTAAGACCGCGACGGCGGTCCGGCGTCCCTGCGCCGCCCCCGCGGAGCGCCCCCAAAAGTCCGATGGCGGTGCGTGAGCGACACCGAACAGCCATTGAGCAGCCCACGCGCGATTGTGCCGATATCACACGCTGAGCCCCCTATGCAGGTGCGATGACGGGGCCCGCAGAGGGCAGGGTGTCGCGCCCGTGGGGGGCCGTCAGGTCGAGCGCCGGGCCGACGGGCACCACGCCGGTCGGATTGATGGTGCCGTGGCTCTCATAGTAGTGCCGCTTGATCTGAACCAGGTTTACGGTCTCGGCGACCCCGGGGATCTGGTAAAGCTCGCGCAAAAAACCCGACAGGTGCGGATAATCCGCGATGCGCCGGATATTGCATTTGAAGTGCCCCACATAGACCGCATCGAAGCGGATCAGCGTGGTGAAGAGGCGCCAGTCGGCCTCCGTCAGCCGGTCGCCGACCAGATAGCGTTGGCCCGACAGGCGCTCTTCCACATGATCAAGCGCCTCGAACAGGGGGAACACGGCCGCTTCATAGGCCTCCTGAGTCGTGGCGAACCCGGATTTGTAGACCCCGTTGTTGATGCGGTCGTAGACGAGGGCGTTGATCTCGTCGATGGCGGGCAGCAGTGCGCCAGGCGCAAAATCGAGGGCCGCCTTGTCCACCGGCAGAAGGGCGTTGAAGGCACTGTTGAGCATGCGGATGATTTCCGCGCTTTCGTTGCTGACGATGGTGCGGGTGTGCGTGTCCCACAGGACCGGGACCGTTACCCGGCCCGTGTAGCTGGGGTTTGCGGCCTGGTAGACCTCATAGAGCCGGCTTGCGTTGTGCAGCGGATCGGGGGGCGAGCCCTCCTCGCGCCCGAAGGTCCAGCCCTCATCGGCCATGAGCGCGTCCACCGGTGTGGCGCCGATCAGGGCCTCAAGACCCTTCAGTTTACGGAAAATAATGGCGCGGTGCGCCCAGGGGCAGGCGTGGGAAAAATACAGGTGATAGCGCCCGGCCTCGGCCCTAAAGCCCCCCTCTCCGGACGGCCCCGGCGCCCCATCCGCCGTCACCCAGCTGCGAAAGGCGGAGGCCTGCCGCTCAAATTTTCCGCCGCTCTTTTTGGTGTCATACCACTGGTCGACCCACTGGCCATCAACAAGAAGTCCCATACCGCGCGCTCCGTTTTGGGGGGGGGAAGCGTATCCGTTCGACCCACCATGTTGGTACGGGCGGGCTGGAGCGGTAGGGGGTGCTGGACATCTTGCGGATTTCAATTGTTTGTCAATTTAAAATTGACGAAATTAGTATATCATTGCGTTCGTCAAGTATGGGGACGAAATAAGAACAATCCGTGGAGCGAAAGATGTTCGGCGACCGTCTGAAACTCGCCCGAAAGCGCGCCGGATTTGCATCCTTGCAAAGCTTGGTGGACGCCCTTGATGTGCTTGTCAGCAAGCAGGCCCTTTCGGCCTATGAGACCAACAAGGCCATGCCGCGCTCGGACGTTCTGACTGCGCTCGCCCGGAAATTGGGTGTGTCTTTGGACTTCCTTTTGAGCGATCAGGTGGTTGGTCTGGGTAATGTTGATTTCCGCAAAAAGGCCAAGACCAAAGCCGCGGACAGGGCACGGGTCGAAGCGGCCGTCATCGAAGGGCTTGAGCGCTGGCTGACCATTGAACGGATCCTCGGTCTGAATGATCCCGCGTGGCACCCGCCCTTCAAGCCCGTGCATCTGGCCCTTGAGGAGCAGGCGGAGGTTTTTGCCAACAAGCTTCGAAGCGCATGGAGCCTTGGGCTCGATCCGATCCCGAACATGACCAATTTGCTGGAGGACCAGGGGCTCAAGGTGTTCATGCTGGATTTGCCTGACGACGTTTCAGGCCTGACCTGCTTCGTTGATATCCGCGACAGCGATATCCGCTTGCCCGTAATCGTGGTGAACAAGCACCATAATCTGGAGCGGCGACGGTTCACCCTCGCCCACGAATTGGGGCACCGGCTCATCGATCCGGACTCGCCCGTCAATCACGAACGGGCCGCCCAGCGGTTCGCGGGGGCCTTCCTGGTGCCTACAGATCATTTGTACCAAGAGTTTTTGGGCCAACGAAACACTATCGCGGTGCCAGAGATCACTCAGGTCAAGCGAATGTATCGCATTTCGGCCTCCGCCCTGGTCATGCGTCTTGGCCAAACTGAAATTCTCGATGAGTTGGCAGTCCAGAGTTTGTTTCGCGGGGTGGCCAGGGCCTGGCGCAAAGATGAACCGGCCCCCTTAGAAGCGCCCGGTGAACGCGGAACCTGGGAACGGCCAAAGCGCTTCGACCGGCTTGTTTATCATGCGCTTGCGGAGGACTTGCTCTCGCCCTTCAAAGCGGCGGAATTGTTGGAAAAATCCCCCGATGACGTTATGCGGCAATTGCGGGGGACGAATGAGACTCCTTATCCATGATCTGTCCTGCATCATTGATCTTGAGAAGGGCCAATTACTGACAGCCTGTTTCGGCTTGCCCTTCGAAATTGCGATGCCGCAGCCACAGATTGACGGGGAGTGGCATTCCGTCTCTGAAGCGCGAAAGACGGAACTCAGGAACCTTGGTCTGCGATCCATGGTGCTGGAAGGGCCTGCAATTCTCCGTGCACAAGCCGTCTTGAGGGAAAAGCCCGCTCTCTCACTTTTCGATTGTTTCGCGCTGATCCTTACCGAGGACACCCTGGATGCCGTATTGATTACGGGCGATCGTCGCTTGCGCGGTGCGGCGATTGAGCGTGGGCTGAGCGTTCATGGTGCCCTTTGGATGTTCGACCAAGTGGCGCAGCACGATCTGGTTCCGGCCGAGGTGCTCAGCCGCGCTCTCGAAATCTGGCGCGACGATCAGGATGTTCGCCTCCCGGACGCGGAGCTTCGGGCCAGGGTGCAAAGATATCGGTAAGCGGGCCGCGCGGGCCATCACGCAAGATTTAAACAGCCCTCCGCCCTTCCGCCCTTACAAAATCTGCTCCAACACCGCGAACACGATCCCGAACAGGATCTGTGTGATGAACATCAATATAAAAATCGTGCGAGTTCGAATCATGCGAGCCCTGGGCATGGTGGACCATTGGGTTTCCCAGCCCAGGCCCTCTTCGCCGAAGCGGGCTTCGAGTTTTTCGAAATAGAGGGAGTAGCGGTGGATGGCGTTGTTGCTGCGCAGATAAAGGATAAAGAACATGATCGTCACCAGGGTGGGCACAAGGCTGGCCACCAGGGTATATACGGCGGGCATGTCCTCCCGGTTTGTCACGATAAAGAGGAAAATCGTGGCATTGGCGATGGCCGAATAGACCAGATAGTTATTGCGCTGCTGCATGGCGAATTTCTGTTCCGCACGCAGGCACTCATATTCTGTGCAATGAAAATCCTTAGTTTGCACGGCTCCCCTCCCTTTTGCTCGCCCGCCATTGTGCGTAACCTTGAACTCAGGCTGTCTCAGACCGGGTCATAGGGAAACACGGAGGCGGTTGCGCCAAGGTCTTCCATGTCGCTTGCCATGGCCGGGAAGGCCTGGGTCAGGATCGTCTCCGGTGTCCAGCCTTCCGCGCTTGCCATGGAGCGCACGGGGCGCGGCTGGGAGAAGAGGATCACCTCATTGCCCCGTACGGCAAAAATCTGCCCCGTGACGGTTTCCGCGACGGGCGAGGCGAGGGCCACCGCCGTCTGCGCCACCTGATCGGCGCGCATGGCGTTGCGCATCCGCTCCACCCGCTGGGCCGAGGCCTCGTCCTTCACTGGGATCGTGGCGATCATCCGTGTCCAGGCAAAGGGCGCAACCACGTTGGAGCGGACATTCTTCACCGCCCCCTCCATGGCGATGATCCGTGACAGGCCCACAATGCCCATCTTCGCGGCGGCGTAATTCGCCTGCCCGATATTGCCGATCAGGCCGGAGGTGGAGGTGAAAAAGACGAAGCTGCCTTCTCCCTGGTCGCGAAAGCGCTGGATGGCGGCCTTGGCGACATTGTAGCTGCCGTGCAAATGCACCGAAACGACCGCGTGCCAGTCCTCATCGGGCATTTTGTGGAACATGCCATCGCGCAGGATCCCGGCCGGGCTGATGACGCCGTGCAGGGCGCCGAAGGTGTCGAGGGCCTGGGTCACCATGTTCTGGGCGCCGTTCATCACCGACACGCTGTCGGAGTTTGACACCGCCTCGCCGCCGGCGGCGCGGATTTCGGCGGCCACCTGCTCGGCCGGGCCCGCATCGCCCTCATCGCCGCCGCCCACCGTGCCGCCCAGATCGTTGACGACCACCTTGGCGCCTTCCTGGGCCGCGAGCAGGGCGCATTCGCGGCCGATGCCCCGGCCCGCACCCGTCACAAGCACCACCCGGTCCTGAAGTACACTGCCCATCGCGCTCATCCTCCCGATTCTGGTTCATTCGGTCTTGACCCAGTATGGGCCGATCCTTCGGAGGCTTCCAGCGGCCCCGCCAACTCCACGCCGTTGCGACCGCTTTGTGAAAAGAGGGGGAGGGCCCCAAAAGGGGCTTGCCGATCCGCGGTGCTTCGATCATCGTCCGGATCACGCAGTCCTTTGTGCACTGCCCGATTGTCCGGAATGACCGGGCCGGGCCCCATGTGCGAACTGGACTTCACGACCGACCTGGACAGAAGTGCGATGACACCGCTTAGCCTGCTTCGTGAGACGCGACGACCGTGTCGCTCCAACCGCTGCCCAGCCAGCGGCGCAGGCTTGCGCGCCATCTGATCCGGACGATTTTCAAGCTCCGGACCGTTGCGCGGGGAGCCTGACGCCCAGGCCTCCCTAACCCAACGCGCCCTCTGACACGGTCGAGCTTGTCCCATGATCACCCTACGGTCCGAATGCCCCGGCGATGCCGCGGCCATCGATACGCTCCTTGAGGCGGCCTTCGGCCCCGGGCACCACGCAAAGCCTAGTTCCCTGCTGCGCGCGCGTCTGTCCTTCGATGAGGCCTTGAAGTTCGTTGCGCTTGAGGAACACCAGGAGGCAGAGGATCCCGGTTCTGCTCCGGCCAGGCTGCTCGGCTCCTTGCGGTTCACGCGCCTGACCTTGTCGGCGATGGACAACCGCAGCGACGGGAACGCCGATCGTGCCGTTCTGCTGCTGGGGCCCCTCGCAGTGACGCCGGCACGCCAACGCAACGGCGTCGGCCTCAAACTCATGGCCCATGGATTGGCGGCGGCGCGCGAGGCCGGCCACGACATCGTCTTTTTGATTGGGGATCCGGGCTATTATGCCAAGGCGGGGTTCCATCCGGTAACGCCCGGCGCGGTGCGCCTTCCCGTGCCGTTCGATCCGGCCCGCCTCATGGTCCAGAGCCTGCAGGGTACGGACAGTGCCGCCCTGGCGGGCTTGCTCCATGGCCGGCCCGCCTGATGGCCGGGGGCCTCGGACGCGGGCTCAGCGCAGGTGCCGCGCCAGGAACTTCTCGACGGCGGTGAGCGCGGCAAGGCGCGTTTCGCCCCGGCTCAGGTAATGGTCCTCGCCGTCGAGCGTCACGAAGGTGACCTTCTTATTGGCCCGTTCCATCTGCCGGGCCTGGTCGTATTCGACGACGAGGTCGTCCTTGCCATGAATAAGCAGCACGGGGGCCTTGAAGGCGCGGGCATTGTCGGTCGGAGAGCGGCGTTTTTGTTCGTCCCGGTCGTCCCAGGCCTTACCCAGCGAAATGCGCTGGAATTGTTCCGCGGTGCTGCGCCGGGTTTGGGTGCGCAGCATGCCAAGATCCGTCACGCCATTGATTGAAATCACACAGCGATAGAGGTCCGGTGTCTTGATGCCGCCCATAAGGGCCGCATACCCGCCATAGGATCCACCCATGATGCAGATGCGTTTCGGGTTGGCGATTCCCTGGCGGATCAAATACCGGACGCCGTCCGTGATATCGTCCTGCATTTTGCCGCCCCATTCGCCATAGCCCGCTTCCATGAAGCGCTGGCCATAGCCGGTCGAGCCGCGAAAATTCGGTTGGAACACGCCATAGCCGCGATTGGCCAGGAACTGAGCCTGGTAGTTGAATTCCATCGTGTCCCGGGCATGGGGGCCGCCATGGGGCAGAACAACGAGGGGCAGACCTTTGGCTTTCTCCTTGCCCGTCAGCCTCCCTCGCCAATGGGCCAAGCATGGATCCAATTTCAGTGCGCGCAGTCGTCACGCGCAGGGCGTGTGCCCTTACCTTTGGATCGTTCCACCTATGCGGCTTTGGTGCAATAGGCGTTCCCGCCAGCCGGGTCGGATCACCGGGCCTCCCAGCGCCATCCGGCCAGCAGCAAGCCCACCAGCGCCAGGGCAAGTGCCAGGGGGGGCAAAAGGGCAACCTCCCGGGCCGAACGCACTTCAAAGCGTTGGTTGTCGCGCAGGCCCAGCCAGCGCCGCCCGGCCGTGTCCCGCCCACCCTGCACCCGCCGAACGGTTGGCAAGCGCAGGCTGTCCGCCCCGCTTTCTGCGACCCAGTATTGGCCGCCGCCGGTGGCCTTGCCCACCGGCGCCAGGGCCTCGTCGCTGGCACGAACGTCGAAGAACTCACGGCTGTTGAGGGGGCCGACGGCCGCCACAGCGGTGAGGGCGCCGCTTTCCAGACGGAACAAGCCGATTTCCTCCGTGTCGAGTGTGGCGCGCCAATCGCCGGGCCTACGCTCCTCCAAGGTGACCTTAGTGGTCTTGCCCGAGGGGCTTGTCACGGTCACATCCGGCACGGCATCGGCCATGGTCCGCCGGCGGATCTCCAGGGTCGTGCCCATGCTCCGGGCCGAGAGGATTTCTTCCTCAAGCTCCGGCTCCTTCATGAGCCAATGGGCGAGCCGGCGCAGCAGCTCCTGTTGCGGCCCGCCCTGTTCAAAGCCCCGGGCCCATAGCCAGACATGGTCCGAGAGGAGCTGCGCCACGCGCCCCTGGCCGGTCTGGTCGAGGACCAGCACGGGCCGGCCGTCTGCACCGGTCATGGTCACCGTACCCCGCGCGGGCACCGCATCGATCAGGCGGAACCAGCGACCCCAGGACGGCTCGTTCTGTCCGTCAGGGCCGGCGGCGCCTTCGAGGCCGGGCAGGGCGGCCGTCACCGGATGGCGCCGGCCAAGATCGGTCACTTGAGGTTTGTAGCCCTTCTCGATGACCGCGCCGGTGGGCGTCGCCGGCAGAACGGCGGCGAGCGGCGTGCGGTGCAGGCTGCGCACGGTCGCATAGGCCGGGCCGGCGGCGGTCAGAAGGGCGCCGCCCTGTTCCACATAGCGTGCCACATTGCTCAGATAGGCAATGTTCAGAACACCGCGTCTTTTGAAGCGGTCAAAGATCACAAGGTCAAAGTCCTTGAGTTTCTTGTCGAAAAGGTCGTCCGTGGGAAATTCGATAAGAGCCAGTTCGTCCGACCGGGTGAAATCCTGTTTGTCCGGTGGGCGCAGGATCGTGAAGTGCACCAGATCCACGGCCGGGTCCGATTTGAGCAGATTGCGCCAGGTCCGTTGGCCCGGATGGGGCTCGCCGGAGACCAGCAAGACCTTGAGGCGGTCGCGCACGCCATTGACGGACAGGGCGACCCGATTGTTCAGCAGGGTGAGTTCATTCTCCACCGGTGCCACGTCCAGTTCCAGCACATTGGCGCCGGGGCGTTCCATGGGAATGGTGATTTCGACCGGCTTGCCCGTGGCCACGCTCTGCGCAAACAGGCGCGCGCCGTCCAGGCGGACGGTGACTTCGGCACTGGCGCCGCCCGCCTCAGGCCCGCCCAGATCATCGATCTGGAAGCGGACCGTGACGGTCTTGCCGACAATGCCGAAGGCGGGCGCATTCAGTACGGTGACCTTCCGGTCCCGCGCGTCCCGCCGCCCGGTGATCAGTGCGTGAACGGGGGCATCGAATCCGGGCACCCGGCCGTTCGCCGGCACGTCGTGGATCTGACCGTCGGTGATCAGGATCGCGCCGGCAAGCCGGTCCGGCGGGATGTCCGCGCTTGCCCCGCGCAAGGCCTCGAACAGGTTGGTGGCGTCTTCTGCGCCGGCGGCCCGGGTGACCCGAAGCTCCAGGCCCGGATCCCCGACGAGGCGTTCCTCCAGGCCCTCAAGGGCCAGTTCGGCCACGGCCGCCCGCTCGCCCAGATCCTGGCTGCGGCTTTCGTCCACAATCACCGCGACGATGTCGCTGATCGGCGTGCGGTCCTCATCGCGCAAGGTGGGGTTGGCGAGCGCCAGCGCGAGAGCGAGGCAAAAGGCCATGCGCAGGCCGAGCGTTCTGGCCCGCAAGGCAATCCCGAGGAGGAGGCCCACCAGGGCGAGGCCGGCAAGTCCGGCCACCAGGGGCCCGGGGATCAGGGGCGCCAGATGCAAATCCCAGGTCATTGGCTCAACCGTTCCAGAATGGCGGGCACATGCACCTGGTCCGCCTTGTAGTTGCCGCTCAAGGTGTACATCACGAGGTTGATCCCGAAGCGATAGGCAAGTTCACGCTGGCGCTCCCCGCCGGGCACCGCCGCGGCCACAGGCGTACCCGAACGGTCGCGGGCCCAGGCCCCGGCCCAATCATGGGAGCCCACAATGATGGGCGAGACGCCGTCATGGCGGGTGGGCGCGCTTGCAAGGGGGCTTGCCGCGTCCCCGCCGTCCCGCGCGGCGACCCACACGGTGCCGCCGGCATAGCGGCCGGGAAATTCCTTGAGCAGATAAAACGCCTTGCGCAGGACATGTCCGGTCGGCACCGGGCCAAGGGGGGGCAGGTCTAGGGCGTTCAGGATACGGCGCATCCTGCCACGCGGCGTGGCCATGCCCGCCGCTTCGGCGCCGACGATGCCGTCCGCCTGATCGGCCGTGTCGAAGAACACCGTGCCGCCGTTTTTCATATAATCATCGAGCGCGCGCAGGGCCTGCGGCGTCAGATCGGGCTGGGCCGCTGAGACCCGCCAATAGAGCAGGGGATGGAACACCAGGGGATCGCGCCCCAGGGTAATGCCCACGGGCCGGCCGGGCTCGAACGCAGTGCGCGCCGTCAGCACACGGCTTAAGGCTTCGAGCCCCTGGCGCGCAATTGCGTCCGATGGGCCGTCGCCCGTGATCACATAGGCGAGGTGACTGGTGCGCGTCAGGGTGACGGACGTGCCGTCCCCGTCCGAGGCCGCGCCGGATGTCTCCTGGGCACACGCCCGGTCCGCGCCGCCAAGGGCCAGAAGAACCTGCAACGCAAGGGCCGCGAGGGTGCCGGCCAGGGAGGCGCCGCTGCCGCTCGTGCCGCCACCCGTTGGGCCGCCTCGACCGATCAGGCGCGCGCCTTCTCCCGTTAGGACCAGGGTGCCGATCATGTCGGCAAGCAGCAACAGGACCGTCAGCACAAGGAGCGGGCCCTTCAGGTCGAACGCACGATCCTCCTCAAAGGCCCCGACCCGCACGCCCGGCCCGAGATCGGGCAGCGCCCTGAAGGCAAGCGGCGCGGGTGCCAGATTATAGGCCAGTTCCGCACCGTCCTGACCGTACAGTCCCGGCGGATGGGCGAAATCCGGCGCCGCATCCATGGCGCTGGGATCAAGGGGCCGGGCCTCCGGCGGCGGCGGGCCCAGTTCACCGAACCCGTTGAGCAGGCGCACCGGAACGCGCGGTGCCACGGCGCTGCCCGCGCCGGCGCTGCCGGGCATGCCGGCCGCAAGGTCGATCAGTCGGCGCAGCATCTCCACATAAAGGCCGGACAGGGGCAGATTGGACCAGTCCTGATTGGCGGTAACGTGGATGAGGACGAGCCAACCCTCGCCCCTGCGCGTGGCCGTGACGAGCGGCGTGCCATCTTCAAGGCGGGCCCATGTCCGGCTGTCGAGATCCGCCGAGGGTTCCGCCAAAACCTGGCGTTCCACGATGATCTCGTCACGTATGGCAAGGCCCGCGAAGGGACTCTTCTCGTCGAATGGCGCGAGCTTTTGCGGCGTGTCCCAGGACAGGGCGCCGCCCAAGGCCCGGCCGCCCCGGCGCAAGGGGACCGGAATAAGATCATCGCCCCGCGCGGCAAGGCGCGGTCCGGCAAAGCGGATGAGAACGCCGCCCGCCTCGACCCAGGCCCCCACGCGGGCCTGGTCGGGGCCGACGATCCGGCCCACATCCGAGAGCACAAGGGCCGCCACGCCGCCGTCGAGCACCTGGGACACAGAACCCTCGCGAACATCCGTGTACGGGGCAAGGGCGCGGCGTAGATAGTAAAGATCCGACAAAAGGGGCCGGTTTGCATCCGTGCCGGCGCCCGACACCATGCCCACGGGGCGGCGGCGCCAGCGGCCGTCAAGCAGCCACACGCCCGCCGCGGACCGGCCGAGGCTGGGGTCGGTCAGTTCGAACCGGGCGATGCGATTGCGAATATCGAGGGGCAGGGCGAGCGTTGCCGTCGCCTCTGGCGCATCGCGCTCAAAACGGAACGCGCCCGAGCCCAGGACACGCCCATCCTGTGCCAGGGCTGTCACAAGGCCCTCGCGCACACCGTCCATGGTGCCCGCACCGCGGATCACCGTGACCTCAATGGCATCGCCGTTCAAGGACGGGGCCCCCAGGGCCAGGGGCAATTGGGCGGGCGGTTCGCTCATGACACGGACGGGACCAAGGGCGGCCAGGCTCCGGGCAAAGCTCTCGGCCGCGCCGTAGTCGAACCCATCCGACAGCCACAGGACGTCGGCATTCCCATCACCCCAACCGCTCACCAGCGTGTCTCTCAAGGCGTCCACGCGGTCGATCAGTCCGGCACGGTCGGGGGCGAAGGGGGCCGGGCTTAAACGATCGGCCGCGCGGCGGGCCTCTTCGGGTCGTTGAACGGTCAGCACGGCCGGGTGGGGCGGGGCCGTTGGCACGATGACCACATCGCGGCGCTGCCGGCTTGCCGCCGCGAGGGCATCGCCCAGCACCAAACGCCGCCGCTCCCAGGCCGGTGCGGCGGCCCAGCCCGTATCCACGACCAACACCAGCGGGCCGTCCTGTCCGCTGTCCCTTTCTCCATTCCAGATGGGGCCGGCCAAGGCGATGATCAGCACGCTCACGGCCGCAAGACGCAGGGCCAAGAGCCACCAGGGCATGCGGTCCGGCGTTTCTTCCCGCGTGGTGATGCCGAGCAAGAGGCGAAGGGCGGGAAACACCACGCGGCGGGGCGAGGGCGGCGAGACCCGGAGCAGCCACCACAGGACCGGCAGGGCGGCAAGGCCGAGCAGAATGGCAGGTGTAACAAAACTCAGGGCACCGAAGGTCAGCATGGGATCTTGACTTCTCGTTCCAGTCCGAAGGCCGGCACCGCGCCCCAGGTCTTAAGCACGCCGCGCC
>CAYYTT010000076.1:0-3563 GCA_964474635.1 uncultured Alphaproteobacteria bacterium | reverse complement strand
CTTAAGCACGCCGCGCCAGGCGCCTGCCCGCCCCTTAGCGCATCTGGCGCGCCCTGGGTCCGGCCATGTCGTTATACAGCGCCGCAAGGGCCGTGCGCGCCGGCCTGTCGGTGCGGTGAGGCGTCACGCTCCAGCCCCAGCGGTTCGCGATGCGGGCCAGGCCCTCCCGATGGGCTTTCAGGCTCTGTGTGTAATCGGCGCGAACGGATTCGGCCCGGCCGATGGTGAGGCTCGCCCCGTCTTCCACATCCTCAAACTCCGTCCGCCCCGTGAAGGGCAAGTCCTCTTCGGCCGGGTCGAGAATATGCACCAGATGGCCGCGACAGCCCCGGCCTCCAAAATCGCGCAGCCGCTCATCCAGAAGCGCCAAATCCACCAGGAAATCACTCATCAGCACAACACGGCTGAAGCGGGGCAGGCGGGTCGGCGCCGGCACATCGCCCAAGGGGACGGCTGTGCCCGCGGCCAGGATATCGGCCAGACGGCGAACCCAGCCCTCGCCCGTACCGGGCCGCAAGGCGCCTTCCAACAGGGCGATCCGTTCCCCGCCGCGCACCAGCAATTTGGCGAGCGCCAGGGTGAGCACCCGCGCCGTTTGTGCCTTCGTCTCAAGGGAGGCTGCGCTCGCGTAGTCCATGGAGGCAGAGGTGTCGGACCAGAAAAAGACCGTGTGCGGGGCTTCCCACTCGGTTTCGCGCACGAACAGGTGGTTCGAGCGCGCCGATTGGCGCCAGTCGATGGCGGAGGCCGCATCGCCCTCGCCGTAGCGACGGAACTGCCAAAAGGTCTCGCCGGGTCCCGCCCGGCGACGGCCATGGGCGCCGGTCACAAGGGAATTCGCCAGACGTTCCGAGCCCACCAACAAGGGCGGGAGGCCGTCCGCCGCCGCGTCGGCCGCCTGTCGAAGGCGAAGGGCGTCCTGGGCCGGGGTCACCTGGGTCATGGCATATGGGTCATCGAAAGGCGCGAAATCCTGTTTGTCCGCCGGCCGGTCAGCGCAGGCCGTCGACCAGACGGTCGACCATGCCGTCCACGGTCTTGTCGTGGCCGAGCGCGCCGCTCGTCAGGGCCATGCGGTGTTTCAGGATCGGGTGCGCAAGCGCCGCCACATCATCAAGGGACGGGGCGAACCGGCCCTGGATCAGGCTGCGGGCCCGCACCGCCAGCATCAGGGCCTGGGACGCCCGTGGTCCCGGGCCCCAGGCCACCCAGTCGGCAATATCGGAGAGGGCGCTTTGGCCGGGCCTGGCGTTGCGCACGAGGGTGAGAATGCCCTCCAGCACGCTTTCGCCGACGGGCATGCGGCGCACGAGCGTCTGCAGGGCTTCAAGCCGCGCCGGTTCAAGCACGGTCTCCAGGGCGCTCGTCTCCACGCCCGTCGTGCTCAGCAGCATGCGCCGTTCGGCCTCGAGATCGGGATAAGCGATGTCGATCTGCATCAAGAAGCGGTCGAGCTGGGCCTCGGGCAGGGGATAGGTCCCTTCCTGCTCGAGCGGGTTCTGGGTCGCGAGGACATGGAACGGGCGCGGCAGGTCATGGCGCTGGCCCGCGATGGTCACATGGTACTCCTGCATGGACTGCAGCAGGGCCGCCTGGGTACGCGGGCTTGCCCGGTTGATCTCATCCGCCATCAGGAGCTGACAAAACACAGGCCCCTCGATGAAGCGGAAACTGCGCCGGCCGTCCTCGCCCTCGTCGAGCACTTCGGAGCCCAGGATATCGCCGGGCATCAGGTCCGGCGTGAACTGCACGCGCTTGTCGTCAAGGCCCAGGACCTTGGCCAGCGTGGCCACCAGACGCGTCTTGGCGAGGCCGGGTACGCCGACGAGCAGGGCATGGCCGCCCGCCAAAAGCGTGATCAGCGTCTGCTCGATCACGGCATCTTGTCCGAAAATGACCGTCGCTACACTGTCGCGCACCTTGGCCAGATCTTCTCCGGCGGCCTCGATTTCCGACAGGATGGCATCGGGATCGTCGGCGGCTGCGTCCAGATCAACGGCGGCGTCCACAGCATGCATGGGGCTTTGGTATCCTTGATGGTCAAGTGACGAAACGGGCGCGGTCTGGATCATCCAACCGGGGATCATCCTCGGGGGATAACGCGCTGAGTTGCCTATGGCGAGCAAACTTTAAGTCGTCTTTCAGGCAAAACGCCAGTGTGACGGTATTAAGGCAGAACGATCCGGCCCCGGGTCAAGGACATGGTCCAGGCTTTCATGGGCATTATTGAGGATCGTCGCGATTCTTTACTGACCTGTTTCAAGCCGGTCACGCACCGCGATCGCCGTCGCGGGAAAATCGGTGAACACGCCGTCGATACCCAGGCGGTAGGCGCGGGACAATTCGTCCGCACTGCCCACCCCGTCGGGCGCAGGCTCGTCGTCGCGGTAAGTCCAGGCATAGACCGGCAGGCCCAGGCCATGGGCCCGTGCGACAAAATCGGTCGCCGCGCCGTCCGGACCGACGGTCAATGTCTTTTGCGCGCCCACGGAGGTGGCAAAGCGGGCAAGCGCCTTTAGCGGGATATTGCTGCGCAGGGTGCCGTCCTCGCCCGCCACCGCGAAAACAAGCTGAGCCCGCCGGACCGGCAGGTCCCGCGCCAGGATTTGCAGGATCTCCGGCTCAAAGGACTGGACCACCACGGGTGCTGTCTCGTCGCGCCAGTCGGCGCGGGTGAGCGCGGCTATCAGAAGGCCCGCAATGTCGTGGCCAAGCGCGGTGAGCGCGCCCGGTGCCTTGGTTTCGGGCATGACGCCGATCACCCGCTCCGGTCTGCTAGACGCTTTTGCAAGGGCGATGACCTCCTCGAAGGTCGGGATCAGGAACTTGCCATCATAGGCCTTGGAGCGCCCGTCTCGGGGCTGGAGGGCGCGCAAACTGCGTAGCTCGGCCAAGGTGAAATCCTCGGCCCACCAATCGGAGCGCTCGGCGGTTCCGTTTTTCTTGGTGGTTCTGCGGTCCGCGAACTCGGGCCGGCTGGCCACGTCCGTCGTGCTGGAGAGATAGCGGTCGTGGCGGCAGACGAGGACATTGTCCTTGGTGACCACGAGATCGGGCTCGATCCAGTCCGCGCCCTGCTCGATCGCCAGGCTGTAGGCCTCGATGGTGTGTTCCGGCCGCTCGCCGCTTGCGCCGCGATGGGCAATGACCTCGGGCCTCGCGCCTGAAAGTGTGGTCCAGGGCGGCGCCGTGTGGCCCGCAAGGCTGCCCGTGAGGGTCGAAAGCAGAACAAGTCCAGTGCCAAGCACCAGGCGAGGCGTCGTCGAAGCCATGGGACACCGGTCCTTTCGGTCGGCCGGCCAGGGGCGGGCGCTGGGCATGGGAGACGAAATGGCGGCGGATCGCGCTGACCATGCGCTCACCCACCGGGACCAGGCAACAAAAAAGGCCGGATCCGCGATGGGATCCGGCCTTGAATGCCTCGAGCGGGACAGGATCAGTGATCCACGTTCCGCCACACCCGGCGATAAGAGAGGTACAGCAGCACGGCAAAGAGGGTGAGATAGATCATCACCATCAGGCCGAGCTTCTTGCGCTCTTCCATCTTGGGGTTGCTGGCCCAG
>CAYYTT010000075.1:8647-18188 GCA_964474635.1 uncultured Alphaproteobacteria bacterium | reverse complement strand
CGGTGACTCAGGATTTCTTTGGAACGGCAAGTTTTGCCATTGTGGCCAATGAAACCTATGCCCGGGGGGTCCGGCATTTTCTTGAAGGTGAGCTCGGTCTTCCGTGTACCTTTGCATTCGCGCGGCAAGCCGGATCGAAGCCGGACAATGAAGCCGTCCGTAAAGCCGTCCATGAAAAACCGCCCTTGCTCCTCTTCGGCAGTTTCAATGAACGCATGTATCTGGCGGAGGCCGGTGGACGGGCGCAGTTCATCCAGGCGTCTTTCCCTGGGGCCGCCATCCGGCGCCATACGGGCACGCCCTTCATGGGCTATGCGGGCGCGACCTATCTCGTCCAGGAGGTCTGTAACGGCCTCTTTGATGCCCTGTTCCACATTCTGCCCCTAGGGACCGATCTCGATAAGGCGGTTGCCACGCCCGCCCGTCTCCACCGCGAACTTCCGTGGGATGATGAGGCTAAAGTTGTGCTCGATCAATTGGTCGAAGCGCAGCCCGTGCTAACAAGAATATCTGCTGCAAAGCGGGTTCGCGATGCCGCCGAAAGCCGGGCCCGCAAGGCGGGTGCGGAGATCGTCACCGTTGCACATATCACCCAGACCGAAGAGATGATGACCGATGGTCGGGCTGCGTGATCGTGTACGGAGGACTATAAGAGATATGCGACCATCTTGGATGGCCCGCATCCTGAATGCAGCGCATCGCGTTGCAGATGCCCCGCCGCGCGGGCTTGGCGCGGTAACTGCCGCAAGGCAACCATCCGAGGGAAGGTGACATGATGGACCAGAATAGTGGCCCTTTCTCCGTCATGAGTGAGGAAGAAGCCAAGGAAATCCATAGCCTTTTCGTTATGGGTTTCATTGCGTTCACGCTTATTGCCCTGGTGGCCCACCTGTTCGTGTGGGCATGGCGTCCGTGGGGCTGGCTGCCCTACGCGTCCCTGGACGAAAGCGTCTCGGTCGCGATGACCAATCTGACCAGCCTCATCTCGTAAGGGAGAGACCAATATGTTCGGTGGACATAAGATCTGGCAAATGTACGACCCGTCCAAGGCCCTGCCGGCCCTGGCGGCGTTCCTCTTCACTCTGGCCGTGCTGATCCACTTCGTTCTGCTCGGCTCGGAGCGTTACAACTGGCTCACCGTGCCGGCTGAGGCTACGGCCCAGACGGCCCAGTGAGGGCTCAGCCGGTGCCGCTTCGGCGGCGCCGGCATCATCTCCGCGCCCGAGGCCGGAACGTAACGTCTGGCCTCGCGCGCCGACTTCCACTGCCGTGACCAACGGCCTGTCTGCGCGCTGTCATATCGGAGGATCCAAGCGATGGCGATGCTCAGTTTCGAGAGAAAATATCGCGTTCGCGGAGGAACTCTCATCGGTGGCGACCTATTCGACTTTTGGGTCGGGCCGTTCTATGTGGGTTTCTTCGGCATACTGGCTTTCTTTTTTACCGTCATCGGCGTCGCGCTGGCCTTCTACGGCGCTTCGCTGGCCCAGGTTTGGAATATCTGGCAACTCAATATTCCCACGCCCGACATCAGTCTCGGCCTGGGCATCGCGCCCATCAAGGAAGGGGGGCTGTGGCAACTGCTCACTTTCTGCGGGCTCGGGGCCTTCGTCTCCTGGGCGCTGAGGGAAGTTGAAATCTGCCGCAAGCTCGGCATCGGCTTTCATGTGCCCGTCGCGTTCGGGGTGGCCATCTTTGCCTTTGTCACGCTCCAGTTCTTCCGTCCCATTGCCATGGGCGCTTGGGGACATGCATTCCCTTACGGCATCTTCTCCCACTTGGATTGGGTGTCCTATACGGGGTATCTGTACACGAACTTCCACTACAATCCCGCCCACATGGTCGCGATCACGTTCTTCTTCACGACCACGCTGGCGCTCGCGCTCCACGGCTCCCTGGTTCTGTCCTCCACGAACCCGCAAAGCGGTGAGACTGTGAAGACTCCGGACCACGAAGATACCTACTTCCGTGACTTCATCGGATATTCCGTGGGCACCCTGGGCATTCACCGCCTGGGTCTGTTCCTGGCCCTGTCCTCGGGCTTCTGGAGCGCGGTCTGTATCTTCATCAGTGGACCAATCTGGACCATTGGCTGGCCCGAGTGGTGGGACATGTACTGGCGGGACCTGGCGTTCTGGCCCCAGCCGTTCTGATCCGAGAGCCGATCAAGACCTTGACGCTCTTTGGTTTGGATTTGCGGCCGGCGGATTTGGCTCACTCCCCCTGACGCCCAGCGCACAAGACGGCGCGACAGCGATCAGGACCGGCGAACCGATCCGACGGCCCCAACGGACACTTGGTGGGAAGCAACGAGATGTCGGAATATCAGAATATCTTCACCCTGGTGCAGGTCCGCGGACCTGCCGAATTAGGGGTGGCCCTCCCGGCCGGCGAAGAGCCTCGGGTTGGCACGCCCTTCTTCAGCACTCTTCTTGGGCGTCTCGGAAACGCCCAGATCGGCCCGATCTATCTGGGCTATTACGGTGTGGCCTCGCTGGTGTGCGGCTTCATCGCCTTCGAAATCATCGGCCTGAACATGTGGGCGTCGGTGGGCTGGGATCCAATCCAGTTCGTGCGCCAGCTGTTTTGGCTGACACTCGATCCGCCGGCGGCCGAATATGGCCTGACCGTTCCTCCCCTGGCTGAGGGCGGCTGGTGGCTGATGGCCGGCTTTTTCCTGACCACATCCATCATTTTGTGGTGGGTTCGGACCTATACCCGGGCAATCGTTCTGGGCATGGGCACCCATGTGGCTTGGGCCTTCGCGTCGGCGATTTTCCTTTATCTGTCGCTCGGCTTCATCCGGCCTCTGCTGGTCGGTGATTGGAGCGAAGCGGTGCCCTTCGGGATCTTCTCGCACCTGGAGTGGACCAACTCGTTCTCGCTGAACTACGGCAACTTCTTCTATAACCCCTTCCACGCTCTCTCGATCGTGTTCCTTTACGGTTCGGCCCTGCTCTTTGCCATGCACGGGGCGACCATCCTGGCCACGAGCCGCTACGGCGCGGACCGGGAAATCGAACAGATCGTGGATCGCGGGACGGGCGCGGAACGCGGTGCCCTGTTCTGGCGCTGGACCATGGGCTTTAACGCCAGCATGGAATCGATCCACCGCTGGGCCTGGTGGTTCGCGGTGCTGACGACCTTCACAGGCGGGATCGGCATCCTGCTGACCGGCACGGTCGTCGACAACTGGTATCTGTGGGCGGTGGAAAACAATATCGCGCCGATCTATCGATAACAGACCGTCAAGACACGGACAGTAAGCGAAAAAGAGGCCCGGACAGCGCGTCCGGGCCTTTTTTCGTGGGCTGATCTCGTCTTAGTGCGGACAGTCCGATTGCCTCACAGGCTATCGTAGTCATTCGTGCGGCTTGCGGACAGTTCCGGAACTGCGCCGTCCAGACGGGCGGCGATGTCGGCCCAGCCAAAGGCGGACAGTTCCACGGGCATGCCGGCGATCCGGTCCATCTTGCGGGCGATCAGCTTGGCGCCCACGGCCTCATAGAAAAAGCGGTGGGGGCTGAGGGACAGGGTCCACACCAGGGCCGAGCCCATGCCCGCATCCGTCAGGGCCTCGAACATGGCGGTCAGCAGCATGGAACCGGTGCCGCCGCCGATACGATCGGGATCCACGTAGAGCGTGAAAATCTCGCCCTCGTAGGGCAGGGAGCGGTCCCGATTGGGCCCATAATTGCCGATGGCGACGATGCCGCCGCGCACGTCCTCGGCCACCAGGGCCCCGCGCCGGCCACCCTCGGCCAGGATCGCCGCTTCCCACCGCTCGGCGGCCCGATCCGGGCACATGGCCAGGAGCGTCTCATTCGGGATCACCCCCGGATAGACATCCTGCCAAACGCGCACATAGAGCGCGCCCATGGCTTCGGCATCCAGCACCTGTGCCCGACGAATGGAGATCATGGCTTCACCTCTTCCCGACCTTGCGACCTTTTTGGGCGCGAGCCTTCCCGACCATCCGCTGCCCGAGCCCTTCGGCTCGAGCGATCCGGTGATGGGGCAAAATCCCGCCCTTCCCGTCCAATCCGGGACCTTGCCTGTTCCAAAGGGGAACACTGTGCGACCCGGCGACCACTCTAAGAGCCAATAAGGCGAAGGCCGTGCCAGAATCCGCCCCGATTGGGGCGTCGCTGCCCCTCAAGGGATTGGATCGCTTGGGTTCTTGCGCCGGCGTGCCCATCGGCGCTGGCGTGCCGCCCGGCCCGCGGCGGGCCGGTGCGCGGGGCTGGAAGCCGCACATTTCCGTCCGATCCCGGCCATTTTCGAGCCATTAACCACCCGCACGCTATTTTCCTTGAGGGCTGACAGCTTGCGCCGCCTGCGGACGGTTCAAGCGCCAAGAGGGGCGCGGGGGAGGGGCGCCGGGCGCGGCGCCGGAAGCAGTGCCAAAAGCGGCGCCAGTAGCTACGCCAGTAGCTACGAAGGTGACGCGGGGCGGGATGCGCGGCAATTCAGGAGGAGAGTGGCCTTATGGCAAGCGATCTGGACGTTTTTGATCTCTTTTCCGAAACCTATGCCCGCGAGCGACAGGAGACCTTGTCCCTGCGCGATTATCTCTTGGCGGCTCGCGACGCCCCGATGATGACGGCGAGCGCGGCCGAGCGGATGGTCAAAGCCATCGGCGAGCCGACCTTCGTCGACACGGCGCAGGACACGCGTCTGTCGCGCATTTTCTTCAACCGCACCATTAAGACCTATAAGGCCTTCGAGGGCTTTTACGGCATGGAGGACACGATCGAGCGGATCGTGGGCTATTTCAAACATGCCGCGCAGGGTCTCGAGGAACGGCGCCAGATTCTGTATTTGCTGGGCCCCGTCGGCGGCGGAAAATCCTCCCTGGCCGAACGGCTCAAGGATCTGATGCAGGAACAGCCCATTTATGTGCTCAAGGCCGGCGACCAGATCAGTCCAGTGTTCGAATCGCCCTTGGGCCTGTTTCCCCGTAAGGGCCCCATGGCCGAGATGCTGGAGGACAAATACGGCATCGAGCGGCGGCGCCTGACCGGCATCATGTCGCCCTGGGCGGTCAAACGCCTGGACGCCTTTGGCGGCGATATCTCCCGCTTCGAAGTGGTGCGGCTTTATCCGTCCAAGCTGAAACAGATCGCCATCGCCAAGACCGAACCCGGTGACGAGAACAATCAGGACATCTCGACGCTGGTGGGCAAGGTGGATATCCGCAAGCTGGAGCATTTCGCCCAGAGCGATCCGGACGCCTACGCCTTTTCCGGCGGGCTGTGCCGCGCGAACCAGGGCATGCTTGAGTTTGTGGAAATGTTCAAGGCGCCCATCAAGGTGCTGCACCCGCTGCTGACGGCGACCCAGGAAGGAAATTATACGGGTACGGAATCCCTCGGGCCAATCCCCTTCCAGGGGATGATCCTGGCGCACTCGAACGAGGCCGAATGGGCCATGTTCAAGGCCAACAAAAACAACGAGGCCTTCCTTGACCGGATCTGTGTGATCAACGTGCCCTATTGTTTGCGGGTATCGGAGGAGACGCAGATCTACGATAAGCTTCTTCATGAGAGCGAACTGTCGGGCGCGTCCTGTGCGCCGGAAACCTTGCGCATGTTGGCCCGCTTTTCGGTCATGACCCGGCTGAAGCGGCATGAGAACTCAAGCATCTTCTCCAAGATGCGGGTTTATGACGGCGAGAAGCTCAAGGACACAGACCCCAAGGCAAAGTCGCACCAGGAATATCGCGACGCGGCCGGTGTGGACGAGGGCATGCAGGGCACCTCGACGCGCTTTGCCTTCAAGGTTCTCTCGGAGACGTTCAATTACGATACGGACGAAGTGGGCGCGGATCCGGTGCACCTGATGTATATCCTGGAGCAGGCCATCCGCCGGGAGCAAATGGCCGAGGACCAGGAGCGCCAGTATCTTGAGTTCATCAAGGCCGATCTTGCCCCGCGCTATGCGGAGTTCATCGGAAAGGAAATTCAGAAAGCCTATCTGGAGTCCTATGGGGAGTACGGACAAAATCTCTTTGACCGCTACATTGCCTATGCCGATGCCTGGATCGAGGACCAGGATTTCAAGGATCCGGATACGGGTCAGCTCCTCGACCGGGATACGCTGAACCAGGAACTCTCCAAAATCGAAAAGCCGGCGGGCATCGCCAATCCTAAGGATTTCCGCAACGAAGTGGTGAAGTTCGCGTTGCGCGCGCGGGCCCAGAATACCGGGCGCAATCCGGCCTGGACGTCCTATGAGAAGCTCCGGACCGTGATCGAAAAGCGGATGTTCACGCAGGTGGAGGATTTGCTGCCCGTGATCAGTTTTGAGTCCAAAAAGGACAGCGAAACCCAAAGCAAGCATAATGACTTCGTGGACCGCATGGTGGCCCGGGGCTACACGACCCGTCAGGTGCGCCGCCTTGTGGAGTGGTACATGCGCGTCAACAAGGCCGGCTGAGGCGGTCGCGGGCGCCATCACACGTCAAGTACAAGGGGAGCAGACGGACCTGAATTCGGGGATCCTACCATCCCTTATCCATCCGCCTGCGCCCCATTCACATGGCGCCCCAAGCAAAAGGGGCGTCCCTGTCGAGGCGCTTTGGCACGGGCGCGAAGCGCGCGGGGAGCAGGCATGGGCACCCATTTCATCGACCGCAGACTGAACCCGAAAGGCAAAAGCCTCGCCAATCGGCAGCGTTTTTTGCGCCGGGCCCGCGCCCAGATCAAGGACGCGGTCCAGGACGCCATGAAGGACCGTTCGGTCAAGGATTTCGATCAGTCCCAGGACATCTCCCTGCCGGCGCGGGGCACCAAGGAACCACGCTTTTCCCTGTCCCGGAAGGGCGGGGTACACGAACGGGTTTTGCCTGGAAACAAGGATTTTTCCGCCGGAGACCACTTGCCCAAGCCTCCGGCGGGCGAGGGCGGCGGCGGCAAGGACGCCAGCGACAGCGGCGACGGGCTCGATGAGTTCCAGTTCACGCTGACCCAGGACGAAATTCTGAATATCGTCTTTGATGGGCTGGAGTTGCCCAATCTGAAGGATACAGCCAATCCGGATCAGGCGCGCCTTGCCTGGCGCCGGGCCGGTCTTGCGCCTGTCGGCAATCCCAGCCAGCTTAATCTGATCCGCACCATGCGCCAGGCCTATGGTCGGCGCATCGCCCTCGGCCGTCCCCAGTCGGAGGAGATCGAGGCCCTTAAGGCCCGTCTGTTTGAGCTGGAGGCCAAGTCCGATCCGAGCCCGGAAGATCATGAGGAACGCGCCCGCCTGGTCGAAGCCCTGGAGGCGCTTGAAGCCCGGCGCCGCTGGATCCCCTTCATCGACCCCATTGATGTGCGTTTCAACGCCCTTGAACAGCAAGCCATTCCGGTCTCGCGCGCCGTAATGTTTTGCCTGATGGACGTGTCCGGTTCCATGGGCGAGCGGGAAAAGGATCTCGCCAAGCGCTTTTACATGCTGCTGCATTTGTTCTTGAAACAGCGCTATGGCCGTCTTGATATCGTCTTCATCCGTCACACCCATGAGGCCCAGGAGGTGGACGAGGAGACTTTTTTCTATGCGCGCCAGTCTGGCGGAACGATTGTTTCGACGGCCCTTGAAGAAATGAAACGGGTTTGGCGCGATCGCTACGACCCGTCCGGGTGGAACATCTATGTGGCCCAGGCGTCCGACGGTTACACTCAATCGGGCGATGCGGCCCAGTGCGTCGATCTTCTGCTCAAGGACGTGATGCCGGTGGTGCGCCACTATGCCTATATTGAAATCCTCGACGAGCGGGAGCTTGAGGTCTTCTCCGATGAGGAAACGGGCGCCGAGTTGTGGCGCGCCTATCGCCAGGTCCTTGCCGCCCACGGACATTTCGCCATGAAGCGGATCGCCCGGCCCCAGGATGTCTTTCCCGTGTTCCGCGCCCTGTTCACGCCGCGCGGTGCGCGAGCCGGCGGGAATAGCCAGGAGGTTCGGCCATGACGACGCACACGGTGCAATCCCGCGCGCCCAGCCTTCTGTTCACCGACAATGACTGGGACTTCGAGACCTTGAGGCGCACTTATGACGCCATTGAGGAGATCGCGTTGCAGGATCTGGGTCTTGATCTTTACCCCAATCAGATCGAGATCATTTCCAGCGAGCAGATGCTCGATGCTTACTCTTCCCACGGCATGCCGCTCATGTATGGGCACTGGTCCTTCGGCAAGATTTTTGCCCGGGAGCAGACCATGTATCAAAAGGGCTACACGGCGCTCGCCTACGAAATCGTGATTAATTCCAATCCGTGCATCAATTACCTCATGGAAGAGAACACCATGACCATGCAGGCCCTGGTCATGGCCCATGCGGCGGCGGGGCACAATCACTTTTTCAAGAACAATTATCTTTTTCGTCAGTGGACGGACGCGGAAGCCATTCTCGATTATCTGAACTTCGCCAAGAGCTATGTGGCGGCCTGCGAGGAAGAATTCGGCCTTGAGGCGGTGGAAAGCATTGTGGACGCCGCCCATGCCATCATGGACCACGGCGTGTTCCGTTATGCCCGCCCGCCGCGCCTGTCGGATGAGGCGCGGCTTGAAAAGATCAAGCGGCGTCTTGCCCATGACCGGGCCACCTTCAACGATCTGTGGCGTACCTTGCCGCACAGTGCGGCCGATGAGGGCGAGGACCTGAGCGATCCGGACATGGCTGAGGGCGATGCTCTGGCGGCGGAGGACCGCGAGCGCATGCAGCTGCCGGAGGAAAACCTGCTCTACTTCCTCGAAAAGCACAGCCCCGTTTTGCGCCCCTGGCAGCGTGAGATCCTGCGCATCGTGCGCAACATAGCCCAGTATTTCTATCCCATGAAACAGACCAAGATGATGAACGAGGGCTGCGCCACCTTCGTGCACCATTATATTCTGGGCGAGTTGCATGCGAAGGGGCGGATCTCCGACGGCGCCATGTTGGAGGCCCTGCATTCCCATTCCCAGGTGGTCTTCCAGCCGGATTTCGACGATCCGCGGTATCGGGGGTTCAATCCCTATGCGCTCGGCTTTGCGATGATGAGCGATATTCGCCGGATTTGTGAGGACCCGGAGGAGGAAGACCGCGTCTGGTTCCCGGACATTGCCGGCTGCGGCGACTGGCGGCATGTCTTGCGCGATGCCTGGGCCAATTTCCGGGACGAAAGTTTCATCCTGCAGTTTTTGAGCCCGCGCCTGATGCGCCAGTTCGGCCTCTTCCACCTGCGCGATGAGGCCGACAAGCCCTACTACGAAGTGGCCGCGATCCATGACGAGCAGGGCTACCGGTCCGTCCGCGCGGCCCTGGCGCAGATGTATGATCTGGGGCAGCTTGAGCCGAACATTCAGGTTGTCGAGGCCAATTTGCGCGGCGACCGGGTGCTGCATTTGCACCATGCGGAGCACCGGGGCGTGCCCCTGTCGACGGCGGGCCGGGACGACACCTTGGCCTGCGTTCGCCGGCTCTGGGGGCATGAGGTGGTGATCGGGGCCGCGCCATCCACCTAAACCGGGCACCTAAGCCGGGCGCCTAAGCCGGCCGCCCGATCCGGCGGCTCGATCCA
>CAYYTT010000075.1:0-8547 GCA_964474635.1 uncultured Alphaproteobacteria bacterium | reverse complement strand
CCGGGCACCTAAGCCGGGCGCCTAAGCCGGCCGCCCGATCCGGCGGCTCGATCCAGCGGTTGGGGCGGGGGAGAAAACCATGGGGTGGACAGAGACGCTGACCGGCCTGGCGCTTACCCTCGGCGCGGGCCTTTTCGCCTGGTACCGGTCCGAGCAGGCGCCGGACCCCACCCGCATCCGGCTGATCCCCTGGACCAGCGTGCTGATCGGCTGTGTCGTCGTGGGGCTTTTGTTCCTGGTGCACGCAGTCAATCTGGCCGGTTTTGAAACAGGGCGGGGCCGGTTCTGACGGCGCTTTTCAAGAGGCAAGTGCTGGTCAACGGACAAGTGCTGGCCGGGCGGTACTGGCTGGGCGGTGCTATCTGGGCCCGGGATGGCTGGGCGGGGGATGGCCTGGCCCAGGGCGGAAGGGGTAAATCCGCGCCTGCGGCCTTGAAAAGCTTTCCCAAACCGGGAAATTGGCTCACATTGAACCATGTGACGTGTGGGGCGTGCGAATCGCCGCGACCGATTTGACGCGGCAAGCCTGCCAAACCGCCACGTTTAAGAATATCCTCGAACGCGGTTCGATGTGGTAAATATGACGGGCTGGGTCAGGCTTGGCACTGTGTGGGTGCCGGCCCGCCAGGGTCGGGCTGAACTTGGCTGGCTCAGATTGGCTTGCCCGGTTTGGCTGGCCGGGCTTGATCACACGGTTTTCAGTGGGGCGAGACAGTCTCCGGAGCTTATGGACGCAACGGATTACGGTAAGAGGCGATAGGCCATGGACGATCAAACGAGCAAAACCCCTTCGGGCCAGGCACCGCGGAAGGGTAAGGCCGTCAAGGTCCGCCTGGATGCGTTGCGCAAGCATGCCGATACGCTTGCCAAGACCGGAAAACAGGTCGGCCCGATCTGGTATGGCGTGAAGAAAGCCTCAAGCCAGGCCTGTCTGGCCGTGACCGGCGACGACTCGTTGCCCTGGTTTCAATCCGCCGAGGGGCAGGGCAAGGAATTCGAACAGCGCCAGAAGATCCAGAAAGCCCTTGTGAAGATTGAAGAAGAGGGTTTTTACACGCTCGGCGGCATCGTCTCTCTGATACAATCGCATTACGAAAAAGCCCTGGCCGAAGCCTTCGAGAAGTCCAAGGACCCGTCCCTGACCCCGGACGAGCGGAAGGACTGGAAGGACAAGCATCGCGCGTTGCTAACGGACACGCGCAGCCGCTTGAAGCGCCGGCCTCTGACCCATCAGCTGCGCAGGCTGGTGGATGCGGCCGAATCCGATCGCCTGTGCCGCTCGCCCCGGGGCAAGCGGCTGACGCTCATCCACGATTTCATGGAGGTGTCCGGGTTCCTGGACTCGCCCGTGCCCCTGAAATGGGTGAAGGAGAAGCCGGCGGTTCTCCAGAGCATGCTTTACGCGGGTGCGGGGAGCGGCGATGCGGTCTTCCACTCCATGCGCCTGGCCACGGGCCTTGATGATCCGTCTAAGGCCTTCAAGGACAAGGAAACCGCGCCCTTCGCCGGCGCCGTTTACCAGAGCTATGTGTTCGACAACCCCTATTTGAAGCGGGGCGTTTTCGTGGTGCGTGCCGGCGATTTGCGGGGGCCCATCGAAGTTGAATATTTCGAGGGTTGGAATTCCGAGCTCCAGTCCCGCGATTACAAGGCGCTCGACTCCTGGGTCGAGCAGCGGACCTGGCGCCGTCAGGATCCCAAGCGCCAGCGCTACGAGGAATATTACCGCGGCTATTTGGTCGATCAGGGTTTTGACAGCTATGTCTTCCTGTTCGGTCCCCAGGATCCGGGCTTGAAATTCAATGATCCGTATAACGCCCTTCTGGCCGTGAAGGGTCTGCAAAAGCTCATCGCCAAGCGGTCGGCCGATGCCAGCGAGGGGTGGGACGCGAAGGCCGAGACCATCGCGGACTATCTCAAGGGGCTCGATGAAACTTATGTCATCAACACCCTCAAGGCCTTCCTTGAGGAAAGCGACGACACGGTGCGGCAGGCGCAGCACGATCATGACAGGCTTGAGGAAGACCTGATCAGCGGTCAGGGCCTTCTGCTCAGCGGTCCGGCGGACGCCTTTGACGATGGGCGGCCGAGTGGCCGGGCCCGTTACCGCGCCGATTTCACGGGGCGCGCGACCCGGGAAACCTTGCTCGATACGCCGGCCATCGCGAATGACCCGTATCTGCGGCATTTGTCGGAAGGGTGGGACCGCGCGGAACCGTCCCAGAATCTCGAAGCTGAGGCTGCCGAGCTGAAAAAGGCACTTTGGACCTTGTTCGAAGTGGAAGGCCGCCCGGCGCCGAAGGTGGGCGAGGCACGCCGGATCCGCACCCTCTATCTGGAGGGGGCCAACCGGAACGCGTTGACGCCGAATGTGTTGAAGGGGTCTGTGGTCGCGTTCGACAATTCGTCCAAGTCAGAAATGCTGTGCCAGAAGACTCTCATGTATCGCCTTGGCCCGCCGACGACGGATATCGTTGAACTGACGAATATGACCATCATGGCGCGCAACGGCGCGGACCGGTTCGATATGCGTCAACCGGATGAAGATCGCGATCTGCTTGGCAGTTTCGAGCCGAAATACCGGGAGATCTTCCTCACCCTGGGCTTCGACGTGGCTCCGACCCACGAACAGCACAAGCCCTACCGGGTCGATGCGCTCATGTCGAACACGGCGTCGGATGCGGAAGAACTCGAAGTGGTCCTCGACTGACCACGGGTTCGGTAGTCGCCGTCACAATGGATATCGGAAAAGCCGTGGGTTTGCTCCCGCGGCTTTTTTTGGCTGCCGTCAGGCGTGGTACGGAGTAATCGCCTCACGATCCAACATGTTCGCAGTGGAGCTTTTTCGGCATTGGAGCGGGTGAAGGGAATCGAACCCTCGTCTCCAGCTTGGGAAGCTGCTGCTCTACCATTGAGCTACACCCGCGACCCTCTAAAAGTATCAGGCGCTCCGTCGCCGGTCGAGCAAAAGCACCAGACCTTCGGGTTGCCAAGCCCCCAGCCCTCCCCCCCAAAGGCCCCCAAGGCACCCCAAGGCCCCCATGACGGTGAGAACACGGGGCGCGTCAGCCGTTTTGCGCCTGTAGCCGAGACGGGGGCCTCTAGCGCCGCCCTCTCATCCGCACCGCACCGCACCGCCTTCGCCAAAGGCCAGCGGGCCAGTTGTTCTGGCTATGGTGCACTGCGTCAAAATGGTCGCAAATCGCAAGGCCAATCCGCTCGTCAAGGAAAATCGTCCGGTTGGCGGCGTCGACGCCCCCACAGCCTCGAAAAACCACCATTTTTTCCGTGAATTCATTCGGTCCACACTGTCTTGTTGCGATATACCATTGCGCTTTTGAGCGAATTTGCAGGCCTTTTTTTGCCGTAGACGGAGTCCTCACGCACAAAGCTTTCTTGACGGCCGCCGCGGCAAATGTGACGATCAAGTGACTGCATTTTGCAGTGGTTAAACAAGCCAGTCACGGAAACGTGATTGCTCTTCCGGATCACAGGGGACGATCCGGCGGATACCGCACCGCAAAAGCGGGGCGGCCAGGGAATGAACCCTCGGATGCTTGTTTGTCGCTGACATGGGGGGGCCACATGCGCCCCAGCCAGGGTCAAAGGGGTCCACAGAACCGCATAAGAAGGTTCAGGGTCACCATCCGACCGTCTGATCCGCCGCCAGAAAGGGGACGGACGTCATCGGTGTGCGCAGTACAAAGACTAATTGGGAAGGGGAATGCCATTCCACAACGATAACGGGTAGAACGCCCGCCCCATCGATGAGGAGTGAGCAATGACTGTTAAGACTTGGATGCTGGGGGCGGCAACCGCGTCCCTGCTTGTCTATCATGTGCCGCTGCCCGCCGCGGCGCAGGAACCCGATCCGCCTGCAGACGAAGATGTCGAGGTGCAGGAGGTTGATGCGGATGAGGTTGAAGACGTCATCTTCGTGACCGGGACGCGCCAGCGTGGCCGTTCCGTCCTTGACTCTCCCGTGCCGGTCGACGTGTTCGATGCCGGCGCCATCGAAGATGTGTCTTTCACGGACACCAATGACGTTCTGCAGACCCTGGTGCCGTCCTTCGCCATCAGCCGGCAGCCGATTTCGGACGGTGCGACCTTCGTGCGTCCCGCTGCGCTTCGCGGTCTGCCCACGGACAAAACGCTTGTTCTCGTGAACTCTAAGCGTCGGCACCGCTCCGCGCTTGTGCAGATTGGCGGTTCAGGGACGCAAGGACCGGATATCTCCACCATTCCTTTCGTGGCGCTTAAGAATATCGAAGTTCTGCGCGACGGCGCGTCCGCTCAATACGGATCGGACGCCATTTCCGGCGTGATAAACATAAACCTGAAGGACGAAGCCTAGGGCGTCACGCTCAACACCCAACTCGGCCAATTCTATGAGGGCGACGGGTTCGATCTTCTCTTTGCGGGGAATTTCGGTCTGCCCCTTGGCGATAATGGTTTTATCAACGCGTCCTTTGAGTACACCGAGGCCGATCAGACGATCCGTGCCGATCAGTATTGCGAATCCTTCTTCTGCGTTCCCGAATTCGCGGCCCAGCCGGGCAATGAAATCTACGCGGCCTCCATCAACCGGGCGAGCCTGACAAGCGATATCGTGCAACCCTGGGGCCGTCCCAATTCCGAAGCCTTCCGCAGCTTCGTGAACTTTGGCTACACCTTCAGCGACATCGCCGAGTTCTACGGCTTCGGCAACTACTCCTTCAGCACCGCTGACGGCAGCTTCTTCTATCGTTTCCCCGGCAATGGCACGATCGAGGACCTGCGGCTGGAAGATGGCAGCATCTACAATCCGCTGCAGATCTTCCCGGGCGGTTTCACGCCCCGCTTCTTCGGTGATGTGGTGGATTACTCCGCCCTCGGTGGTTTGCGCGGTGAGTTCGACTTCGGTTTTATCTATGACGTCAGCATGCGTTTTGGTCATAGCGAAATCCGCTACGAGCTCGTCAACACCATCAACCCCTCGCTCGGCCCGGCCACACCGACCGAGTTCGAACCGGGTGACCTGATCAACGAGGAACTGCAGTTCCAGGGTGACTTTGCCCAACCGGTCGATATCGGCTTTGCCAGTCCGCTGTTGATCGCGTTCGGCTTCAGCTATCTGGAAGAAAGCTATGAGGTCGTCGAGGGTGAACCCTCGTCCTTTGAGGCCGGGCCCTTCGCATCGGCCGATCCTTTCGACTTCTGTAACGACGATGGCACGGCGACCATGGCCGGCATGGGCATCGCCGATCTTGATTGCGCCGATCCGAATGATCCGGTCTACACGGTGGTCGGTGTGGGATCGAACGGCTTCCCGGGTTTTTCACCGGCGTTCTCGGATGTCTTCGAGCGGGACAGTCGCGCCTTGTATCTCGATCTGAGTACGGACATTACCGAAGACCTCTTCTTCCAGTTCTCCGCCCGGTACGAGAACTATTCGGACCTTGAGGACGACGTCTTCATCTACAAGCTCGCCGCCCAGTATGATCTGTTCGACAATCTGGCTGTCCGCGCCAGCTATGGCACGGGCTTCCGGGCGCCAACCCCGGGTCAGCAGGGCACGACCAACGTGTCGACCCGTCTGCCCGACGGCGTGCCCGTGGCAACCGGTCTGTTCCCCGCAAACAGCGCGGTGGCCCAGGCCCTTGGGGCCACGCCTCTGCGTCCTGAGGAATCGACCAGTGTGGCCGCCGGCCTTGTGGGTAACTTCTTCGACATCAACTTCACGCTGGACTTCTACCGCATCAAGTTGACAGACCGGGTCAATGCCATCTCCACAATCACGGTGGTGGACGACTGCGATCCGGCCACGCCTGAAATCGAGACGACCTGTCTGGGCTTCCGGGGCAACTTGACCGATGCGGGCGTCGTTGGCGCCGAGTCGATCGGCGGCGTGTTCTACTTCACCAACGCCTTCGACACGATCACACAGGGTTTCGACCTGGTGATGACCTACGCCAAGGACTGGGACGTGGGCGGAGTGACCAACCTGATCGCCTCCGTGAACTATAACGAAACCGAGTTCGACGGGAACGTGACGGATCTGTTCAACGCCGAGAGCCGTTTCGACTTCGAAAACGGTCTTCCCCAATGGCGGGCCATCGTGACCGCCAACCACAGCTGGGAAAACTGGGCGTTCCTCACCCGCCTGAACTTCTTCAGCGGTTATGAGCAGTCGAACGGCAATGCCAACATCACGCAGGTGCAGAGTTTCTCTCCGGAACTCTTTGTCGATGTGGAAGCGACTTACATCGTCAACGACACCTATCGCCTGAGCCTTGGCGCACGGAACCTGTTCGACAACTTCCCCGACCAGGGCACCATCGGCGAAACCTGCTGCGGACGGATCTATCGCTCCGACTCCGTCGTGGATTGGCAGGGTGGCTATTACTACTTCCGCGCCACGGCCGAATTCTGATCCTGAAACGCAAACCTCGTCTGATCGGCCCCGGCCGGTCAGACGGCCGGCTCCCGGAGCCGTTTGAGGTCAAGAAAAATGGCGGTCCCACACGGGCCGCCATTTTTTTAATGAAGTGATCTGGGTTAGAGCATTTTTCGATCAAGTTGGGTCACGGGCCGTGACCACGGCCCGGCGCCCCTGCGGAGCGAGAGCGACACGAATGAGAGCGCGGTTGCTCAAGGTTCGAGATGATCCAAACGACCCATTCGACGATCTTGACCGGCGACGACGTCCCGCACATCCCTTTGCCCGAGATCACGTGAATCGTGCGTCGTCGGTGTCTTTGCGCTCAATGGAATAAGTGCTTTCCAGGAAGCTCTGCTGGGAGACGTTGATGATGCGGGCACCGGCCTGAAATTGCGGGATCGTCACGGAGCCGCAATTGCACATGGTGGAAACGAGCTTTGCCCTGGTGCGCGCGACATTGCTTTGCAGATCGCCGGCATACGGAACATAGCCGTCCACGCCTTCCTCAAATTGCAGCCGCTTATCCCCGCCCACATCGTATCGGGCCCAATTGCGTGCCCGGTCCGAGCCTTCCGCCCAATATTCCTTCACATAGCGTGTGCCAATGCGCAGCTTGCGGCCCGGGCTCTCGTCAAAGCGCGCGAAATACCGGCCGAGCATCACGAAATCGGCGCCCATCGCCAGGGCAAGCGTCACATGGTAGTCGTGCTGAATGCCCCCGTCCGAACACAGAGGAACATAAATGCCGGTTTCCTTCAGATAGCGGTCGCGGGCCGCCGCCACGGCCATCACCGCGGAGGCCTGGCCACAGCCAAGCCCCTTTTGCTCGCGTGTGATGCAGATCGATCCTCCACCGATCCCCACCTTGATGAAATCGGCGCCCCCCTCCACGAGATAGCGAAACCCCTCTTCCTCAACGACATTGCCGCCGCCCACAATGATGTGAGGCCCAAATTCCCGGCGGATATACTCAAGGGTGTCGCGCTGCCACTCGCTGAAGCCGTCGGAGGCATCAATGCACAGAACATCGGCACCGGCGTCAAGGAGCGCCGGCACGCGTTCCTTGTAATCATGGGTATTGATACCGGCGCCCACCAACAACCGGCGATCCGCGTCCACCATTTCGTAGGGGAACAATTCCTGGGTCTCGAAATCTCGCCGAAAAACCAGATGGGCAAGGTGTCCGTCTGCGGATAAAACGGGTAGGCATTTTTGCCGCGACGCGAAAATCTGCTCCTGTGCCTCCGTCAATGTCACGTCATGGCGGGCCGTCGTCATCTGCCCCACCGGCGTCATCCAGTGCTGCACGGCATCGCCGTGGCGCTCTGGTTTGATGGGAATGTCCTGGCGGGTGAGCAGGCCAATGAAGGAGCCGTTGGCGCTGCCGTCGGCGGTTACCGCGATGGTGGAATGGCCAGTGCGCTGGGCAAGTTCGATCCCTTCGGCGACGGTGGCATCGGGCCGCAGATTGGAATCGGAGACGACGAAACCGGCTTTATAGCTCTTCACCCGGCGGATCATGTCCACCTGGCGCTCAATGGGCTGGGAATGGAAAATGAAGGACAAGCCTCCGGCGCGGGCAAGCGCGATGGCCATTTCCGGTCCGGATACGGATTGCATGACCGCCGAGGTCATCGGCAGGCGCAACTTCACCCGCGGCTCGGCGCCGGGACCGAATTTGTCGAGGGGCGTCGACAGATCCACCTGGTCCGGGCGGTCGGATTTCTTGGTCAAGTTGGGCAGAAGAAGAAATTCTTGAAATGTCCGCGACTGGCCTTCGAGGTAGATCGCCATGGCCGGTGGATCCTTTCCTGATGAGTTCAGAAAAAACGGGATCCGTACGCGGACGGGATATGCCGGCCTCGGTGTCGGAGCAGGTTGCCTTCGGCTTGGTCTCTGCCCGGGCTTCGGGGCACGCGGCATTGCGCCATAAGTCCCGCCCAATCGCACGTGGGTTCTGCTAACACGTGTCGCCGCGCCGCGCCAGGGCCCGAGGCGGCCTCGCGCGGCCTGTATGAGCCCCTAGTGCAGCGGCACATGTCGATGATTCAGGTTCATGCCGTCATGGCGAGCAAAGCGAAGCCATCCAGGGCAACGAAATCCGGAGCCAGTGGCCCTGGATCCCC
>CAYYTT010000074.1:5101-19031 GCA_964474635.1 uncultured Alphaproteobacteria bacterium | reverse complement strand
ATCCAGTCGATGAAAAAAGCAAAGGCGGTCAACCCGCTGTTCCTACTCGATGAGATCGACAAGCTTGGTGCGGATTTCCGCGGTGATCCGTCTTCGGCCCTTTTGGAAGTGCTCGATCCGGAACAGAACGGGACCTTCGCGGACCATTATCTTGAAGTCGAATACGATCTGTCCGACGTGATGTTCATCACGACGGCGAACTCCCTGCGGATGCCGCAGCCTTTGCTTGACCGGATGGAGATCATCCGCATTCCGGGCTACACGGAAGATGAAAAGGTTGAAATCGCCAAACGTCACCTGATCCCGAAACAGATGAAGGATCATGGCCTGCGCAAGACGGAATGGTCGATTTCCGACTCGGCCCTGCATGACCTAATTCGCTACTACACCCGGGAAGCCGGCGTGCGGAACCTGGAACGGGAAGTCGCGGGCCTGGTGCGCAAGGCGGTGAAACAGATCCTCACCAGCCGCTCCACCAAAATCGCGGTCACCCAGCGCAATCTCGGCAAATATGCCGGTGTGCAGAAGTTCCGCTTCGGGGAAGCCGAGGGCGAGGATCAGGTCGGTGTGGTCACGGGCCTCGCCTGGACGGAGACCGGCGGCGACACCCTCGCCATCGAGGCGGTCATGGTGCCGGGTCGGGGCCGCATGACGACGACGGGCACGCTTGGCGATGTCATGAAGGAATCCATCAACGCGGCCCGCTCCTTCGTGCAGTCGCGCTCGGTGACCTATGGGATCAAGCCGCCCATCTTCAATCGCCGTGACATCCACGTGCACGTGCCCGAAGGTGCAACGCCCAAGGACGGTCCCTCGGCGGGCATCGGCATGGTGACGTCCATCGTCTCGGTGCTGACGGGCATCCCCGTGCGCCGCGACGTGGCCATGACCGGTGAAGTCACCTTGCGGGGCCGGGTTCTGCCCATCGGGGGGCTGAAGGAAAAGCTTCTCGCGGCATTGCGGGCCGGCATCACGACGGTTTTGATCCCGGTCGACAATGAAAAGGACCTGGCGGACATCCCAGACAATGTGAAGAGGGGCATGACCATCATCCCGGTGGCCTCCGCCGATGATGCTCTCAAACTCGCCCTTGTGGAGCAGCCCACGCCCATCGAGTGGGAAGAGCCCAATGAGGATGACCTGCCGGTTCCAGGTGTGGGGGGCGATGATTCGCCTGATTCATTGGTCACCCACTGATCGCCCCAAGACGCTCAAGTCCCCCTCGCCAGAGCTGTGTGAGGGGGACAATTCCTTGCATTCAGGGCCGATTCGCACTGCCTCAGGTGTTGAATTCGCGCCTGTAAAGCTGAAAAATCCCGGATTTCCGGGATTTTTTCTTTGACGGCTGCGATGCATGCGGACTACCGTCACGGCTTAGAGAGCAGATTCCCAGCGATTCTGCGGTTTTCAGCACCGTGCGTATACTGTGGATATCTGATTTCGAGTGTCTTCTTGTCCTGAACGCGAGCAACAGCAAGGGGCTCCTGCCGTGAATAAAAACGATCTCATTGCGCGTGTCGCAGAGCTCTCCGACCTTCCGAAAACCGAAACGACCCGCGCGGTCGACGCGGTGTTCGATGCCATCACCGAGGCCCTGAAGGACGGCGACGAAGTGCGTCTCGTCAATTTCGGAACCTTCAAGGTGACCAACCGTGCGGCCTCCGAAGGGCGCAATCCGCGCACCGGCGAGCCGATCAAGATTCCGGCCTCCAAGCAGCCGAAATTCACGGCTGGCAAGGGCCTGAAGGATACGGTGAACGCCTGATACAAACGGGCCTGGGGCCGTAACCGGCCCCCGGTCCCGCCCGGTCCCGATCTTGGGTTTCGATCGGGCGGCCACCCTCAAATCGGACACGGATACTTTGGACTTGGCGGTGATTTTTCAAAGCCGTCGACGCGCTAAGCCCTTGTGTCAAAAGCGCTCCCAGATCTTCAGGCACTGACCCCCGCCATCAGCTTGCGCTGGCGGTTCGTTCTCTCTTACAGTCCGAGGCTGTTTCGGGGCGGTTAGCTCAGTTGGGAGAGCGCCACGTTTACACCGTGGATGTCGGGAGTTCGAGCCTCTCACCGCCCACCAATTTTTGCCTCCCGGCGCGCAGCGCTTTCCGCGGGGAGAGCTGACCGCCCGGCAGCCCGCGGGCCGTTCGGTTCGGCGCATTCGAGCTTTGGCTTTCCAGCTCCACCAGTCTCCGAACACAGCGTCTGAAACGCCCAGAAATGCTCAGTCCTGCTGCGCCTTTTTGCGGCGACGGAAGGCATCCAGTGACACCACATTGTCGCCCGCCGCGTCCGTTTCGGGCTGTGTCGTTAGGGCGCCGGTTTTCTGAGCGCTGGTTTTCTGAGCGCTGGTTTCCTGGGCGCCGGTTTCCTGGGCGCCGGCTTCCTGGGCGCTGGCGTCCGCGTCGCGCAGCCAGTCTTCGTCCTGTTCGGGACCGTCCGGACCACGGGCGCCAGGCTCGGCCATGTCCGTTTGCATGATCAGCCGGCTGGTGCCAGGCCCCTCGGATGTGCCATCCGGACCGCCGATTTCCTCATAGAGCGCAATGCTGACGGGCAAGGTCGCCCCGTCGTCCAGGTCGTGCCAGGCCATATCGCAGGCCAGCCGACGCGCCTGGGCCTCGTCCTCCGCATCGATGAGGAGGTCGACAAACGCCGCATTGGGGCGGGACAGCAGCACGCGATATCGGGGCATGGTAACAACCAGTCTATCAGAGGACTTTGTTCACATATGGCCACTGGCTTGCGGCATTCCCATGGCTGTTGCGGCCCCCTCGCTGTTTCGGCCCTCAGCCTGTTTCGGCCGTATGGGCTGGGGTGGCCCCGATGGCCGCGGTGTTGTCTGCGTCGGGACGCGCCGGCACGCGTGAAAGGACAGGACGGCGATGGCCGAACCAACAGGTGACCCCGGCCGCGGGAGCGAGATTGCCGTAATCGGTGGCGGGCCTGCCGGCCTTTTTTGCGCCGAACGCCTTGCCGGTGCAGGGCGATCCGTCACGCTCTTTGAGCGCATGCCAACCCCGGGGCGCAAATTTCTGCTGGCGGGGCGCGGCGGGCTCAACCTGACCCATTCGGAGCCGCTGGAGGCGTTCAAGACCCGCTACGGTCCCGAATTGGCGGCGCTTGAACCCAGTCTCGAGGCCTTCCCGCCCGGTGACTTGCGGGCCTGGTGCCACGGTCTTGGCATCGAAACCTTCGTGGGCTCGAGCGGGCGCGTCTTCCCCCGGTCCTTCAAGGCCTCGCCTGTGCTGCGCGCGTGGTTGACCCGGCTCGCCGGGGCGGGCGTGACCTTGCGCACCGGTTGGCACTGGCAGGGCTGGACCGGGACAGGGGCCTTGCGCTTTGCCGCCGGGCCCGGCGCCGAACCCCGGGAGTTCCCCGCGCCCCGGGCAATGGTCCTGGCCCTGGGCGGGGCCAGTTGGCCGCGCTTGGGCAGCGACGGCGGCTGGACCGGCGCATTGGAGGCGGCGGGCGTGCCGCTTCGGCCCCTCGCGCCGGCCAACTCTGGCTTCCGCTGCGCGTGGTCGCAGGCGTTCGCATCCCGATTCGCAGGAACACCGCTCAAGACCGTGACCGCCGGCCTTGGGGAGGCGCGGGTGCGCGGCCAGGTGACGGTCACCGCCTCGGGCCTTGAGGGCGGCGCAATCTACGCGCTGTCGCGCGACCTTCGCGAGCGTCTTGAACGCGGCGGCGCGGCGACCCTCACCCTCGATCTGTGTCCGGACCTGACGGCCGACGCCCTCGCGGCGCGCCTGGCCAAGGTGCCCGCGCGCCAGTCGGCCTCCAACAGGCTGCGCAAGGCGGGGCTGCCGCCCGTTGCCTTGGGGCTGGTGCGCGAGGTGCGGGATGGACCGCCACCGGCCGCGCCGCCGGCGCTCGCGGCCCTGCTCAAGGCGTTGCCCCTGAAGGTGACTGCGACGACGGGCCTTGAGCGGGCAATCTCCACGGCCGGCGGGGTCTCCTGGAGCGGTCTTGACGATCATCTCATGCTCACGGCCCGGCCCGGCACGTTCGTGGCCGGTGAGATGATCGATTGGGAGGCGCCGACGGGCGGCTATCTGCTACAAGCCTGTTTTGCGACCGGGCGGCGGGCCGCCGAAGGGGTCGAGGCCTATTTGGCAAGGACGCAGCCATGACGACCACGATGACAAGGGGCACCGGTACGGCGGCGGACCGTTTCGTGACCCTCGCGGCGCGGATTGGCCTCGTCGCCGTGACAGTGACTGTTCTTTACTTCTCGCTGCGTCCCGCGATGACGATCATCGAGACCTCCGACAAGGTGCTTCACGCGCTGGCTTATTGCGCCTGGAGCCTCACGGCCCTGCTCAGTCTGCGCAATCAGTTGGCCCAGGTTGTCGTTGCCCTGCTGATTGTCCTGGCCGGCGGCCTCATTGAGCTTGTCCAGCCCATGGTGGGGCGGGTGGCCGACTGGCTTGATTTCGCCGCCAACACCTCCGGGGTCGTGTTGGGCAGTCTGCTGACGGTGCTGGTCCGCGCCGTCTTAGGGCGGCTCTCCCGCATGCCGGCCTGACGGGCCCACAGGCGCGCATGGCGGGGCACGCTTTTGCAACGGAAGGCCTTTCTTTTGGACCGCTTGCCAGGCGAAGTCCTTGTGGCGGGGAGGGCGCTTGGGTACTGTCTCATCAGATGGTGCCTTCCCACGGGAAGGGTAAAAGGGAAGCCGGTGCGTATCCGCCTGGACCCGTGTCCGAAAGGACCCGGGCGGAGCAATTCCGGCGCTGAGCCCGCAACTGTAGGCGGCGAGCCATCGTTCACGGGATCCGGCGCAATGCGCATTGGATCCCTGCCACTGGGGATCGGCCGGTTGGATGTCATCCATACTCGCCAACCTCCGGGAAGGCCGAACGATCGGTGTCGACCCGCAAGCCAGGAAACCTGCCATCGCGTCGTCCTGTTCCCAGGCCGGGATATGCCATGGGGCGCGGAACTGACCCGTTCGTGGCGACAGTGTAAACCGTAACCGGGAGTTGATCCGGGGGCGGACACTGGATTCCGGCGCGGTCTTTTGTCCGACTGCCTTCGCGTCCATGTCTGTGCCCGCGTGCTTCCCGACAGGGACCTGTGCCATGGGACAGTCATCGGGCCGTGCGGCCCTCTTTGCATCGTTTTTCCTTCTCACCACCTCTGCCTCGACGCTCGCGCAAGGCCAACAGGCTCCAGGCGTGGATGAGGATGCGGCGCCGGTCGAGGAGACCGAGGACCGGATCATCGTGACCGGTACCCGCATTCCAACACCCCTCGATCAGGTCGGTCGCTCCATCACGGTGGTCACGGCCGCCGAGATCGAACAGCGCCAACAACGCTTCGTGTACGATGTCCTGACCGCCGTGCCCGGCCTTCAGGTGACCCGCTCGGGCAGTTTCGGCGCCCTTTCCAGCGTGTCGGTGCGGGGCCTTGCCAGCGACCAGACCCTGGTGGTGCAGGACGGCATTGTCCTGAACAATCCGGGGTCTTTCGGCACGCCGTTCAATTTTGCCAATTTCGATACGAGCGATGTGGAACGCATCGAGGTCATTCGCGGCGCCCAGTCGACCCTGTACGGCAGCGACGCCATCGGCGGGATCATCAACATCGTCACCAAGGACGGGAGTGAGGGGCTGGGCGGCTCGGGCTATCTGGAGGCCGGCAGTTTTGGCACCTTCCGGGGCGCGGCCACGCTGCGTGGCGGTAGCGAGACTGTATCCGGGCGCGTGACGCTTGCAGGCACGACCACGGACGGCTTTTCCACCGCCGATGAGGCCAATGGCAACCGGGAGGATGACGGGTTTCGCAACGTTACCCTGTCGGCCAAGGGGCGTTATCAGCCATTGGAGATTTTGAGCTTCGATGCCGTCTTCCGCTTCCAGGACAGCGAAAACGAGTTCGATAGTTTTGCCTTCGGAATCGGTCCCGTGGACGGCGACGAAATCGGGGAGACCGAGGAAGTCACCGCCGGCGGCTTCGCCACGCTCGACACTTTTGGCGGGCGGCTCAAAAACCGGCTCTCGATCACTTATGCGCGCAATGAACAAATCAACCTGACCGATGGGGCGGTGTCATTCGATTCAACCGGAACCCGTCTGTCCTATGAATATCAGGGGACGGCCCAACTCTTTGACGGACTGACCGCCGTCTTCGGCGCCGAATATGAGCGCCAGGAGGCGGTGACCCGCACCGGTTTCGGCGGCAATCAGGAGATTTTTCAAACAAGCGGCTATGGCCTGTTTCAGATCCAGCCCCTGGACGGCGTCAGCCTGACGGCCGGTGTGCGTTACGACACAAGCGAGGATTTCGGTTCGGCCACCACCGTGAGCGGAGCCGGCGCGATCCGTATACCGCTGATCGATGCCACACTGCGGGGCAGTTACTCCGAAGGGTTTCGGGCACCCTCCGCCGGCGAACTTGGGTTTAATCCGGATTTGCAGGCCGAGGTCAGCAATGGCTGGGACATCGGTCTTGAGCGTGATTTTTGGCGCGGCCGCGCGCAGGCCAGCGTGACCTGGTTCGATCAGCGGGTTGAGGACCTCATCGCCTTCGATCTGGCGGCCTTCACGTTCATCAATGTGCAGACCTTTGAGACAAGCGGCCTTGAGGTGGCGGCCGCCATTTCTCCGATCGAAGCCCTGACCTTGGATGTGAGCTACACCTATCTCGATGCCTTCAACGTCTCCACCACCCTGGCCGCCGGCAACCAGCCCGACCATCGCTTCAATGCGGAAATCACGCTGCGCCCCACGGCGCAGTGGACCTTGTCCGCCGGCATTTACTTCAATGGCCGCGAGCCGGACGGCGCCGCGGCCCTCGACAGCTTTACCCTGCTCAGCCTGCGCGCCTCCTATGCCTTGAGCGAGAACGCGGACCTGTTTGCAAGACTGGAAAACGCGACTGACGCCAATTATCAGGACAATGCGGGCTTCGGGACGGCACCGCTCAATGTCGCCGGCGGAATGCGGGTGCGCTTCTGATGGCCCGGGCGCGGAATTGGCTCATGGCCCTTGCGTGCCTGTGGCTGGGGCTGCGCCCGTATCCCGCCGAGGCGGCGCCCTCCCGCGTCGTCTCACTCGATTACTGTGCGGATCAATATGTCATCGCGCTTGCCGAGCGCGATGCCATCGTCGGTGTCTCGCCGGCCGCCACGTCGGATTATTCCTACCTGGCCGATCGGGTCGGCGATCTGCCGCGGGTGCGGCCCAATGCCGAAGCGGTGCTGCTCGCCGAGCCCGATCTCGTGGTGCGCCAATGGGGCGGGGGCTTCAACGCGCGCAATCACCTGGACCGCTTGGGGATCCCCGTGGCCCAGATCGCGTTCGGCAATTCGGTGGCGAGCGCACGGGACAATCTGCGGGCCATGGGCGCGGCCCTGGGCGCCCAAGACAGGGCCGAGGCGCTCCTCAGGGCCATGGACACCGCACTCGCCAGGATTGCCGCCGAACAAATCCATGCGGGCGAACCGCCGACGGCCCTTTACCTCACACCCGGAGGCTTTACCTCCGGTGCAGGAACATTCGTGGACGAAATGCTGAGCCTTGCCGGTGTGCGTAATTTCGGGGCCGTCCATGGCGGCTCCGGCTGGATCCCGGTTAATCTGGAGCAGCTTGTCTCCCATCCGCCTGACATGATCGTCGGAGCCTTTTTCGATCTGGCAAGCAATCATGTGACCTTCTGGTCCCTGGGACGCCATGCCTTCGTGCAAGACATGCTGCGCCAAACCCCGACCCTGTTCGTGCCTGGGCGGCTCGTGTCCTGCTCGGCATGGTTTTTCGTGGAGGCGGTGGAGGCCGTGCACACATTCGCCCGCTCGCTGGACGGCCAACCCAATCCGGTTTCGGCCAAGGTCAAGGAGACCCCCCCATGACGCGCCCGTCCTGGTCCTTGACCGTGGTCCTGGCGCTCATCCTGGCCGTGGCCGCCTTTGCCGGCCTGACCATCGGTTATGCCCCGCTTGGCCCGGTCGACATTCTAAAGGGGCTGATTGGCGATCCGTCGACGGATCGGGTGGCGCTCATCGTGCAGGAAATCCGTGCGCCGCGCCTGCTCGTCGGGATCATGGTGGGGGCGGCGCTGGGCATGTCCGGCGCGGCGCTTCAGGGCTTGTTGCGCAATCCCTTGGCCGATCCGGGCGTGATTGGCGTGTCGGCCAGCGCCGGGCTCGGGGCCGTGATCGCGATCTATTACGGCGCCGCCCAGATCACGACCTATGCCATCCCGGTCTTCGCCATGACGGCGGCGCTCCTGTCGACCCTGCTGCTCTATGCCTTCGCCCGGCGGGACGCGAGCGTGTTGACCCTGATTCTTATCGGTGTGGGGATCAGTTCCCTGGCCGGGGCACTCACCTCGCTGGCCATGAATCTGTCGCCGAACCCGTTTTCGCTCGCCGACATGGTGCTCTGGCTGCTCGGGTCTTTGGCGAACCGGTCCTATACGGATATTGCCCTGGCCGCGCCCTTCATTGCCGCCGGTCTCGTTCTGCTTTTGGCGGCGGCGCGGCCCTTGCGGGCGCTTACGCTGGGTGAGGAAACGGCTGCTTCGCTCGGGGTCAATCTGCTACGCACCCGGACCCTCGTGATCCTGGGGTCGGCCTTGAGTGTCGGCGCGGGCGTCGCGGTCACGGGCAGCATCGGGTTTATCGGCCTCGTGGTGCCCCACATGATCCGGCCCTTCGTGGGCTCGGACCCCGCGCGCCTGCTCCTGCCGAGTGCGTTTGCGGGTGCGATCCTGATCACCCTGGCCGATACCGCCATCCGCCTTATCCCCACGGACCAGGAACTCAAACTGGGTGTGCTGACGGCCCTGATCGGCGCGCCGGCCTTTCTGGTGCTTGTCGTGCGTACCCGCCGGAGGATGCGATGACGCAGCTTGTCGCCACTGGCCTCCAGGTGGCTCTCGATGGGCGGACCGTGCTCCGTGATGTGAGTTTTTCGGTCCAGCCGGGGTCCATGACGGGGCTGATCGGCCCCAATGGCGCAGGGAAATCCACCTTGCTGCGCGCCCTTCTTCGGCTTGTCGCTCCCACCCATGGCACGATCCGGCTTGGCGATCAGGACATCACCCATTGGCCAACCCACCGGCTCCAGGGGCTGATCGGTTATCTGGCGCAAGGTCAGATCATCCATTGGCCGCTCACGGTGGAAAACCTCGTGGCGCTCGGTCGCCCCGCCATGGCGCAGCCCTTGGGGCAGCCCGATGCGCAGGACCTCGCCGCCATCGAGGATGCCTTGCACAAGACGCGGCTCCAGGATTTGCGGACCCGGCCTGTGATGAGCCTATCGGGGGGCGAGCGGGCGCGGGTCCTGCTGGCCCGCGTGCTCGCCGGTCCGGCCCAGGTGCTGCTCGTGGATGAACCGGTGGCCTCCCTCGATCCCTATCACCAGCTTGGCATTATGGATCTGCTGGCGGCGACCGCGCGGGAGGGGCGGGGCGTCGCCGTCGTGCTCCACGATCTGTCCTTGGCGGCGCGCTTTTGCGACCGGCTGGTGCTTCTTGCCGACGGGATTGTCGCGGCTGACGGGACGCCTGCGGATGTTCTCACTCCGGAGCGTCTTGCCCAGGTCTACCGGGTCGATGCCCATTTCGACGGCCAGGATGTGAAGGTGCGCGGGCGGCTCGATTCATAAAATCGCGAGGGTAGGGGGCTGTTTACGACTGTCGGGCACCGTGGGGACGATCCGATTTTACCGCTCCAATAGGAAAGCCCCGGCCCCGTGAGCCCGCCCGGCGATGTCTACCTTGAGTTCCTGCCCCACGGCAAAAGCGTCAAAGTTTGCGCCGTGTGCGCCCGCACGGGCCTTGAAGTCGCCGTCGTTGGCCCCGTCTCGGCCGGCCAGGAACAGCTCACCCGCGTGGCCCTGCGCAAGCTCGACTATGTGCGCCGGCGACACCAGCACGGTGACCACGACAAACCGCCCGACCGGGGCGGCGCGGGCGGAGTCCTGGTTTGAGATCAAGCGGCAGGGCGCGAAATCGATGCAACCTTGACGCGGAGCGACCGCGACGCCGTCGCTGGCCACACGCTCCGTACGGGCTGCTCCCATGGCGGATTGGGTATCGCACAGGCGCGGATCTCATGGACGTCATCCCGAGCGCCAGCGAAGGGATCCAGGGGCCGCAACCTCCGTGCCCGTTGCTCTGGATCGCTTCCCTTCGGTCGCGATGACGGTTCTCTCGTGGTACGGCTGTTCTAGGGCTTTTTAAATCCCGGGATCAGCCGGCCAATGTCGTCGACCGTCCAGTCGCTGTAATATTCAAGCTCATAGATTGTGTTGAGCTCTTCTGAGGTGAAGACCTCGTTCGGGGCGGTCGTGCGCTCGGTCTTGTCGACGGTCGTGCTGACCTTGAGGACGCTGTCACGGCTGCCGTCATTGGAGCGAACCACCCGTTTGCAGTAGTTCTCCGCTGGGTCGGAGAGGAGGGGCAGCAGATCCGGCAGACCCTCCGCCGCCGCGTAATCCTCCCGGTCCGGACCGTCGAGCCGCATGAAGATGCCCGTGCCGACGAGCCCGTCGCGGCGGATCTCCTGGAACTGCTCGGCCGTTGTGGTCCAGCCGCCGAGCATGTCGTAGACACCAGCATATTCATTCACGAGATTGCGCCCGTCGAGCTGCATGGTCTGGGGCGTATGGTTGCCCTTATGATCGCGGCTGAAGCCCAGGACGAGCAGTTTGTCCCGTGTGCCGAACATCAGGCCGTCATGGCGCACGGGTTTGCGACCGGGGCCAAAGATGCGCTGGATGTGGCTTGTCCGAAGAAGCGTGTTGGTGGGCGTGGTCTCCGCCTCAACAACAAATTTGCCCCGGTAGAGAACAAGCTTGTCCACATCCCGGCCCTGCTGATTGAGCTGAATGAACCAGGCGCTGTAGACCATGATGTCGTCGGTCGCTTCCCATTCCGTGTTCATGGAATCGTGGCGCGACGTGACGGCGTAGTGCACAAGATCGAAGACTGGATCCTTGGTCCAATCCGACGCCTCCGGATCGAACTGCTTGACGGCTTTGCTGTGCTGGCGGCCCTGGCGGTAGATGTCGACCACGGGAAGGCCGGAGAGGCCGAAGCCGCGTTTTTGAAGGGCCTTCACCAGGAAGGTGATTTCCTCTTCGTGGAGCCAGATGGGCACGGACAGGGGTTCATCCCAAAAACCGGAAATTTGCTCAATAGGGATGCTGAGTGTCTTGGCTTGCTTGGCGATTTCCGCCTTCTGCTTGGCCGACTCGGAGGCCGACAACACCCCGCGCGGCCTGTTGGACCAGTTGAGATTCTCCATGCCAAGCCTTTGGAGATAGCGGGCGGCGAGCCAGATCCGCGCGGCCACATAGTCCTTACTCGGCCGGTTTTCGAGGGGCGCGTTGAGCCAAACGGCCGCGTACAGATCTTCGATCAGGCCGGCATTGATCACCCCCTCAACGGAGAAAAACCCGGCCTTCTCGATTTCATTGAGCAGGCGCGTGAGTGTCTGGACATCGTTGTCGGCCATGGTCGCCTCCTTGGTTTGCAGGACTCGCCAAAAAGAATGCGGCAGAGCCCGTGCGGCCCTTTGCGCATCATCATGCCGTCAAATGGGGCGGTGTCAGGCCCAGCCCTGCAACTTTGCCGCTTCGAGCCGCACCTGTTCGGGCCCTCCCAGCAGCTGACGGTTGGCGCCGATCCGCTTGAACCAGTAGTGCAGGCCCAAAAGATCCGTGAAACCCATGCCGCCATGGACCTCCACGGAGGTCCTCGCCACATGGGTGCCGACCTCGGCGAGATGGGCCCTGGCAAGGCAGGTCAGGACCTCCACCTCATCAAGGCCCGCGTCCCGGGCATGGGCCGCGTGCCACAGGAGGGCGCGGGCCGGCTCAAGCTCCGCGGCCATTTCCGAACACAAATGTTTGACCGACTGGAAGCTGCCGATGACCCGGCCGAACTGCTTGCGCTCCAGGGCGTAGGCAACGGCCTTGTCGAGCATGGCCTGGGCGGCGCCCAGGGTGTCGGCGGCGAGCATGATGCGCGCCACGGCCACCATCTCATCGGCGGCCCGGCCCGGATCGTTTTCGCCCATGAGCGCGATCCCTCGTGCCTCCTCAAGGCGCAGCTCCGAGAAGAGGCGCGTCTTGTCGATGGTCGGGAGGGCCGTGCGGGCGACCCCTGCGCCGTCCGCCTGCACGATATGCAGCCGGCCGCTCGTGTCGGCGATGAGGAAATGGGTGGCGCCGAAGGTCTCCAGGGCAAAGAGGCTCTTGCCCGTGAGGCGGTCTCCTTGTGCCTCGATGCCGGCGCCCTCGCGCGCGCCGACCCGCTCCGTCACCGCCACGCCAAAGCGCACCTCGCCGGAGGCGATTTTGGGCAGCCACTCGTCCTTTTGGGCCTGGGTTCCGGCGGTCAGCAGGCCAGTGACGGCCATGGCCGCGCTCGCCATAAGATCCGCGGGCGCTGCAAAATGGCCGAGCATTTCCTGCACGAGTGCGGCATCGAGCAGACCGAGGCCGAGGCCGCCATAGGCTTCGGGCACCAGGATCTGGCCGGCACCAAGATCCTGCAGGCCCTGTGCGAGGGCGGCGACCACATCCGCCTGGCCTTCGGCGGCGCGGCGCACCGCCTCCAGGTCGCTGGCACTTTCAAGGAAGGCCTTCACGGAGGCCTGGAGCATGCGCTGGTCTTCAGAAAGGGCAAATTCCATGGGGCTGTCCTCCTTGGCTCACGCCGTTTTTGGGTCTTTGGCGGGCTTTGGTTCGCGCGGCATGCCCAAACCCCGTTCGGCGATGATGTTCTTTTGGATCTGAGCCGTTCCCCCACCGATGATCAGTCCCAGGTCATACATGTATTGCTGTTGCCACCGTCCGAAATCCTTCAGATACGGACTGTCCTCATAGAGGAGGCCGATCTCGCCCAGGGCATCAATGGCGAGGCGCGCCAGTTCATGGTTGAGCTCACAGCCCTGCAGCTTGATGATCAGTGAGGCCATGCCCGCGTCCTCGTCCTTCAAGCGCGCCGTCATGACCCGCAGGCCATTGGCCTGCATGGCGTAGACCCGGGCCTGAAGCGCGATCAGCCGGTCGCGCAGCAGGGGATTGTCCATCAGGCGCGCGCCGTTCACGGTCTCGGTCTTCATCAGTTCGGCGATGGCGAGCAGGCGCGTCTTGGCGGCATTCGGGTCGCCCAGCATGCCGCGCTCATGGGTGAGGGTGGCGTTGGCCACGAACCAGCCCTGGCCCGGCGCGCCCACGATCTGGCTGCGGGGTACACGGACATCCGTGAAGAAGACTTCGTTGAAATTGGCCGCGCCGGTCATGTCGACGAGGGGGCGCACTTCGATGCCGGGCGTATCCATGGAGAAGATCAGATAGGAAATGCCCTGGTGCTTGGGCGCGTCGGGCTCGGTGCGCACAAGGCAGAAGATCATGTCGGCCTGGCGCGCCGTGGAGGTCCAGATTTTCTGGCCATTGATGACGTAGTCATTGCCGTCAATGTGCGCCTTGGTGGTCAGGCTCGCCAGATCGGAGCCCGCGCCGGGCTCTGAATAGCCCTGGCACCAGATCACGCGGCCCTCCAGCGTGGGCTTGATCCAGGCTTGTTTTTGCTCTTCGGTCCCGCACTCCAGCAGGGTCGGCACCAGCATGGAAATGCCCTGATTGGCCATGGGGCCGGGCAGGCCAGTGGCGGCGAAGGCCTCCGCAATGAGGCGCGATTTCAAAATGTCGGGCTCGGCGCCGTAGCCGCCGTATTCGCGGGGGATCGTGCGCGCGGCGAGACCGTTCTCGATCAGAAGTTTTTGCCAGCGCTGACGCTTCGGGCTCTTGATCCCCGCGTCGTCCGGTGTGGGGGCGTCGCGGCGGTGGGCTTCCAGAAACGCCAGCGTCTCGTCGCGGAAGGCCTCATAGTCCGGGCCGAGGGTCAGTTGCATTGTCTTTGGTCCTCCCTGGACATATGCCATGAACAGCACGGCTGCCATGAACAGCACGGC
>CAYYTT010000074.1:0-5001 GCA_964474635.1 uncultured Alphaproteobacteria bacterium | reverse complement strand
TGCCATGAACAGCACGGCTGCCATGAACAGCACGGCCAATTGAGTTCGCCTTGTGCGCCATTCCTGTGCTTTCAGCTTACCCCAGCGACGCGGGACGGATAGGGGGCACGACCGTCCGGTGCCGCCGTCCAATCTTGGCGCACAGACACGAATCCTGGTCCTTGGAGGGCCTGGGCAGAAAAAGGCTTCGATGGTGATGGATTTTTCCGGACGACGGCGTCGGGATAGGGGCGGACGGACGCGCAGGCAAGGGTTTGGCCTGGCCAGCGCGCCGGCGGTGTTGGCCGGTTTGCTCGCCCTGGCCGGGCCGGCGGCCCTGGCGCAGGAGCCTCCGCCATCGCCGTTTCCCGAGACGCTCGCGCCCGACATGCTCGATCCCGAACCCCAGGGCGACACCGACGACCCCTTCGCCCAGGCCGATGATCTGCCCGAGCCAGCCACATCCGAGCCAGCCCCTCCCGGGCCTGGCACCGGGCCGGCGGAGCGGGAACAAGAGGAGGCCGAGCCGCAGACGACCCTGCCGTCGATCTACGACCGGCCGCTGGCCGATCTGCCCTCGGGTGAAGCGGCCCAGGGCCTGGAAGCGCAGCCGGCGCCGAACCGTCCGGCCATCTATGATGTGCGGCCCGAGCGGGAAAAGATCGGGCGCATTTACCAGTACATTCGCAGCAATCGGGACGGGACCCTGCCCGAACGCATCAGCGTCTTTCGCAAGGACCGGACCCATATCGAAGTTTTTAAGTCAGTGCGGCGGTGTACCAATGCCGCACTGGTGACGGCGGAGCTCGATCTGGCGCTGGCCTCGCCCGTCAAGATCACCGGCGGGCGCCTTCGGCCCAATGCGGTGGTGCAGCCCTTTGCCTTTTTGACCGTTGAGCCAGAGCGCAAGCGGCTCGATTTCGTCGTGGATTTGCCTGAAAAGCTCCTGGAGTTCGAAGTCTTTATCGATGGCTTTCCCTGGCATCTGTTCGATTTTGATTTGGCAAGTCTCACGGTGCAAACCCCCTATCTCGTGGAGCCGAAAGCGGGGTTCTCCTTTGATGTGGTTTTGACCCTCGCCGATCCGGATTTGCCCCAGCCCATTGCCTATCTGGGCAAAGCCGATCTCACTTATGTGGGCGAGGAGCAGCGTGGCCTTTGGCCCGCCTTGCGCTTTGCCGTGGGTGGCGAGGCTTTTGGGCGCGGCGGCACGCTTTGGCTCCATGCAAGGGATGGCCATATTGTTGATGTGGAACTCGATCGGGCCAATCATTTGGGATACGAAGACTTTAAGCTGGAACTGCAAAGCGTGAATGATGGGGGCGAGGAGATATGGCGCTCTTTACTCATAGCCCATTTTGAAGGCTGCCCTGCCCCTTGAAACCTCAGGGTTCACAAGCCCATCACGGATGTATTGTTTGAAGCCAATCTGGGAGAGCCGCGGAACGAAAAAAGGCCCACGCTTTGGCGTGAGCCTTTTGGATGGTCGTTTTGAACCAGGTCAGCCCTTGCGGCGCCCGCGCGTTGCCGCCTTCCGACCGCCGCGGCCGAGACCGATTTTCTTTGCGAATTCGGAGCGTTGCGCTGCGTAGTTGGGGGCCACCATCGGATAGTCGGGCGGCAGGTTCCATTTGGCGCGATATTCTTCCGGGCTCATGTCGTAATTGGAGCGCAGATACCGCTTCAACATTTTCAGTTTCTTGCCGTCTTCCAGGCAAATTATGTAATCGTCCGTGACCGACTTTTTCACTGGAACGGCGGGTTTCTGCGGTTCGGAGGACTCTTCCGGCGCGCCTTCGCGTAAGGTTCCCAGAACGCCATGGACGCTGCGGATCATGTTCGGCACTTCCTGCGCCGGAACCTGATTGTGGCTCACATAGGCCGCCACAATATCGGTCGCCAATCTTAGCATCTCTTCATGAGACAGATCTGCTTCTTGGTGTAAGTCGCTCATCGCACCACCTTTGTTAACAAGAAAACCGATCTGCTCTGGCATAGGTTTCTTGTGTCTATGTCCTTCCTCTATTCCCAGTGTTTGATTCTTCGGAACAGATTGGACACAATCTTGGCAATTCGACCTCAATGTCAATACTGAGGGTTAAAGTGACCCTGATATGGAACCAAAGGGCTTTTTTTGGGTACCAGGGCCCGGTCTAATAGGACGTTAATACAGCGATTTTTGAGTCTTTTGATCTAAACAAAACGGGATTGAACAAGGGGGCCACAATCTGAAGGCGGCGGGGCTTTAATTTGAATATAATCGCGAGAGCGCAAGATTGAAAAAGCTTTGGGGAAAAAATCGCAGCTACTTCGCATCTTAATTCACTTGCGCGGTAATGTAGCCAAGGTCATCATCTTACAAAACTCAACAATTTGAGAGCTTCTTGCACATATGGCCTGCATAAGGACCTGAAAAGTTCCTCATGCGCGAATAAAGAGCGTTTTGAGGCGGCGGATCCAACTCATACGCCATGAAATGATGGGACTTTTGAAATGCTTCGCGTCCCAATGGAGGTACTCTTATCCAAAAGCCTGAAAATAAAGTGACCAAGGTCATTGGTGAGCCGGGCGTAGACGCCTCGCCTCGAAGGCAGACTGCAAAGGCGACCAGACTCTCAAGTCCGACATTGCGCGCAAGATCACAGCGCCCCCCACGCCTTGAAGGCCGCGAGATCGCATGGCCCTTGACCGCGAAAGGGGGAGACGAGATCTTGAGGGTCCCGGGCCTTAATGGCCGATATCTGGGAGACCGATCTTCCCCTCAACCCTCCGTGCGATAGTCTTGCCTCTCGGGTCGAAGCGTCACGGCTTCCATGCCCTCTTCAAGCGGCACACGGTGCCTCGTCGTGGTAAAACCCGAAAGAGAGGTCCGCCCTCGCAAGGCTATAATGGCTGCGCTGGTCTTGCAGACTGCGGTGGCCGGCTGAGGTCGGGCTGGCCGGAGAGACCGGTTTTGCTCGCCGCATGAACATCCGGGCCAAGCCGGCAACGGTCCGCATTCCGGCAATGGACCGCACTATGGAGGCCGCGAGTCTCCACCGCCGCGTTTTGGCGCATCGCCTTTGTGATGCGCCCGCAGGCTTTATCGCACTCGAGAAAGACGTGATCGTCCGCAGCCTGCCGCAGCGGACGCGAGACGCTGTTTTCAACGGAACACAGGTGAACCTATGAGCGCCAATCCCAAACACGACTCTCAGGCTGATTTTTCCGGGTTTTTCTCCCGATCGGTGGCGGAGACGGACCCCGAACTCTTCGCCTCGCTGGAGAGTGAACTGCGCCGGCAACAGGACCAGGTGGAGTTGATCGCCTCCGAAAACATCGCCAGCCGCGCCGTCCTGGAAGCCCAGGGCTCCGTCTTCACCAACAAATATGCCGAGGGCTATCCGGGCAAGCGGTACTATGGCGGCTGCGAATTCATGGATGTGGCCGAAACCCTGGCCATTGAGCGGGCGAAGAAGCTCTACGATTGTGCTTACGCCAATGTGCAGCCCCATTCAGGCGCCCAGGCAAACCAGGCGGTTTGTCTTGCTCTTTTAAAGCCGGGCGACACGATCCTCGGCATGAGTCTCGATGCCGGCGGACATCTGACCCACGGCGCAAAGCCGAATCTGTCGGGCAAGTGGTTCAATGCCGTCCAGTATGGGGTGCGCCGCGAGGATCACTTGATCGATTATGACGAGGTGGAGCGTCTGGCGCGCGAACATAAGCCGAAGCTCATCCTGGCCGGCGGCTCGGCCTATCCCCGCGTGATCGACTTTGCGCGCTTTCGTGCCATCGCCGATTCGGTCGGTGCCTATTTTCACGTGGACATGGCGCATTTTTCCGGACTGGTCGCCGGCGGCGTGCACCCCAGTCCCATCCCTCACGCCCATGTGGTCACGACGACGACCCACAAGACCCTGCGCGGTCCGCGCGGCGGCCTGATCCTGTCCAACGACCCGGATCTGGGGAAGAAGTTCAACTCCGCGGTTTTCCCGGGGTTGCAGGGTGGGCCGCTGATGCATGTGGTGGCGGCGAAGGCCGTGGCGTTTGGTGAGGCGCTGGAGCCGTCCTTTAGGGACTACAGCCAATCGATCATCGACAACGCCCGGGCTTTGGCAGCGACTTTGAAAGATGCCGGCCTCGATATTGTGTCAGGTGGAACCGATACCCATTTGGCGCTGATCGACCTGCGTCCGAAGGGTCTTACGGGGAATATCGCCGAAGACGCCCTCGAAAACGCGCGCATGACCTGTAACAAGAACGGTGTGCCGTTCGATCCGGAAAAGCCGGCCGTCACGTCGGGCATCCGTTTGGGGGCCCCGGCCGGCACCACCCGCGGCTTTGGCGTGGTGGAGTTCCAGACCGTGGGACAGTACATCGCCGAAGTGCTGGATGGGCTCGCGGCCAATGGGCCGGAGAACAACGGCGCCGTGGAACAGGCCGTTGCGGCCAAAGTGAAAGCCTTGTGCGACCGCTTCCCGATCTATCCCCCGCTTGGGTGATCGCGAATCCCGGGCTGGGCGTGACAGTGTGTTGGTCAGCCTTCGCGGGAAGACTGACCACGAGGCCCGGCCCGGGAGGGGGCGCCCATGAAATGTCCCTATTGCGGCAGCTTGGAAACACAGGTGAAGGACTCCCGTCCGACCGAGGACGGGGCCGTGATTCGCCGCCGCCGCTATTGTCCAGCCTGTTCCGGACGCTTTACGACCTTTGAACGGGTGCAGTTGCGCGACCTGGTCGTGGTCAAGAAGAACGGCAAGAAGGTCCCCTTTGATCGGGACAAGATCGCCCGGTCCATTCAGCTCGCCGTCAGGAAACGTCCTGTCGAGCCGGAACAAGTTGAGAAGATGACCAGTGGCATTGTCCGCCAACTGGAGAGTTCCGGAGACAACGAAGTCACCACCAGCCAAATCGGTGAAATGGTGATGGACGGTCTGCGCCAGCTAGACAGCGTCGCCTATATCCGCTTCGCCAGCGTCTATCGCGACTTTAACGAAGCCCGCGACTTTGAGGAATTTGCCGCCAATGTGTAGGATATTG
>CAYYTT010000073.1:3779-19560 GCA_964474635.1 uncultured Alphaproteobacteria bacterium | reverse complement strand
GGGGAAACCGATCTTCCAGACGGTGAAGGATATCGCGGATCACGGCCCCGGTCGGCGAAGTCACCACACCGATCACGTCCGGCAAATAGGGCAGCGGTTTTTTGCGCGCGTCATCGAACAGCCCCTCGGCCGCCAAGGCCTGGCGACGCTTTTCAAGGAGCGCCATGAGAGCGCCGATGCCGGCCGCCTCGATCTGCTCGATCACGATCTGATACTGGGACCGGCCCGGAAAGGTCGTCAGGCGCCCAGTGGCGATAACTTCCAGGCCCTGTTCGGGCCGGATCGACAGTTTCGGAGCCGCCGAGCGCCACACAACGCCGTTGATAACAGCCTTATCGTCCTTCAGGTCGAGGTAGATGTGCCCGTTGCCGTGAAAAGTGACCCGCCCCACCTCGGCGCGCACGCGCACATGGGAAAAACTCTGCTCGACGACCTTCTTTAACGCGCCCGACAGCTCGCTGACGGAAAACTCCGGCAGATTGCTCCCGGCCTCGTCGGCCGCGCCCGGGGACTCTGGAACCGACGTTTCTGGGAACAGGGCGTTCATGGCATCTCCTGGCCGGCCTGCGCCGGGCCGTCGGGGTCCGCGATTTGGGGCTCTGCAATTGGGGGGGGGTCCGCAATTGGAAGGGTCCGCGAAGGGGACTTGCCATGATACAGGGATTCATCCCGGGCGGCGCGGTATTGCGCGACGCGCCGGCGACGCAAGGGAGGGCGTGGGCCGATGAAGGTGTTGGTGATCGGATCGGGGGGACGGGAACATGCGCTGGCCTGGCGCCTGGCCCGCAGTGCCAGCGTGGACGGCGTCATCTGCGCGCCCGGCAATGCGGGCATGGCGGCCATTGGCCCTTGCGTTGACATCAACCCGGCCGATCCGGAGGCGGTGCTGGCCTGCGCCCGCGCCCATGGCGCCGGGCTGACCGTAGTGGGTCCCGAGGCGCCGCTCATGGCCGGTGTTGCCGACCGCCTGCGCGCCGAAGGTCTGGCGGTTCTGGGGCCGAGCGCGCGGGCGGCGCGCCTTGAGGGCTCCAAAGCCTTCACAAAGGATTTGTGCGCACGGTTCGCCATTCCAACGGCCGCCCATGAACGGTTCTCGGACCGCGCGGCGGCCCTTGCCCACGCGGACCGCTGCCCCCTGCCCGTGGTGGTGAAGGCCGACGGGCTCGCGGCCGGGAAAGGCGTCATCATTGCCCAGACCCGCGCGCAGGCGCGGGCCGCCGTGACTGACATGATGGACGGGCGCTTCGGCGCGGCCGGCCATACCGTGGTGATGGAAGAATTTCTGGTCGGCGAGGAGGTCAGCTATTTCGCCCTGACGGACGGGCGCACGATCCTGCCCTTCGGCGCAGCGCAGGACCACAAACGGGTCGGTGACGGCGACCAGGGCCCCAATACCGGCGGCATGGGGGCGTACAGCCCCGCCCCGATCTTCGATGGGGCCCTCGAACAGGAGGTTTTGCGCCGGATCATCCAGCCCACCGTGGAGGGCATGGCCCGCATCAATGCGCCCTATGAAGGGGTGCTCTATGCGGGCCTGATGATCACCGCGGAAGGGCCCAAACTCATCGAGTACAATGTCCGCTTTGGCGACCCGGAATGCCAGGTGTTGATGCTGCGTACCGAGGGCGATCTGGGCGAGATCCTGCTGAAGGCCGCGACCCACCGGCTCGATGAGGCCGCGTTGAGCTTTGGGGACGAGGCGGCCATCACGGTCGTCATGGCCGCCGAAGGCTATCCCGGGGCCTATGCAAAGGGCACGGAAATCCGCAATCTTGATCGGGCGAGCAGTGTGGAGGGCGTCACCATCTTCCATGCCGGCACCCGGCGCGAGGGGACGCGGACACTTGCCCATGGCGGCCGGGTTTTGAACGTCAGTGCCGTGGGCGCGAGCGTTACCGAAGCCCGGGCCCGGGCCTACCGCGCCATCGATCTGATCGACTGGCCAGGCGGGTTCTGTCGCCGGGACATCGCCTGGCGTGCCGCCGGTCACACTGACTGACAACCGGTCACACTGGCTGACAAAAGGACGGCACACCGCGCCGTTTGGAGAATGAGGCCGAAGGAAACAGGCCGAAGATGCAAGGGAGGCCCAACCATGGAATCACGCCAGGAACTCTTCAGCGGCACGAAGGAGGTCGCGGACTCGCACCGCTTCGATGAGGCCACCCTGGAGGCGTATCTGACCGCCCACGTGCCCGACTTCAAAGGCCCCCTGACGGTGCGCCAGTTCAAGGGCGGCCAGTCCAACCCGACCTACCAGCTCATCACGCCAAACCACCGCTATGTGCTGCGGCGCAAGCCGCCGGGCAAGCTTCTCAAGTCGGCACACGCGGTGGACCGGGAGTTCCGCGTCATCAGCGCCCTGAACAAGACCGATTTCCCCGTACCCCGGGCCCATGTCCTGTGCGAGGACGAGAGCATCATCGGCACGATGTTCTATGTGATGGATTTCATTGAGGGACGGATCTTCTGGGAAGCCACGCTGCCCGATTTGGACCGGTCCGAACGCGGACCGATCTACGACGCCATGAACGCCACGCTAGCCCAGCTGCACAACACCGATTACCGGGCCATCGGGCTCGATGATTTCGGCCGGTCGGGCAACTATTTCGCACGGCAGATCGGCCGCTGGTCGAAACAGTACAAAGCGTCCGAGACGGAATATGTCCGGGAGATGGAGCGCCTGATCGAATGGCTTCCCGAGAACATCCCCGACGATCCGGGCGACAGTATTGTTCACGGCGATTATCGCCTGGACAATATGATCCTCCATCCGACTGAGCCCCGCGTCATCGCTGTTCTGGACTGGGAACTGTCCACCACGGGGCACCCCTTGGGCGATTTTACCTATCACCTGATGCAGTGGCGGATGCCAAGTGTCGACGGCTCGCGCGCCGCGCTGGTGGAGAACGATCTCGCCGCGCTTGGTATTCCGTCCGAGGAGGAGTATGTGGCGGCCTATTGCCGGCGCACCGGGCGTGAAGACCTCGGTAACCTGAATTATTATTTCGCTTACAATTTCTTCCGCCTAGCGGGGATTTTGCAGGGCATCCTGGGCCGGGTGCGCGACGGAACCGCCTCCAGTGCCCATGCGGCCCAGAACGCCAGTCAGGTGCGGCCCCTGGCCGAGACGGCCTGGCAGTTCGCCCTGGCGGCCGGCGCCTCGAACTCTTGACGCGCACGCCTCACCGTGGAGCGGATATCACCCGTGAGCGGATATCGTGCGGTCCCGCTAAGGCGTCTTTAAGGTCGAGATGGTACACGGTTTCCCATGGGACCGTGTACTTACCAAATAGACCAAAGCATTGATCTGAACCCGGATATGGTTCCGGCGCTTGAGCTTCGCCGTGGCCCCTTGCCGGGACCGCCGGGCGGCGGCGGCCTTGCCGAGTGCGACTTGGCGGATGCCCTTGTCGCGGCGGCCGCCCAAGGCTGCGCCGCCATCGATCAGCATGGAACCATTCTTGCGGCCAATGGGGCATTCCGCCGCCTTGCGGGCCTGACGGAACATGGCGTTTGCGACGACACGGACGTCTCGCTCCTCAATCTGGTCGCGGCGCCGGAGCGGACCCGTATGGAAGAGCTCTTCCGGCACGGCGGCGCGCATGGCGGGGGCTCGGCCCCCGATCGCCTCGTACTGACCGCCGGTCTCAACCCCGGACGCGCGGCCGCGCGCCTCGCCTGGATTGAGCTGCGCTGGGTCGCGCCGGGATTATGGCTTGCCGATCTTTATGCGGATCACCCTTTTTTGACGACACTAATGGCCGACCATGGAGGCGACGGTGCGCTTCTGGTGGACGATCAGGGACGCATCACCGCGATTACGGCGGCCAGTGGACGGTTCATCGACGCGGACCCGGGCGTGCTCATCGGCATGCCTCTTACCGCCCTCGCCGCCCCTGGGAGCCGTCCTGCCCTTGAAAAGGCCCTTAACGAGGCTCTGACGGCGCGCACCGCGACGCCCGGGGCCATGACCGTGATCGATCTCGACTGGGGCGGTGGACAGCCCCCCTGTGTGGCCCTGACCTTGTTCCCGGCACGGGACCAGGCGGGACAGAAGGGCCCATTCGACGGCGCCGCCGCGATCCTGCGCGATATGGCGGGGCTGCGCGCCCTGGAGCAGGAGCGCGACACGGCGATCCAGACCGCCAAGCATGCCAGCCAGACCAAATCGCGGTTTCTGGCGGGCATGAGCCATGAACTACGCACGCCGCTGAACGCCATCATCGGGTTTTCGGATATTCTGCGTCAGGAACTCTTTGGCCCCCTCGGCAATGAGCGGTACCGGGAGTATATCATCCTGATCCGGGAGAGCGGCGAGGCCATGCTGCAGCTCATCACGGATATTCTGGACCTGGCACGGATCGATGCGGGCCGCTACGCCCTGCGCCTGGAGACCATCGACGCCAGCGACCTCGCCACGTCCGAAAGCGCCAAATGGCAGGAACGCGCGCAGCAAAAGGGCGGCAGCCGTGACGTGGCTTTGCCGGCCCATGCGCCCCGGTTCTCCGGCGACCGGCTCGCCCTGTCCCAGATCCTGACCAATTTGCTGTCGAATGCGATCAAATACACCGACGCGGGAGGCCGGGTCACCGTCGCGGTGGAGGAACAGCTCGACAGCCTCAACCTGATCGTCATCGATACGGGGGCCGGCATTCCCAAAGACCTGCTGCCCCAGTTGGGCAAGCCCTTCGAGCAGATTGTCGCCGAAACCAGCAACCATGGTACCGGCAATGGGATCGGCCTCGCCCTCGTCAATGCGCTGGCGCGCCTCCACCAGGGTACGGTCGCCATCGACAGCGTGGTGGGCGAGGGCACGACTGTGACGGTCCGCCTGCCGCGGGACGGGCGCAGTGAGGACGATCCCGATCCGGGCGAGACGCACCCCACGACCCTCGCATCCTGTACGGTGCGCACGGCCGCGTGACCGGACGCACCATGAAGGTCTGCATCAGGAACGGGCGGCCGCCTGATACGCCTGGAGCGCCTCGGCGAGCTCGCCCTGCACCTTTGCCATGGTCGGATGCTGCGTGATGGCCGCATAGTAGGCGGACGCCTTCGGCGCGCCGGCGAGCGGATTACCAATGAGCGGACCGAGGGCTTTTAGGAAAAAGAGCACCGGCATCAGGCTGGCGTCGGCGAGCGTCATCCGTCCGAGGGCGGCATACCCAGCGCCGTCTTCCAGATAGCTTTCCAGAAAGCCAAGGCCTTTGGCGATGTCTTCCAGGGCGTCGTTGGCCAGGGCCTCGTTGCGGGTCTTGGGGTCAAGCTGCCCGAAAAGGCGGGCCAGCGGCGCCATCACATAAGTGTCGCCGATGCGGGCAACGACGCGTATGCGGGCCCGCTCCTGCGGGGTCGATCCGTGAAGGGAAGGGTCCTTGCCCTCGGCGGCGCCGATGTCTTCAAGATATTCGCAGATGGTCTCGGACTCGGCGAGCCGCAGGGCGCCGTCCTCAAGGCAAGGCACCTTTGCCGTGGGCGTGATGGAGGCATAGCTGCCGTCCTGGGGCGGACTGACGATCTCGAGCGGAATGTTCTTCAAGCCCGCAACGATCCGCACACGGGCCGTGAAGGGCGACAGGTTTGAGTTATAAAGCTTCATGGCATGTCCTCGAGGTTTATGGGGGTGAGTTGGGGCACTTTATCGCAGTCCAAAGGCCCGTGCCGGCAAAAAAAACCCCGGCGCAGTGCACGCCGGGGGTCAAAACGGTCAAGATTGGGATCGCGTGAGCCGCGTCAGGCGGCGCCCTTCTGCTGCAGGCGCTCCATGTGCTTTTTGAACTCCAGCCGGGCGATGGTGCGGTTGTGCACTTCGTCCGGGCCGTCGGCGAGACGCAGGGTCCGAATACTGGCGTAAAGACGCGCCAGACCGAAATCCTTCGTCACGCCGCCGCCGCCATGGGCCTGTATGGCGTCGTCGATGACCTGCAGGGCCACGCGGGGCGCGGCCACCTTGATCATGGCGATCTCACCGCGGGCCACTTTGTTGCCCACCGTATCCATCATGTAGGCGGCCTTCAGCGTCAGCAGCCGGCACATCTCGATATTTGTGCGCGCTTCGCCGACCCGCTGTTCCCACACGGAATGTTCAAACACCTTCTTACCGAAGGCTTCGCGCGTCAGAAGGCGCTCGCACATCTTCTCAAGGGCAACTTCGGCGGCGCCGATGGTCCGCATGCAGTGGTGAATTCGTCCAGGGCCAAGGCGTCCCTGGGCAATTTCAAACCCGCGGCCCTCGCCGAGAAGCATGTTGTCAACCGGCACACGGACATTATCGAGGATCACCTCGGCATGGCCGTGGGGCGCGTCGTCATAGCCGAACACGGGCAGCATCCGTTGCACCTTGATGCCCGGCGTATCGGCGGGGACAAGGATCTGGGACTGCTGGGCGTGGGCCGGCGCGCTGGGATCCGTCTTGCCCATGACGATGTAGATTTTGCAGCGCGGATCGCCGACGCCCGAGGACCACCACTTGCGCCCGTTGATCACATAGTGATCGCCATCGCGGGTGATGCGGGTCTGAATGTTGGTGGCGTCGGAGGAGGCGACGTCCGGCTCGGTCATCAGGAAGGCGGAGCGGATTTCACCGGCGAGCAAGGGCTCGAGCCACTGGTCCTGCTGCGCCTTCGTGCCATAGCGGATGAGCACTTCCATGTTGCCCGTGTCTGGGGCGGAGCAGTTGAAGACTTCGGAGGCAAAGCCGATGCGGCCCATGATCTCCGACAGCGGTGCGTATTCCAGATTGTTGAGGCCAGCGCCGCGGTCGCTTTCGGGCAGGAACATGTTCCACAGCCCTTGCGCCTTCGCCTTGGCTTTGAGTTCCTCAAGGACCGGGACCACCTGCCAGCGGTTGGCGCCGAAGGATTCCATCTGACGGTCGTACACATCCACGGCCGGCTCCACATGGGCCGCCATGAACTGCTGCACGCGCTCCATCCAGTGTTTTGTCTTTTCGCTATGGTCGAAGATCATGCCAGTGGTTCCTCCCTCAGGCGTGTTCATTGCGTTGTCATCCACCTGAGCCTAACCGCTTAATTCGGGGGCGTCACGCGCTGGTGCGTCGCGCTTTGAAGAAGCTTTTCAGGAGCCGCGCAGAGGGCTCGGCTTTAAGGCCTTTGACGATCTCGGGGCGATGGTGGCAGGTGGGCTGAGCGAAAAATCTCGGCCCATGGCCCACGGCCCCTCCCTTGGGATCCTCGGCGCCGTAGACGACGGTCGCGACCCGTGCCATGGCGATGGCCCCGGCACACATGGCGCAGGGCTCCAGGGTGGAGACGAGTGTCGATCCGACCAGCCGTTCGCTGCCGAGGCCGAGGGCGCCGGCGCGGATGACCAGAATTTCGGCATGGGCCGTGGGATCGGTGCGCTCCAGGATGCGATTGCCATCGCGCGCCAGGATCCGGCCATCCGCGCCCACAAGAACCGCGCCCACGGGCACCTCGCCGCGCGCCGCCGCAGCGAAGGCTTCCTCAAGCGCGAGGTCCATAATGCATGACAGATCAAGACCATCGGACATGGGCCTCAAGGTGCCCGGTCCATGGCGGAGGGACAAGACATGGCAAGACCCCCGCGCGCTTCCGCGCCACAGGCCACCGGCACGCAGGAGGCGAGCGACACGGATGACAGCGGAGAACGGATCGCGAAGGTTCTCGCCCGCGCCGGCGTGTGCTCGCGGCGCGAAGCCGAGCGGCTGATTGAACAGGGGCGGGTCGTGGTCAATGGCCGCCGGCTCGACACGCCGGCCGTGAAGGTCGGCGTCGCGGACGTGATCACGGTGAATGGCGAGCCCCTGCCGACCCGCGAGCCGACCCGGCTTTGGCGCTACCACAAGCCCGTGGGCCTCGTGACGACCCACAAAGACCCCGAGGGACGCAAGACGCTCTTCGAGGCCCTGCCCGAGGACATGCCCCGCGTGATCTCGGTCGGCCGGCTCGACATCACCTCCGAGGGCCTGTTGCTCCTGACGAATGACGGGGATTTGGCGCGCCGGATGGAGCTTCCCGCCACGGGCTGGCTGCGCCGCTACCGGGTGCGGGTCTATGGGCGGGTCGCCGAGGAGGAGCTGCGCCCCCTGACCGATGGCGTGGTCATCGACGGGGTGGCTTATCAGGCGGCGGCCGCAAAGCTCGACCGGTCCCAGGGCGGCAATGCCTGGCTGACGATTTCCTTGCGGGAGGGCAAGAACCGGGAAATCCGCCGCCTGATGGAATATCTCGGCCTGCGCGTGAACCGGCTGATCCGCCTGTCCTACGGACCCTTTCAGCTTGGCGACCTGAAACCCGGCGCCCTCTCGGAGGTGTCCGGCAAAGTGATCCGTGAACAATTGGGTGCCGCCAAGGCCCCGCGCTGAGGCTACCCAGGTGAGCGGCGCAACGTGTCAGCACCGCTCTCAAAGCGCGCGCCGATGATGGCGCCGGGCGATGAGAAAGCCGGGCGATTCATCGGCACTGCACTCGCGGGGCGCCCTTAAAAGGTTCGATGGCGCGCGTGAGCCCAACAGAAACAGCCAGCGGCGCGCTGGACCCAGCCTGATCTGGATTTCTCGCCCGGCACTCTTATTGACCCGCGCTGTGACATCATTCCGGCAGGCCATCACTGCCTCACGCGGCGGCGGGCGGGCGGTCGTCGCGGTCCCGCTCGAATTGGCGCTCCAGTTCCTGGGCGGCAACGCGGGCGCTTTCGGCGACGGTTTTGACGTCCTTGTGGGTGGGGTAGTCGTCCACGAAGCGTTTCTGGTCGCTTTCGCGGAACATGGTGATGGCGCGGCGGGCATCGGCCGGCGTGTCACCCAGATCCATGAGCAAATGCTCCGCGAGGGCGAGCGCGGAATGATAGGTCTCCCGCTCCACCACCTTCACTCCCAGATCCATCAATTCGTAGGCGTGCAGTCGGTCCGCCGCCCGGGCGTAAATGGGCAGGTTCGGATAAAGCCGGCGCACGGTCTCGGCCACCACCTTGGCATGGTCCGGGTCCGGAATGGCAAGGATAAAGGCCCGGGCACTGCCCGCTTCGGCGGCCTCCAAAAGCTGGGCGCGGGCCGGATCGCCATAATAGACCTGGGCCCCAAAATTACGCAGGAAATCGACGCGTTCGGAGGACATGTCGAGGGCCGTGAAGGGGATCTTCTTGGCCGTGAGGATCCGCGCCGGGATCTGACCGAAGGGCCCGAAGCCGGCCACGATGACATGCCCCTGGTCATGCTCGGGCATCGCGTCCTCGCGCACCGGCGGTTTTGCCATCGTGCGCGACAGGAACCGCTCGGTCATCCAGAACAAAAGCGGCGTTGAGGCCATGGACACCGTGACCGCGACGGCGAGTTCTCCCGCGAGGGGACGCTGCAACATGGTGGCGTCCACCGCCACGGCAAAGATCACGAAGGCAAATTCACCGCCCTGGGACAGGCCCGCCGCGAGAAGGGCCGCATTGCCGGTCTTGAGACCGCGCCAGCGCCCAACGGCGAACAGCACGAGCGCCTTGACGGCCACCAGGCCAATGGCCATGCCCAGAATGACCGCTGGCTTTTCGATCAGCAGTCGGACATCGAGCGCCATACCCACGGCGGTGAAGAAAATCCCCAGCAACATCCGCTCAAAAGGCGCGATATTCGCCTTGATCTCGTGGCGATACTCCGACCCGCCGATGAGCATGCCCGCAAGGAAGGCGCCCAGCGCGGCCGACAGACCCGCCACCTCCATCAACAGGGCAACCGTCACGACCGTGAGCAAGGCCGCCGCCGTCATGCCCTCAGCAACGCCGGTCGAGGCGACGAACCGGTAGACATAGCGCAGTACATAACGCCCCAGCACGAGCACCAAAGCCACCATGGACCCGGCGATCAGGACCGAGAGGACCGGATCGTCCATGGCGCCCGCGGACGGGTTGAGCAGGGGAATGGCCACGATGAGCGGGATCGCCGCCACGTCCTGGAACAGGAGAATCGAAAAGCCCAGGCGTCCATGCCGCTGGGTCAGATGGCCTTTTTCACCCAGAAACTGGAGGACGAACGCGGTGGAGGAAAAGGCCAGGGACGCCCCGATGACGCAGGCCTCGGCCAGGCTCAAACCAAAGCCCATCCCGATGAGCGCAATGACGAAGGCGGTCGCCGCCACCTGCATGGCCCCCGCGCCCAGAATGTCGGCGCGCATGGACATCAAACGCGCGGGCCGCAACTCCAGACCGATCAGAAACAGCAGCAAAACAACGCCGAACTCAGCCAAATGCAGAATGTCGTCCACTTGTGACTCTGAGTAGATCAGAGCGAAACCGGACGGACCGATGAGCAAGCCGGCAATCAGATAACCGACGATGCTGCTCAAGCCGAGGCGTTTTGCAAACGGGGCAAAAAAGGCGGCGGCGGCCAGGAAGACCGCCGCAAGGGTCAATGCGGACATCGTTTCCTTTCAAACACGTAAGAGCTGCGAGCACGGATTGAGTGTACCCGCAACCAAGGACCTCGACCAGTCAGCGAACCGGTCTATTCGCCGCCGGTGCCCGCCTCATGGGCCGTGAGCCGATAGACGGCACTGTCCAGATCGGAGGCGAACAGCACGTCACCGTCTTGGGTGACCGCAATCCCCGTTGTCAGGTTCATGGGCGGAAAGGATGTGGCCGCGGGCAGACCGATGGGCAGGTCACGGGCCAGGGTCGCCCGCTCGCCGGTCTCAAGATCGATGGCCGTGATGGCCTGAGCCGCAACCTCCGCGACGATCAGCTTGCCCGCCAGGGGACCGGCGCCTTCGCCTGCAAAGGCCAAACCTTCCGGACCCTGAAGACCCTCGGCGATGACCGTGCGCTCGCCGCTTGCAAGGTCGATCCGGCTGATGAGGCCGGCATATTCGCTCACATAAACCGCGCCACCGGGGCCCATCACCATGCTGACCGGGCCCGTGAGCCCCTCGGCAAGGGTCTCCACCTCGCCATAGTCCTCACCGGAGACACGCTTCAGGGCGCCGGCCGCGACATCGAGCACCAGCACGGCGCCGTCATGGGGCAGAACATCCGCGATGGCCGGGCGATCATGGAACAGGGGACCGAGCGCTTCTGTGGCCGCATCGAAAAGCTGGATCGTCGACGAGGCGAAGCTGCCCACGGCCACGAGGGGCGCCCCATCCGCGCCGCCGTCCGGATCCACCCCCAGGGCCAGCGGATAATCCACGAGGGCATCCTGGTCGAAGACCCGGCCCAATTCGCGCATCTCGCCGCTCGCAAGATCGACGGCGCTCAGCGCGAAGGCCGTGGCCACATAGAGGGTTTCCGCGCCATCCCGGTTCACGAGTGCGATGTCGGCCGCATTGGCAAGGGGGCTTGAGACCACCTTGCGAACCGAACCGTCCCCGGTGTCGACCTCATAGACCGCGTTCTCGGCCATCACGGTCAGGAACAGGCGGTCATCGGCACTGAAGGTGAGGTTGTCGATCGCCTTCGGCACCTGGGCGATCACGGTGCGCTCGCCACTTTCGATATCCACACGGACGACCTGTCCCTCGGCGGTGTCGACGGCATGGAGCACGCCTTGCGAATTGAAATTCACCGCCGCCGGAATGGTGAACCCCTCCGCGACCGTCTCAAGCGTTGCGGCGTCCACATCGACGCGCACGACCTGGCCCTTGAACCAGAGGGGTCCGTAGAGCTTGCCATCGGGCCCGAAATCAAAGCCATTGAGGCCGCCCATGCCCTCCATGATTTTGCGCGGCGGCGTGGCCCCGGTGGGGTCCCCCTCATAAAGGGCATCGCCCGCGAAAACCTGGGTGAAGAACAGCCGTCCATCCGGCGCGAAGGCCAGGGAATTGGTGCCCGGCAGCCCCTCGGCCACGGTCACGATCGCGCCGCCCGGCGCACGGGCATAGACCTTCCCGTCACTGAAGGCGGTCCACACCAGTGTGCCGTCCGGACCTTCCTCGATATCGTCGGCCATGCCCTCCGGCGGCGCGATAAAGACGGCGTTTTCCCCGGTCTCCGGGTCAACTTCATAGATTGCCTGACCGACCACACTGCCCACGAGCAAGCGGCCTTCGCCGTCAAAGGCCAGCCCGTGAATGCCGTGGAAGGGGCCACCGGGGATTACGGTTTCACGCACGTAAGCGGGCAGCGCCACCGGCTGGGGCGCGGCTTCGACTGGGGGCGCAGCATCAACTGGGGGCGCCGGCTCGGCCTGGGGAGCGGAGGTTCTTTCGGCGGATTCTTCGGGCGTTTCGGGGCTACACGCGCTCAGCAGTACACTGATCGCTGCACCCAGCAGGGCATGGCGCTTAAACGGCACATGTGAGGGCCTTGTCATGGTCAATCCTCCCGGGACCGGCGCCGCACGCGGCGGCTGATTTTTCTTGGCACGTTATGCTAGCAGATCGGGACCGACACGCACCATCCGCTTGCCCCGGTTTTCCCCGGCCAAGAGGCCGATCAAGGCCGATGGGGCGTTTTCAAGCCCGTTCACAATGTCCTCAACCACAGTCAGGGCGCCGCTGTCGGCCCAGGCAGCAAGTTCCGCCTCCGCGACGGCCTCTTCCTCCGGCCAGTCCATGGCGATGAAACCTTCCATACGCAAACGCTTCACCACAATCAGGCCAGGGACATTGCGTGGCCCCGTGGGGCGTTCGGTGTCGTATTGGGAGACCGCGCCGCAGCAGACGATCCGCCCGCGCATATTCATCTGGAACAGGACTGTCTCCAGGATGGGTCCGCCCACATTGTCGAAATAGACATCGATGCCGTCCGGACAGGCAGCCTTCAGATCCTTGAACAGCGCGCCGGCCTTGTAATCAACGGCCGCGTCGAAGCCAAGTTCGCCCGTCAGCCACGCGCATTTTTCCGCCCCGCCCGCAACGCCGACGGTTCGCGCGCCCATGATTTTGGCGATTTGGCCGACGAGGATGCCCACGGAACCGGCCGCGGCCGACACGACAACAGTCTCACCCGGCTGGGGCTGTCCAATCTTTTTCAGTCCGAAATAGGCCGTCTTGCCGGCGATCCCGAGGACGGAAATCCGGTGGCTGAGCGGGCGGCCATCCTTGGGCAGACGAAGCACGGTGCCCGCGTCCATGAGCACATGGTCGGCCCAATAGCCCTCGCCGCCCACAAGGTCGCCGGCCATGAACTGGGGCACCGTGGAATGCATCACTTCACCAAGCACGTAGCCGGGCATCAGGTCCCCGCCCTTGACCGCATCACGGTAGGTCGCGCCCTGCATCCAGGCCCGGTTCGCGGCATCAAGGGAGATCAGCACGGTACGGACGAGAAGTTGGCCCGGTGCCGGCTCCGGCAGGGGCACGGTCGCCATGGCAAAATTCCCCTCGCTGAGGGTGCCCTTGGGCAGTTCGGCAATCGAAATCTGACGGGTCGTGGCGGCCATGGCGGTTGGATCCTTCCCTCTGAAGCGGCGGTAAGCCTTCAAAGAGTAAGCTCCGCACGGCCCGCGGTCCAATTTGGGTCGCTTTTAGCCTATGGCGGCTCGGCCGTTCAGACCGCCATGGCCCGTGCGGGCTCTTTGGTGGTCTCGCCAATGTCTTCGCCCCGGTCACCGCCGAACCCTCCCAGGCGTTGCAGCAGGGCCAGCATCTCGTCGATCTGGAAGGGCTTTGTCAGGTAGGCATCCGCCCCCAAAGCCGTGTAGTGGCGGTCGGCGCCCTCAATGGCATCGGCCGTCAGCACAACGATGGGAACATGGGCGTAAGGCCGGCCACTGGCGCGGATCCGGCGGATCGCTTCGTCTCCGGACATGACCGGCATCTGCACATCCATCAGAACAAGATCGAAGGGCGCACTTTCCAACGCCTCCAGCGTCTCGGCCCCATTTTCGGCGAAGTGCAGATCCACCCCGTCCAGGATCGACAGGACATGCCGGATCAGAGTGCGGTTGATTTCATTGTCATCGGCGATGAGGATCCGGCGGTTCGCGCCCGCGTCATCCCGGCCTGACGCCCGTGCCGGAGCGGTCTCAGGGCTTGCGACGTCCTGTCGGATCGGTGCGCACTCGGCGGCATTGAGGGGCAGGGAAAAGCGAAACGTGGCCCCCTCGCCCGCGACGCTGTCGACGGTTAACGCTCCGCCCATGCGTTCCACGAGCATACGGGCGATGGCAAGGCCGAGCCCCGTGCCGCCGGCCTTGCGGGTGGCGGATGTGTCGGCCTGGACGAACCGTTCAAAGATCCGAGCCTGCTGGTCCTTCGGGATGCCTGGGCCATCGTCGGAGACGTAAAACGCGACGCCGCCGGGCTCCAGGACAGCACCAATCCGCACACTGCCCTTATCCGTAAATTTGACCGCGTTCCCGGCCAGATTGAGCAAAACCTGTTTGATCCGGCGGTGATCGCCAATGAACGATCCAGCCTCCGGCGCATTGTCCCGGCATTCGACCGTGAGGCCCTTCTGCCGCGCCAGTCCGAGAACCGCATGCTCAACGTCCTGAAGCAAATCGGCGAGGGTGAAGGGTTCCTCGGTCAGGTCGATCCGACCCTCCTCGACCCGGGCGAGATCCAGAACATCATTGATCAGGCTGAGCAGAACCTCGCCCGACGCCTTGATGATGGCAACCGGCTCCTTTTGCTCCGCATCAAGATGGCTCTGTTCGAGCACCTGAGTCATGCCCAATATGCCGTTCAGCGGCGTGCGCATCTCATGGCTCATATTGGCAAGAAACCGCGACTTGGCATTGCTCTGGGCCCGGGCATTGCGACTGGCGGCATTGGCGGAGCGGACGGCGACGGCGAAACGGTGGAGCCGGTCCCGCGCCTTTTGCAGGCGGCGGTTCTGGGCCTCCAGCCCGTCAAGACTGCGACTGACGAGCCGCTGGGCCGGCCAGAAGATCAGCAGTGCCTCCACAATCAGCAAAAGGATCGCCGCGACGAAGCCGATGAGCTTGATCGTTTCCATGCGCTGCGCCAGGGCAATGGCGTGAGCTTCAGTGAGGCCAGTCGCGCGATCCAGACTTGCCAAAAACTCTCCAGGCCCAACGCGCGTCATCCACGCAAAGGCCTGCCGGGCCGCTTCATCGTCCGGCCCAAGGAGGCGGCGAGCCCGTGCCACATAAGCGCGCGCGGCCGCATCAAGGCCCCCCCCGTCCCCGTAATGGTCGCGCAGGGCCGGCGTCGGCAGGCCGGAGATGTGCCACTCCGGCTCGCCCTCCATCAGCGCCTTATGGGAGCGCTCGAAAAGATCGACGGCGCTCTTGTAGGCCAGCATGGCCTCGGCCCGGTCAGGCGTATTTTCGCCCGTCCGCGGCGCAAGCTGCAGGATCGCCCCAAAATAAAGGATACGTTGACTGAGCATGCGCTGGCGCCCGCTCAGATTGATCGCCGTCGCATGGGCATCGCCGAGCCGGGCCCCCCAGATGGACGCCCCATGGGAAACCGTGAGCAACACCAGGATGATGCCCAGCGCGGCCGCATAGCGGCGCCACAAGGTCCGTGCGCCCTCGGCCTGACCGCGCAGCCCCGATGCCTTGAGCATCTGCGCCGTGTCAATCTCGGGTGCCGATTGTCCCATTCCCTGCCTCCCGAGGGCCTGACTGGCCCGCCGTGAGGCATTGAACGCGATGGGCTTTTAAGGCCGGGTTTCCGGACCCATGCCCAAGGGCCGCCTTCGCACGCCATGGCGGCACGGAACGCCGTCAAAGATCCGCCGGAGGAGGTCGGGTGGGGACGCTTTGAGTGCGGGGCGATGAGTGCGGCGGGCGATAAACTGGCACCGCACTTAAGGCCGCGACGCTGGAGGCAGATTGGTCTCGATGTCCCGGCCATCTGCTGCCGGCCATCTGCTGAAAGAGGCTTTATCCGCGAAAAGTCGA
>CAYYTT010000073.1:0-3679 GCA_964474635.1 uncultured Alphaproteobacteria bacterium | reverse complement strand
CCGGCCATCTGCTGCCGGCCATCTGCTGAAAGAGGCTTTATCCGCGAAAAGTCGACTGGGGATTGCCGGGAAAGGGCCAGCGGAAGACGGGCTTTGGTTTTTCCGGGCTGATACGCCCTTGGGCATAGCCATCGATCAGCCGGAAACCGAGCCACACCGCCAGGGAGCCGAACAAAATCCCGCCCAGCGACTGTCCGATCAGAACACCAGGCGCCCCAGCGACGGCGGCGCCCAGGGCCACGAGCGGGACCGTGCCCAGCGTGTTCCGGCCCCAATTGAGCACGGTCGAATAATACGGCCGGTTGAGGTTGTTGAAGGTGGCATTCGAGGCAAAGAGCGCGCCATTGAAGGCGAAGGCAAGGGCGAGCGGGCCGCAAAAGAGATAGATGACGGTCACGGCATCGCCTTGCGCGTCGAAAACGTCGACGATCACCCCGCGCATCAGGAACAGGACCGCCGCGACCATGACCGTGTAGACCGTGACGAAGCGCAAACCTTCAAAAAACGCCTCTCGCACCCGGTCAAAGGACTTGGCGCCGAAATTCTGGCCCACGATGGGACCGATGGCACCGGAAAGGGCGAACACGACCCCGAAGGCGACCGGCGTCAGGCGACCGACAATGGCCATGCCCGCGATGGCGGCGTCACCGAAGGGGGACATGGCGCTGGTCACATAGGCATTGCCGATGGGTGTGGCGATGTTGGTCAGAACCGCCGGGATGGCGAGACTGGAAATCACCGGAATATCTTGTCCTAGCCGGTCGAGCCGGAGCGGCTCCAGCCCGCCATAGTGCCGGAAGACCGCGACATGCGCCGTCGCGAGGACAGCAAAACGCGACACGACCGAGGCCATGGCCGCGCCGTTCAATTCAAAATCGAGCGCGAAAATGAAAATCGGGTCCAGCACCGCATTGACGAGCCCGCCGGCCAGCGTCGCCCACATGGCCCGCCGCGCATCCCCATGGGCCCGCAAGATGGCCACCCCGCCCATGCCAAAAACCAGGACCGGCATGGTGGGCACAATGATCCGTAAATAATCCGTCGCCAGACTGTGGGTCCGCCCCTCCGCACCCAAAAGCGTGAGGCATTGGGGGACCAGGAACCAGACAAGGCTGGCGATCACGGTCGCCAGGACGACACCGTAGGCAAGGACATTGGTTGCATGGGTGCGGGCCCTCGCGGGCTCTAAGGCGCCAAGGGACCGGGCCACCAGGGCACCAAGCGCGATGGACATGCCAATCGCCACAGAGGTCGTGAAGAACAAGATTGCGCCGGCATAGCCCACGGCGGCCGCCAGTTCCGCCTGTCCCAGCATGGAAATGAAAACAAGGTCGACGAAATCGACCACGAACAGCGCCATCAGCCCGATGCTGCCCGTGAACGCCATGACGGACACATGGCGCAGCAGGTTTCCGGTGAGAAATTTGGGTTCGGCCATGGAGTCCCGGCTTTCGGAGGGGCTCCGGCGGTCGCCCGGGGAGCGCGGATCGCGGCAGTGCATCTACACATAGGATTGCGCTGCGGCGATTCGAGATGACCGGCCGCCCCTCACCGGCCGGTTCCAAAAGAAAAGGCCCGCTGCGGCGCCTTCAAGGGGGGCGGCAGCGGGCCTGTCCGAAAGGTTGGCTGGGCTGACGCCGCGTCAGGAAGCCGGATCGATAAGGATCGCGTTGACGACGGCCGCGTAATGGGTCGCGGCGGCGGCGAGCACGAAAACATGCCAAACCGCATTGTGGAACGGCAGACGCTCGGCCATGTGGAAAAAGACACCGACGGTATAGGTCAGCCCACCAACGGTCAGCAAAATGAGCGTCGTCGTTGAGACCGACTGAATCAGCGGATTGATCGCGACCACGATGCTCCAACCCATCAGCAGGCACAGCACGATAATGGTCCGGTCGGCCTTGCGCGGGAACAGCACCGCGAGGGCAACCCCCAAAAGCGCGCACACCCAGACAAATGCGAACAGCCCGATACCCCAGGCGCCGCCGATCTTGGCGAGCGCGAAGGGACTGTAGCTGCCGGCGATCATCAAGAAGATGCCCGAATGGTCCAGACGCCGCATGATTTCCTTCACATGCGGACGATCAATAATGTTGTAAAGCGCGGAAAATAGGATCATCAGCACAAGGCCGATCGCATAAAGCGGCAGGCCAATCGCCACCGGCAGATCGGCCCGTTCCAGGCCCAGAACCAGAATGACCGGTACGGCGACCGCGACAAAGGCAATCCCGCTGATATGCACCGCGCAGTCGGCCCACCATTCCGCAGGCGTATATTTGGGGAAGACCAAGGGTGTGGACGGCACGGACGGGGCCCGTGTTTCACCGCCGAGATCCTGGCTTTGAGCATTTTCAACCATGCGACTCAAGCTCCGCCAATGTCATTTGCAACAGTGTACGGGCTTCGCGCCGTGAAGAAAGGGGGCGAAGCGCCCGACCCGCCGGGACCACCGGCCGGCCGACACGTCGTTAGCGCATGATTTAACTGTGATAAATGTTAATTGGGGTGCCGACAAGCACGAACAGACCCTTTGGCCAGTGCTCGAGACGATGGTCAGCGTCCCGGCCAGGTCACCTCGATCCGGCACACAGGCCCTCCCCCGCCCCGGCAGGAGATCTCCCGCGCCGCGGCGTTTGGGTGCACAAGGCGGGCAAACAGGCGTTCAAAGACGGCCTCGTGCCAGACGCAAACAGGCCCAACCGCCAAGGGGTTACGGGCAATCTCAAAGATGCAGCGCCGCCCCGGCCCGCACCGGACACCCACCACACCGGAGCCCGCGAAGGTCCAGGCATGGGCCGCGATGGCCCGCGCCAAGGGGCCGGCGGCGAGGCGTGCGGGCAACACTGTGAGCAGAAAACGAACCGGGCGCGGAATTCGGTGGGCCAAAACATACTCCGCGGTGCGCAGACCCGACTGGCGAAAAAGATCTTGGGCCCGATCCGGATGGCGGGCCCGCAGCGCTCTAAAAAGGGCAATCACGGCCCCTTCTTCGACCATGGCCTCGGGCGGGGTGTGCGCCCAGGCGGCGCATCCGGCGGCTTTAGCGAGCGCCATCGCATCCGCCTCGCCGCACGCCTCTCGCACGGCTGCCAGGGTCTGAATGATGGCATTCGGGCCGATCAGCGCCGGTGAAGGGGCCGCTTGGGCGCCCTCCTCGGCCGGCCAGGCGTCAGCGGTCAGGGGCTGCGACGGCATCTTCGGGCATCTGCTCTGTACCACCGCCACAGACCATGGCCTTCATGCGCTCCTTGGACTCGCGGTATTTGGCGGCGCGGTCGGCGGCCGCTTCCCACTCGGCGGCCTGGGCCGGCGCGATCCGGCGCGATTCGTCGAAATGGAAATCGACACTGTCCTTGGACTGGGGCCCCCAGTAATTGACCTTGCCCAGGTCGTAGAACTTGCGCTGGAAGCCGGCCATCAGGAACGCCTTCAGGCAACCGAGCAGGTAGCGCCGGCGAAAACCGGTGCCGCGCCAGGGGTAATTGAACAGCGCCTTTTTCATGTAAAAGCGCCGGTAGTTCTTCATGACGCAGTCAAGCAACTGGCCCCGGTCCATGGCCTCGGGCTTCATGATCGGCGTCACGAAATTGTATTTTTCAAAATCGAAGGTCTCGACCTTGTCGCCCAATTCCTGGAACAGGGGCGTGAAGGGCCAGGGCGTGTACATGGCCCAGTT
>CAYYTT010000072.1:0-19761 GCA_964474635.1 uncultured Alphaproteobacteria bacterium | reverse complement strand
GAGGGTCAACCGTCAGGCCTGCCCTCGGGCGGCGTATGCCCCCGCCGCGCCGCCCTGGGCGCCCTGTGGGGGGGGCCGCGCCGCGCGCAGGCGCTCAAAATCCTCGCCCGCATGGTAGGAGGAGCGCGTCAGGGGCGTCGCGGAGACCAGCAGGAAGCCCTTGGCATTGGCTATGGTCTCATAGCCCTTGAACTGCTCGGGCGTCACAAACTCCATCACCGGATGGTGCTTGCGGGTGGGCTGGAGATATTGGCCGAGGGTGAGGAAATCCACATCCGCCGAACGCAGATCGTCCATCACTTGCATGACTTCTTCGCGGGTCTCGCCGAGACCCACCATCAGGCCAGATTTGGTGAACATGGACGCATCGAGGCGTTTGACCTCATCGAGCAGGCGGATCGAGTGGTAATAGCGCGCGCCCGGCCGCACGGTCAGATAAAGCCGCGGCACGGTTTCCAGATTGTGGTTAAAGACATCCGGCTTGGCCTCGACGACGACCTCCAGGGCCCCGGGCTTGCGCAGGAAGTCCGGCGTCAGGATCTCAATCGTGGTGTCCGGCGCGGCCGCCCGGATCGCGCGGATCACGGCGGCAAAATGGGCCGCGCCCCCATCGGCGAGGTCGTCCCGGTCCACACTGGTGATGACCACATGGGCGAGCCCGAGCTGTTGCACGGCCCGGCCCACATTTTCGGGCTCTTGGGGGTCGAGGGCATCGGGCAGGCCTGTACGCACATTGCAGAAGGCGCAGGCCCGGGTGCAGATCTCGCCCATGATCATCATGGTGGCGTGCTTTTTCTCCCAGCACTCGCCGATGTTCGGGCAGCCGGCTTCCTCGCACACTGTGACGAGATTGTTCTCCCGGACGATTTTGCGGGTCTCATTGTATTCTCTCGACACCGGTGCCTTCACCCGGATCCAGGACGGCTTGCGCTGCACCGGGGTGTCGGGCTTGTGCTCCTTTTCCGGATGGCGCGGCTTGTCCTGATCGTCGGAGGGCGTGCCCGTGCCTTTCGGGCGGCGGGGAGGGTCGTTGACGGTGTCGAGAACGGTGACCATGGAGTCTCCAGGTTATCGCGAACAGGCTGCGGCACGAGATATGCGCGCCATCGGTTGACCGTGACCTTGGTGACCGGTCCTGACCCCGTCAAGGTCAGCCGCGGCATATGGCTTAGGACACCGCCGGGAGCGCAAAGGTCTCGGTCGGGGGGCCTTGGCCCAAGGGCTCGGGTGCCCGTCGCCCCGATACCGATGGCGGTTTTCGAGGCGGCGCAATGGGCACTGCGACTCAGCACAGCGCCGAAAGCCAGATCGGGCCCAGATCGGGTCTTGTACGGCCTGAGTGCATTCTTTATGAACACCGTGTCATGCGTGTTTTTGAGCCACAACTCACTGAAAACTAAGACTTAGAAAATTAACTTTGTTGACCGTGGCATTTGTGTCACGATGCCTTCGTCACATGGAGAACGGGTCACGCCAAATCGGCAACAGACCGGGCGGCACCAAAAAGCTCCGTGGGAATGGTCCGGGGATGGGTTGAGGACCACTACGAAGGGATTGGGACATGTTCGATTTTTTGCCAGTTAGCCTCTCGGCCTTGTTCGCCGGCGCCGCCATTTGGCTGAGCATCCTCATGCCCCTGGTCGCGCTGACGCGTGGCCTGAACCAGGGCCTTGCCGCGTTCTTTCTCGTGACCGGTGTGGCCGCGCCTCTGGTGCTGGTTTACTCGGTCTCCGACGGGCGGGCCGACACTTGCACGGAGCAGGTTCTGAACGACGGCGATAGCGCCGATGATCGCTATCGCTACCGCATCGTGGAGCGCCGCTGCGCCTACATGGCGAGCGCCGAATACGAAGTGCGCATGGGCCGTCGCGACGATTTCAGCCTGCTGCGCACGGTCTTCCGCTCCGACGCCAGCCAGATGCCCACGGCAGTGCGTCAGACGGCTTACAATGAATTCGAAGTGGTCATGGCGCCGGCCGAAGTGAGCGAGGCTGAGCAGACCGTGACGGTTCGCCTGAACCCGCTGACAGGCCAGGCCGAAGACCTTATCCAGCGGCGCCAGCGCGGCGAGCTGACGTCCTGAACGAGCTTAAGGGCCCCATCGCGGTTGCCCCATCCCCGTTGCCCCATCCCCGTTGTTTGCAAGCGCCCGTCCCGGGCGCTTTTATTTTGGGCGGTGCAACAGGTTCTGTGATCGGGTGACGCGATGGAAACGCTGCTCTACGCCCTTCTTGTCTTTCTGGGTCCTCTGGTGGTCGTTCTGGGTGGTATCTCACTGGTCGCTGCCCTGCGCGGGCAACCGGACGAGGCCGAAACGGCGTTCCTCACCTCCGGTTTTCCGGGGGAGCGGCTTATCCGCGTGCAGGTCTGCAACGCTTGCATCACCGACGCTGAGATCGATGACATGGCCGGCCTCGTCCTCAAGGCGCTCGGCGCCGCGGAGGCGGCCGCGCTGAGTTTCGAGGCGATCCGGTCCCTCACCGGCGGGCTTTGGGTTGGGGGCCGGGTGGGCCTGACAAGCCACCGGGTCATGTTCCTGCCCAATGCCATGAACCGTGCCGTACACCGGGATGTGGAGATCATCGCCCTGCGGCTTGAGGACGTGGTGGCGGTCCGGGACCGCTTCGGCGTCCTGACGCGCATCGTCGATTTCGAAACCGCCGCCGGCACGCTCACGGTGCGGGTCTACAAGGCCCGCCGGTTCCTGCGTGCCGTGGAGGCCGCCCGAGAGGCGCGTTAGGGTCCCGCGCCGGACTGGGCGTGATCAGCAGTTCTCGCCCGCTGCGTCAGCGCGGCCGGGCCAGCGCCGCCAAGACCGCTTCGGGCACCAGGCCGACGGTGATGTGTTTGGGCCCCCGGCCAAGGGCGATGCGGTGGGTCTCCTGGGCCTGTAACCCATCCGCGCCCGGCAGCGCCACGATGGAGAGGTCATCGCTGCGATTGTTCGCCAGCAGACACACGCGTCCGCCTTGCGCAAAGGCCGACCAACTCGGCGCATCGCCCACGGGCACAACGGCGATCACGGATAAATCCGCACCGCGCACCAGGGCGGCATAGTCCGAGGCGCGCCCCGCCGCGCATAAGGTCGCCTCATCCGCGGACAGGGCGAGGCCGTGGTGCGGGGCTTCGAAATCCCAGTCGGCTTCCGTGACCCCCTCCGCGACCGGCAGGTCGACGCGCCCGAGGGGCTCGTCCGTCGTCAGATCGCGTTTCACGATGGCGTGGCTGTTGGACATTTGCGCAAAAACGGTCCGCCCGTCGCGGGTGATCTGGAAGGGGCGGATGCCGGCTTCGAAGCTGTGCGTTCGGGTCACCTCAAGGGTGGCCGTGGCGGCACGGGTCAGCAGATAGGCGTCCTCGGCCCGGCCCCGCTCGGCCTCGGGAAGTTGCATGTCTCCGAGGCTTGCCACGTAAACCGCGCCGCCGTCGCCGGACACATGGACGTCGTGGGGCCATTGGCCCGCCTGGACGGCGCCGAGGATACGCCCCGTCGCGGCGTCCAGAACCTGGACGACATTTCCGCCGCGAATGAGGGCCGACACATAGAGCCGCCGCCCGTCCGGCGCGATGTCCATATGGTCGGCGCGGATGCCGGCGATGGGTGTGCGCCACAAGATTTGGCCGGTGGCGAGATCGAAGGCCGCCACATCGCCAAGGAAGCCGCGCGCCACATAGAGCACAGTGCCGTCCCGCGACAGATCCGTGTCCTGGGCGTAATTAAGCCCGCCGCGCGCCTCCACCGCGCCTTGCGCGAAGGACTGCAGGGGATCGCGGAACGGGCCGACATGGGGGCCGTCGACGATCACATTCAGGCTGGCGATCACCTCGGCGGCGGCGACGTCGACAAGGCTGATGGTGCCGCCGACCGCATTGGCCACGAAGGCAATTTCACGCGCAGGCCCGGTCACGGCGCCGGAAGTGTCGCGCGGGCCCTCGCCATAGGTTCCCTCCTGCCAAACGCGAAAGCCGCAAAAGGCCACAATCCCGCCCAGCAGAATGAGGATCAGGGTTCGAAGGATGCGCATGGCGGTGTCCTTGCCGTCACAGGGAGGTGTCCCGGCCGTCCGGTACCGGGGCGTTCCGGGTCGCGGGTACGAAGGCCTGCAGCAGCGGCGCGTAAAGGCCGCCGAAGGTCCCGAATTGGTCCGTACGGCCATTCATGGTGAAGGCCAACACGAGGTCGAAGTCGGGAAAGATCAGCAGCCAGCATTGGGAGCCCCGGCTCACGCCGCCATGATTGGCATTGCGTGCGATCCCGACGCCCTCCACGTCCCATTCCCGCCAGCGCCAGCCGATCGCGTAGTCCTGTTCGTTGACTTCGCCGGATGAGAGGGTTTGCGGTGTCCAGAAGGCCTTCCGGGTCTCCGGAGAGATGTAGGCGTCATCAAGCTGTTTGAGACCCATGCGGACAAGATCCGACGGAGTCGAGGCAAAGCCGCCGCCCGGCAGGCGATGGCTCAGATCCACGGGCCGCCAAACCCGGTACTGCCCGTCCTTGCGATGGTAAAACTGGGCAAGCTGGGAGCTTCGGGGCGCATGGCGCGGGGCCACGATCGTCGCCGTCATTCCGGCGGGCTCCAGGACTTCCCGCGAGATCAACTCGCGATAGGACGTGCCGTCCGCCGCGCCCATGGCGGCGCCCAGCAAAACCGTACCAAGCGTCGAGTAATGAAAATCCGTGCCCGGCTCGAAGAGCAGCGGGCTCTCATCGAACACGTCAAGGGCACTGCGCACCGTGTCGTAGTGGGTTCCGAGCGCCACGCTCCGGTAAAGGCCAACCCAGTCGCCGTTTTCCTTGTAGTGGGGGATGCCGGCCATGTGCGAGGCGAGCATGCGCGGGGTAATGGGCTGCCAGGCCGCATTGGGCAGGGGACCGAGATAGGTGCCGATGGGAACGTCGAGATCCAGGACCCCCCGATCCACCAGGCGGGCGAGGGCGGTCGCCGTCACCGCCTTCGAGGTGCTCCCGATGCGGAATTGTGTGTCGGGCGTGGCCGCGCGCTTGGCCCCAAGATCAGCCCAGCCCACCGCGCCGCGCCAGACAATTTGTCCCTTATGACCAATGGCCGCCGAGAGGGCCGGTGCGCCGATATCCGCGCGCCAGGTCGCCATGGCCTTGAGGGCCCGCACGCCAGCCTCGGAAAAATTCGGATCGAGGACGTCTTGGGTTTGGGGTGCGGCCCCCTCCGGCATGTCGACCCAGCCGAAGGGCAGCATCGGTGCGTCGCCCTGATGGGCCTCGAATTGATAGACCGGCCAGGCCAGTACCGCAAAGGAGACCAGCGCCGCCAGGAACATGAGCCTCAACGCGGTCCAAATCAGCTTTCCAAGGGGCATGACGGATCCCTCCCACCGGTTTCAAAGGTTCGGACTGTGCCCCAAGGGACGGCGTGGTGGGGCGCGAAACGAGGGTCAGGGTTTGATGGCGGTGAAGACATAGCGATTGAGGCTGAAGAACCATTCGCCGCGCTCGGCCACGGCGCGCAGACCGGCGAGCCAGCGGTCCATGTCGTCCTGGGTGATGCCGTCCTTGCCCACGCAGTATCCTGACAGAAACACGGGCAGGGCCGCCGAATAGGCGTGCTCGCTCGGGCTGGCATTGAGAAGGGGGATCGCTTCCACCCGGCCGACGTGAAAGCCCGCCGCACGAAGGTCCGTGCCCAGCACCTTGGGCAGGTTCGGGTGCGGACAGTGGCGCTCCCAGGTCTTCAACAAGCGCTCGGTCGTTTCTTGATCGTCAGTATGCCACACGACACTGTCCCAGGCCGTGTCGAGGATGCTGACCCGGCCACCCGGACGCAGGATACGGAAAATTTCGCCAAGGGCCTTTGCCGTGTCCGCCACATATTCGTGAACCTGCATGGACACCGCCGCGTCGATGCTGTCATTGGCAAGGGGCAGGGCGCAGGCGTCGGCCCCCTCAAAGCGGGCCTGGGGCAAGCCGGCGCAGCGCTCCCGCGCGAGGGTCAACATGGCCTCCGACAGGTCGGCCCCGAGAACGCTGCCGGCCGGGCCCACGATTTTCGCCATGTCATAGGCCATCAGCCCTGTCCCGGCCCCGATATCGACCACGCGGTCCCCCGGGCGCAAGGCCAGCGTTTCGAGCACGCGCAGACGCTGGTTGACCACGTCCGGCGTCAAATAGGTTGCGTCGATGATCGCGGCCGCAGCCGGGTTGAAGTCAATCATGTCGCTGGCCATGGCTCGCCTGTCCTCCTGTTGCCCGCCGCCTAAGGCCACCATGACAGGGCCGGCCATGGCAAGGCTCGGCCCTCTTGCCAGGCTTACGCCTGCGCCACCGGAACGGCGCCCTGGGCCAGCTTCAGCCTCGTCCAGACATTCATGTTGATGATCACGGCCGCAAGTTCGGCGATTTCCTGCTCGGAAAAATGGAAGCCGGCGCGATCGTGAATGGCCTGGAAACCGGGGCGATTGCCCTGCGTGAGCGCTTCCGTGTAGGCGAGCGCCACCATTTCGGCGTCGCTGAAGAGCCGGCTCTCCCACCAGCTGGCCAGGCCATCGATCTTGGCATCGGGAATGCCGGCCTCACGGGCGGTCTTGCTGTGAAGGATGAGGCAATAGGAACAGCGATTGAGCTGTGCCACCCGAAGGCGCGCCAGCTGGGCCAGTTGACGGTCGAGGGCAAGGTCCGCGGTGTAGCCGAAGGCCTGTGCCATGCCCTTGGCGAGGTCGTGGAAGGGGGTTATGTCCGGATCGAACCGGGCATTTTTGAAGGTCACGTCGGTCATGGCTGGTCTTCCTGCGTGCTGAGCCGGTTGCCGCCCATGCATAAGGACCCACCGCCGTGCTGCCCAGCCCTGTTCCCCTGACCCGTGATCTTGTCCTTGTCGGCGGCGGCCATGCCCATGCTTTGGTGCTGCGCCGCTGGGGCATGGCGCCGCTCGCCGGCGCGCGCGTGACGGTCATCAATCCCGGGCCGACGGCGCCCTATACGGGCATGCTGCCCGGTCACCTGGCCGGTCATTATGGGCGCGCGGAACTCGACATCGATCTGGTGCGTCTGTGCCGCTTTGCCGGCGCGCGGCTCATTCTGGGGCGTGCGGAGGGGATCGACCGGCACGCAAAGCAGATCCACGTGGCGGGGCGCCCACCCGTGGCCTATGACGTCGCCTCCCTGGATGTGGGGATCACGTCGGATTTGCCGACGATCCCGGGTTTTGCCGATCATGGTGTGCCAGCCAAGCCGCTTGATCGTCTGGCTGACCGCTGGACGGCCTTTGTCGGCGAGGTGGCCGCCGGCACGGCCCGCCCGTCCGTGGCGGTGATCGGCGCAGGTGTGGCGGGCACGGAACTCGCCATGGCCCTGCACCACCGTCTCAAGGCGCTGGAACCATCGGCCTTGGGCGAGCGGGCCGTGCGCGTCACCCTGATCGAGGCGGATCAGCCGCTGCGGGGCCTGGGGCGGCGGACCCGGCGTCACCTCCTGGCGCGCCTTGCGGGCCTGGGGATCGAGGTGCTTGCCCCGGCTTTGGTGGAGCGGGTGGACGGGCAGGGCGTCGTTTTAAGCGGCGGCGAGCGGGTCGAGGCCGATGTGGTGATCGGCGCGGCGGGCGCGCGGCCCCATGACTGGCTGCAAAAAACCGGTCTTCCCCTGACGGATGGTTTCGTGACCGTCGGCCCAAACTTGTCCAGTCCGCAGGATCCGGACCTTTTTGCCGTCGGAGACTGCGCGCATCTGGCCCACGCGCCCCGCCCGAAGGCCGGTGTCTTCGCCGTGCGCCAGGCCCCGATTTTATATCAGAACCTGCGCGCTCGCCTGACCGGGAACAGGCGGTTCAAGCCTTATCATCCGCAAAAAGACTACTTGAAGCTCATATCCCTTGGCGACAAGGCGGCCCTGGCCGACCGGGGCGGCCTCAGCCTGTCGGGGCGGTCTCTCTGGGCCCTGAAGGATCGCATCGATCGCGACTTCATGACGAAACTCACGGCTCTGCCCGCCATGGCAGCCCCGAAACGCCCCGCCGAACGCGCGGACGGCGTGGACGAAGTACTCGGCGATGGCCGGCCCCTGTGCGCCGGTTGCGGGGCAAAGGTGGGGGACGCCCCCTTGCGGCGGGCCCTGGCCGGTCTTGGCACGCAGGAAGATGCGGACGTGCTGCAAGGGGCAGGCGATGACGCGGCCGTGATCCGTGTGGGTGAGGCAACCCAGATTCTGACGACGGATCACCTGCGCGCCTTCACGGATGATCCCTTTTCATTGGCCCGCATCGCGGCCGTTCATGCCCTGGGCGACATCTGGGCCATGGGCGCGGTCCCCCAGGTTGCCCTTGTGCAGGTGATCCTGCCCCGGATGAGTGAACCGCTCCAGGATCGGACCTTGCAAGAAATCATGGCCGGTGCGCAGGAGGTGCTGTCGGCGGCAGGGGCCCGGATCGTGGGCGGGCACACCAGTTTGGGCGCCGAACTCACCATCGGGTTCACGGTCACCGGCCTGACCGATGCGCCGGTGCGTGTGGCCGGCGCGCAGCCCGGTGACGCGATGCTTCTCACCAAGGCCATCGGAACGGGAACGGTTCTCGCCGGGGAAATGGCGACCCTCGCACGGGGCGCGGACGTGGCCTTCGCGCTGGGCGCCATGGCTCGGCCTCAGGCGTGTGCGGCCGGGATCCTGCGCCGCTTCGGCGCGCACGCCATGACGGATGTCACCGGGTTCGGCCTTGCGGGACATCTGTCGACGATGATCAGGGCCGAGGGTCTTGCGGCGCGCGTGGACCTTGCGGCGGTTCCCTTTCTTCCCGGTGCGCAGGCGCTGGCCCGCGCCGGTGTGCGCTCCACCCTGTATGAGGCCAATCGGGTTTTGCCGTTGCCCGTGAATGTCCCGGATGATCCGCGCGCACCCCTCCTGTTCGATCCTCAGACGGCGGGGGGGCTCCTGGCGGCTGTTCCAGCGGACAATGCCGCGGCCTGTCTTGATGCCCTTCACGGGGGCGGCGACACCGCGGCATCGCGGATCGGGACCATCATGGAGGGCCCGCCGCGGATCGATGCCGTATAGGAATTATGCACATAAAAGGCCAAGCGGGCCAAGCTTTTGGCGGTCAGTGTAACGATCAATCCGCACCAAGCCGCCTGAACATCGGCGTGACCGCGTCCCGGTCGTCCCGGTACATCATACTCTATTTCGTGTCAGGCGGTCTGGACTTTGGGGCCGGACGACCGCGAGGGGTGGTGCATTGACTTTTTATCCGTTTGCCGACTGCCGGGACCTTGATCTGCTGGCGCGATGGGGGGCCGGCCTTGATCGAGTGTGGCAAGCGCCCTTTCGATCTTGGCCGCGCCGAGGTCGATCCCTTCCTCATCGAGCCGCTCCAGGCGCAGATCGAGCATTCGGGTTCCGTTCCTCTGGCGCCATTTGGCGTAGCGCGGATCATAATGGACCGTCATGAGGCCATGGGCGAGATCCTCATAGGCCCCCTCATCCACCTGGGCGAGCCAACGTGCCACGGTCTCGCTCCCATGGGCCTGTTTGAGGTTTTCGATCACCGTCCGGAGCGTGTCGGGTTGCTCGATCAGATCCCTGTAGGCCCGGACCAGATAGCGCGCCCGTTCCTCCAAAGGGGCGGACAGGCGCACGCGCGGGGCCTCGCCCATGGCCGCCCAGACCGACGGCGGGACGAGCCGGTCGCCGATCTTGCTCGATTCCGCCTCGGCGATGACCGGGCGGGCCGGGTCGAAACCGCTCAAAGTCCAGGCGATGGCGCTGTCGAAGGCTTTCTGGGAGGGTTGGGGCTCGGCCATGGCGCCGAACAGCGATCCGCGATGGCGGGCAAGCCCCTCCAGATCGAGCACCTGGTGTCCGCGCGCGGCGAGGGTCTTCAGGAAATCGGTCTTGGCCGTGCCGGTGTTGCCGTCGAGGAGAACAAAACGATGGCGCAAGGGCGTGTCGTAGGTCTCGCTCACCACCAGGCGCCGGTAGCTCTTGTAGCCGCCCGCCACGGTCTCGGCGCGCCAGCCCACCTGCTTCAGGATGATCGCGAATGAGCCCGACCTTTGCCCACCGCGCCAGCAATAGACCAGGGGGCGCCAGGCCCCGTCCTTGTCGGCAAGCGGGCCCTCCAGATGCCGGGCGGCATTGCGCGAAACGAGGGCCGCGCCGATCTTGCGGGCCTGAAACGGGTCGACCTGGGTGTAAACGGTGCCCACATGGGCCCGTTCCTCATTGGACAGGACCGGCAGATTGATGGCACCGGGCACGTGATCCTCGGCGAATTCCGCCGGGGAACGCACGTCGATGATGGTGTCGAAGGGGAGCGCTCTGAGGTCGCTCAGGGCCGTGAGGGTCAAAGGCATGCTCAGAGCATAGGGCCGGTGGCTGTCAGGGGAAGGGCGTTTCGCCGGGCGGCCACGCGGGCTGGCCGGTCGTTGCGAACGTCAGTCTTCCATGGCCGGGTCGATATGGCGCGGCGTCACGATGTCGACGAGGCGCGAGTGGCCCTCTTCGATGTCCTGCCATTGGCCTGCGTCGCATTTGAAGACCGCAAGGCCGGCCGTGGGCATGGTGTCCGGGATTGGCGTGCTCGATTGACCCGCGTCGGCAAGCAGGCGGCACAAATCCTCCAGGCCCGGATTGTGGGCGATCACCAGGGCGGACCCGAAACTGTCGTCGATCTCATTGACGGCCTCGAGCAGCATGCGCGCCGACGCAAGATAAAGCCCGTCCTGGATCAGGGTCGGCACGGTCAGCCCGAGAAAAGGCTTCACGAGGGAGAGGGTTTCGAGGGTCCGGCGCGCGGCGGAGCACAAAATCACCTCCGGCATATAGGCGTGCTCGGCCATGTAGCTGCCAATCAAAGGCGCATTGCGCAGGCCCCTGGGGTTCAAGGGACGCTCAAAATCATTGATGCCCGGATCATGCCAGGAGGATTTCGCATGGCGCAGCAGGTAAAGCGTCTTCACAGCCCTGATCCCCTCTGGAGGCGGCGTGCGCGCAGCATAACGCCAAATCGGTCCGTGGCCAGGACGCCCTGTTCGCGCCAGCCCGTCAAGCCATCCAAGGACATACCAGGGGGGCAGGCCCAAGGGACAGGTCAAGGGGCAGGCTTGGGGGTGTCCTGCGCACCCGTGCAGGCGTCGTGCGATGGATCTTCAGGTGGGGCCGGGCCACTTACGGAAAGGCAGCGCCATGGCCGAGACGAAGCCGGCCGCCTCCGGGCTCTGGTGGCTCGGCAAGCCAACCGTCATGCCGGTTTGCCCGTGCTTCGGGCGGTGCTGGTAGGTCCTGAAAATCCGGTCCCAAATGGACAGGCAGAAGCCGTAATTGCGGTTCCTCTCCGCCGGATCGACGGAGTGGTGAATCCGGTGCATGTCCGGTGTCACGAACACCGTGCGCAAGGCCGCGTCGAGGGCCCTCGGGACCTTCAGGTTCCCGTGATGAACCAAAACCGCACCGCTCAGCGCGATCTCAAACAGGATGACGGCCGCAGGATCGATGCCAAAGACGAGGATCACCAGGATCTTGCCCGTCATCGTGAACAGCAGCTCCAAGGGGTGAATGCGCAGGGCCGTCGTCAGATCCACATCCCGGTCCGAATGGTGCACCGCATGGAGGCGCCACAGGGGCGGCACATGATGCATCAGCACATGGAGGCCGAATACGGTGGCATCCAAAATGACGAGCCCCGCGATCAATTCGGCCCATAGAGGAAACTGGCTGAGCCCCAGCAGACCGTCTCCCGCTCCGCCAACCCCCCCGGCTCCGCCAACCCATTCGGCCGCCGCGACCGTGACCAGCGGCTGGCAGACACGCAGCAGAACGATACCCACCACGAGGAGCGCAAAATTCGTCATCCACCGGCGTCCCCGATCGGCCACCAGGGCGCGGCGCGGCCACAGGATCTCAAGGATGGCCGCCAGGGACAGGAAGAGTATGAACGCGGCGAAGCGGACGTCGGTGCCGTTGTTGACGAATGTCTCTGGCAAGGGGTCCTCCGGCTCAGACAGGGGCCTTCGGTTCGCTGTCCGCCTTCAAGGGTTTGGATGCGGCGCGGTATGGCTCACCTTAACCACTCGCCAGTCATCTGAATTGACGAGACAATAGCGTGCCGTAGCGCCTGGTGCGCCGCGTTAGATGGTCATGTGACGGGCGCGCGCACTGCGTTCGATGGCGCCGGCGTACAACAGATCGATGTTCAGGGTCTGCCGGATGAGTTCCAGGACCCTCAGGACTTCTTGTCCACAGCTATTGTCAGCCGTCGCCACTTCGACCGCGATGGCGTAGGCCGTTTCCGTCAAATGCGGCGGGATGGCTTCCCGAGCGAGGCCGAGAACGGCCTGCAGGCCCCCGTTTTCCTCGGCCATGATCGCTCCGCATTCCTCGGCGACGGGCACGAGGCGCTCGCAATCGAAACCGGTGAAAACCGGAAAGCGCTTCACGATTTCACCAATCGTGCGCATCTCCTTGTCGCTCATATTGGCATCGGCCGCCGACACCAGGACCATGAGGTAGATCAGGGCGGAGTGGTGGCTGATTGTCTGGGACACGGTGTTTACTCTCCAAATTCTCAAAACGGTAAGAGCAGCGGTCGACAAGTCCGAATCAACCCGTGCCCGTCGCGACCCTGCTCGGTCCTGCTTCCGCGCGGGGCGGGGCAACGGCGCTGGGCTGTGGTCGCGGTTTTGTGCGCGGTGCGGATCAATTGCTCGGCGCTTGAGGCGCCCACGCTTGAGGCGGACGGTATGGGAGCGTGCGCGCGGCGACAAGCGGGGAAAAGGACCCGGCAGAAGAGAATTGATTGATTTTGGCACCAGTGGAAAGCGTGTGATGCGACCACTCGGTTGGGCCCGCGTGGCCGGCTCTAGTGGATCGACCCAGACATTTGAAGCCCGACAGGTCGAGGTGAGGCAATGGATAAGCCCTTCAAATGTCTGGATAAGTTGATCCATCAACAAAAAACCTAGTGGTTCGAAACGTCAGATTCGAACCACTAGGTTCAGCGCGCGTGAACGGAGCAATAAAAAAGGCCTGCCCAGATTGGGCAGGCCGATTTCGACAGACCGAAAGTCGGTCTGATCACTTCCGCAGCGTGCGGTTGAAGATCGCTTCGGCGCGCGAAGCAGCTTCTTCGGCGCGCGTGGCAGCAGCTTCAGCGCGGCGAGCGGCGTCTTCAGCGTTGGAAGCGCTGCGAGCGGATTGATCGGCAGCCGAACGAGCGTCGTTACGGGCCTGCTGCAGGAATGCACGATCTTCCTCGCTCAGGGACTTACAAGCGCCCAGAGCCAGGGCCAGACCGAGAACAACGGCGGACGTACGCACAGTCTTGTTCATAATAAGAACCCTCTACTTCGGTTCAGGTTGGAAAAGAGGTGAGCCCGCTGCCGTTCGCCCCCCAAAGAGGACAGCGGACACGGTCGCACCTGTCTCGCGGTTTGGCTTACACCACATCACCGACGACGCCAAACAATAATCAAATCCGCAGGAGGTCTCTAGGCTGTTGGGCGTGAATTCTACCCGATTTCGTAAGATTTTCGGCCATTTGCGCCCCGAATCAGGCTTCAAGACGGCTTTGTGACAGGGTCAATGCGTCATAATTCCCTGAAAACGCGAAACCCGATCGTCACTGAACCCTCGGTGGCAGGCTGACCGAATCGGGCCGCCGACCGGATGTCGCGCGCGGGACTGCGCCAGGACCCGCCGCGCACGGCCCGCACCGCGCAGTCGGGCAACGCAAGTGGACTTCCGTCCTCGGCGCGGTTTTCGTGGCTGGGTTGCCAGCAATCGGCCGTCCACTCGGCGACATTGCCATGCATATCGGTCAGCCCGAGGCTGTTGCGGGTATGACGCCCGACCCGTTCCGGCGCGTCGGCGCCCCGGCCCGTATAGCTGAGATCGGAAGGTTGGTCGGCCGCGAAACTGGCCTGCACCATGGAAATCCGGTCGCCAAAGGAAAAGGGCGTGCGCGCACCCGCGCTGGCTGCCAGTTCCCATTCGGCCTCCGAGGGCAGGCGATAACGGCGCCCGGTGGAGCGGCTGAGCCACGCCACATAGGTCTGGGCCGCCGTCCAGGTCATGCCGCTGGCCGGCGCGTCGGACAATTCCGGTCGCGGCTGGGGCGGCAGCGCATGGCATACGCCCGCATCGACGCAGGCCCGCCATTCCTTGCGCGTCACTTCATGGGCGCCGGCAAGGCGCGGGGTGGACAGTCTGATAAGACGCGCAGGCGCTTCACTGGCGCGGTGGCCGGGGTCGTCCGCCGTGCTTCCGATTCGCCCGTAGAGGGCGCCGATCAGCACCATTGGCGGCGTGTTCGGACCATCCTGCACCTGCATAAGCCCCTCGTCCGGACCGGTCGAGACCGGCAAGGGAGACAGGAGCGGCGTAAAAACAAACCCTTCCGTCCCGTCTGAGAGAACGACCCGGCTCCAGCCCGTGGGATCGGCGTCACCAAGACGGGTCACGGCGTCACCGGCCGAGGCAAACGCGACCCGTTGGCTCGTGGCGTCCGGCGCCTCGTGGAGGCGCAAAGCCTGGCGGGCATAGGATGTGTCCGGGGTCAGCCCCCCAGGCACGCGTGGGTCGGTGCCCGGACGGTCAGTGGCCGCCGGTGCCCGGCGCTCTGCATCCGTCGCGTCCTGCGCGGTCGGCACCGGCAAGGACGAGGCCCCGCTGTTCACATTGTCGAACAGGAAATAGCCGACCCCGGCGAGGCAGGCGAGCACGGCCAGGACACCGGCGAGCGCGCCAGGCTGCAACCAGGGCTTGGAATCATCGACGGGCTCTATGCGCCAGGCCGTCCGGCGCTCTTCCGGCGCAGCCCGCGCCTTGGACCGCTGTCCGGCCACGAGGTCGCGCGCATCGACGGTTGGCCCTTGATGGTGATCCTTCTCAGCCGGCGCGCCGCCCAGAATCGCCAACATGGCGGCCGGCGCATCGAAGTCGTCCAGGGTCAGGCGGTGATAACCGTCCGGCAGGTCGGTCAGATTCACCGGGCTCGCCATGAGCACCAGATCGACGGGGCCGCCCAGATCCTGCTCGCTCATGTCCTGAAGCTGCGCGAGCACTTCGCGTGGGTCCTGGATCGGTCCGGGTGTCCCGTCGTCCGAGGCTGCTTCGGCTTCAAGCACCACCACGCACACGCCGCGTGGCTGCGCAAAGGCCTGGGTCAGCGCGTCGGAGCGATTCGCGGCCGATCCCAAGGGCAAGGTGATCCAGGTTCCGTGGCCTTCCGCGGACAGGGTCGCAACCCGGCCGCGCAAGGCTTCCAGGTCCAATTTGTCCATGTCCAGTAACACACCCATGGGATCCCCTTGCCACTCCGCCTTGGCTCTACAGCCGACCTCAGAGGTCCCGTACCACACGCATGCCGCTAAGCCCACCGGTCGCGCCCGTGGATCCTGAAATGGCGGCACGAATGGTGTCCGACGGGGCCACGCGGTACCGGCGGCCGGCCTTGCCCGACAGCCATGTGGCGTACGCGGAGGCATCGCGCGCCGTCAGACCCTCAACCGGACTGGCCCGTTCCGAGGCAGACTGGGGCGCGGCCCCCTTGGCCGGACAAATGGCATCGCGCACGCAAGACCACCAGTCGGCCCGGCTGATGGGAGCCTTGCTCACAAGAACGCTGGAGCGATCGGGAAGGCCGACCAGAACGAGCGGGGGACAGGACGAGCAGTCCTGAGTCACGGCGGCCGCCGGACTGGGCGCCCGGGCCGAAGCCTGGCCGGGGCGCTCCAGGAAGGCGCCCGGCACGAAGCCGGAGCGCCCACCAGCGGCCAGTTGGACGGAGGCCCAGCCATTATCGGTGAAGGGCTCGGTGACCCGCAGACGCTCCCCGGGGGCCAGTCCGGCCACGCGGACGCAGTCGGCCGCCGGGCAGGCATGAACGCCCATGGCCCGCGTCGCCATATAGGATCCGGCGCGTTGGCGCCGTCCCGTGGTCAGCGCCGCCGTGCGAATCGGCGTCTGGGGAGGCGCGTTGGCCCGGGCCGCCTCGCGCAGATCGAGCGGACGCCCCGCATCGGCAAGATCGGTGTCATCACCGGCGCCGGCCTCTTGGCCGTCTCCAAATTCGGCATCGGCCGGGTCGGCGGCAGCGGTCCGTGTAGGGGGGGCGGCGCGGTCCAGGTCGGGATCCGCCCGTGCCGGCGTGGCCTCTTGCGCGGATTGGCCCCTCGGCGCGCCCGCGCTGTTCACAGTGTCTTGGACGACTGTGTTTTGGGCGACTGTGTTTTGGGTTCCACTGTCTGGGGCCCCAGTGTCTTGGCTTTGCGGCGCGAGATCCGGTTGCCGCGCCGCGTCTGGCGTGGTCGCCTCGGCCAGGCGGGGCGCGGCCGCCGCCTGCACCGGATCCGTCTCGTCGGTCACGGGCGGTGTGGCGGTCAGATCACGCCGCGATGTGGGCCGTGCCGCCGAAGTTGCCGCCGGATCGCGGCCGTTCGCGGTCTCTTCGGCCGAAGCAGCGGGCGATGCCGCCGGCGCCGCCGTGTTATCGACAACACGCATGTCGGAGGCCGGGACCCCACGTTCCTCTGGCGCGCCCGCCGGCTGACTGGCGGTCTCCCCCGCCGTGCCGCTCTCACCTTGCGCCGCATCCGGATCGTTTTCAGATCCGCCATCCCGTGTCCCGGGCTCTTTCGATGGATCGTCCGTATCCGCAGCAGAGCCCGCGCCTGCGTCATCGCTCGCGGCCAGGCGGCGTTCCATGGCTTCCTGTTGTTGCTGATCGGTCCACCAAACGGAGACGGCGGCCAGCAGAACAAGCAGGGCAAGGCCGGCGATCGCGCGTGCAACGAGCCGTGATCGGCGTGCCGCCTGTTCGCTCAGTGCACCGAGTGGCCCGCTATTGAACTGGTCCTGGTACGTCCGGTAGGGCTCATCGGACAGGACATAAGGTGTCTCCTCCAGGTTCTCATAACCCTTGCGCGTGTCGGAGGCGCTGGACGTGGCCGGCGCCGGAGTGCCGCCGCGTTGTTCGGCCCCGATGCCCATCGGATGGGGTTGGGGCGGCGCCTCGTCAACGGCGACCCGGTCCGTTGGCATGGGGGCGGGATCGACCCGCACTGTGTCGCCGGGCGGGCCCGCGAGGGCGCCATTGCCCCCATTCGCCCGGCTCTGAGGCAACTGGTGGGGCAATTCGAGCCCCGGACCCATCAGAATACGGCCGGCCTCGTCGGGGTCGGCGAGAATGGGATGGAACTCGTCCGGCATCTGCAGATCCGGGTCGCGCGCGGCCAGCAGCATCGTATCGATCGTGTCGGGAAGCTGGTCGTGTCCCTCCTCGGACAAATGCGCGAGAACATCCATGGCGCCTTTGTCGTGGGGAATGCGCACGAAACAGATCGACCGGCGATCCAGGAACAGCCGTTCCAGGCCGTCCTCCAACGCTTCGCCCGGCTGAAACGGGGCCGTGATCCAGGTGCCGTAGCCGCGTTCGGAGAGCTTTTTGAGCCGGCGGTACAATCCCTCGAGTGTCACTTCAGTTGTGTCGAGAATGACCTCCACCGGGGCCTCCCTCATCGTGTTCGTGATCGTGAAAAGACGCGTGATGCGTCCCAAACCCTTGCGGCAGCGCAAAAGGCGCCTGTTCGCTGGCGCGCACGGCCGTAGCGGCCGAGCGTGCGAGTGCGACGCAGCCTTTCGGCACCGCATCCGCCCATTGCTTTAAATCAACCTGGGCCGATGCGCCAAAACCTTCTTGGGCAGAGGGACCCCATGGCGCGGCGCAGAGGGGGGATGGGCGGGGGATCGCGGGACCAAATGAAGGAAAATGGCGGCGTTTGACCGCTTCAGGGGCACCCCGATGGAGCGACGGCCTTCACATGTCCGCAGCGCCCCACACTCACAGATCGTCGCGGCATTCCTTCAGCAATTCGAAAATGCTGTTCGCCGACATGATCGAGGGATCGAGTTTTTCCGTCGGAGAGTAGCGCAAGTGCTTCACGGTGTTCTGACCGTCGCCCCCGTCATAGGCAAGGCCCATGGCCCATTGCTCGAACTCGCGCTTTTCAATGTCACTGAAGCTGATCAGGCCAACATCCTTGTGACGCGGGTCACTTGCGATGTGGGAGTACAGAGCACTGATCGCGCCGCGCGCGCCTTCCAAACACTGAATGAAGTGACGCCCGTCATACCAGAGCATTCCGGTGACGGCTTTTTTTCGATTGTTTTCAACGCAATTTTGCAGCAGCCCCATCAGATCGAGTTTCTCGTCCATCACGCGCTCACTGGCATAGATTAGTCGGCTCAGATGCATCTTAAAACTCCGTATCAGGATGCTTTGCGCAGCCCTGATTTCCCCGCCGTATCGACTGCCGGTTCGGCTTGCCCAAAACCGGGGCACCAAAACCGGAGCAATCGATCACTGAACAATAGATGTGGAACCGCATACAGCGGTTGTGCAGATACTTCTTGTCTGCACTTTTCGGTCGCAAAAAACGACTATTGGGATGCGCTTATCTAATTTGCTGCAAGCTATAATGGAAAGACCGTGCTGCGTCCAACCAGGTTTTCCCAGCCCGTGGGCCAGGCGAACTGCCGAGTGTTCCGGTGCATGACCAAAACGAGTATTTTTGCCCAGAACACTGCAATGGTGTTAGTTTTCTGAATTGTAAAGAAGCTGTTGCTGAAGACGAAAAGGCGTAAAAATTTTTTTTCAGCAAAACAACATCGGAGAAAGTCGGCTTGAATCCAGCATGACCGGTAAAGGTACACGCATACGCTCAGATCCTGCGACAGTCTGGAGGGCTGTTGATGAGCAAACTTGGTAATGGAGACTATACAAATCGCGCACGATCAAGGCGCGCTTTTCCCGCGTCATTTATTGCAATGACCAACACTGGCGGCCCGATAAGACGACTGGCGGCCTATTTAAAACATCAGGGTGCCGGCTCTTGCGCCACGGAGCCTGACAGCCCGGCCTCGTGCACCGCCTTGGCGCGTTCCAGACCGTCCTTGAGTTCCTTGGGAACATAGGTCTCGTCGTGCTTGGCCAGGATCACGGACGCGAAGAAGAGCCCCGCGGAATCGATCTGGCCCTGGGCGATGACGCCCTGACCTTCACGAAACAGGTCGGGAAGGATGCCCTGATACTGAACCGGCAGGGACGCGGTTCCATCCGTCACCACGAAGCGCACAATTCCGTTATCGGCGTAATCCACACTCCCGGTCTCAACGAGCCCGCCCAGCCTGATGCTGCGCCCGGCCAGCGCCTCAGCGTCGGTGATTTCGGACGGGGTCAGAAAGTAGGAAATGTTGTCGCGCAGGGCCGACAAACTCAAGGCCGCGGCGGCACCAATGGTCAGCGCACAGGCGGCGAGAAGCACAAGCCTGCGATTACGTTTTGCTGGACGCATGGTGAAAATCCCTATCGCTGTTTCGCCGATCCGCTCCGACCACCCGGCATTTGCCTCGGACAAACGCGGCCCGAAACACCGCCCCGGGCTACAGACATGACCCGGGCTCGTGGTCTAGACAAGAGGCAAGGGCAAGCCGGGCGGTTGAGTCCGGATCCTATGGGAGACATGACATGAGTACATTCTTCGCTATGGGCGATCATGGGGCCTATGTGTGGCCGGCCTACGGACTGTCCGTCGGCGTCCTGCTACTGGTCACGGCTTTGCGTGTTCGCCGGCTGTATCAGGCCAGCAAACGTAGCACCGGCCCGGCGCACGACGACGCACGGAGTTCGTAACGCATGGTGCGCTCCGGGTGGCGAGAGCAATCGGACGCGCGCTTATCACGTGACGGTGGGAATGGTGCCCATGAGGAGATTTGAACTCCTGGCCTCTCCCTTACCAAGGGAGTGC